>JAFGOG010000014.1 GCA_016926595.1 Anaerolineae bacterium
AGCCGTCAACGACGTCAGCCTGGAAGTTCAGGCCAAGGAGATCTTTGGCATCCTGGGGCCAAACGGATCGGGCAAGAGCACGCTGATCCGGCTGATGACGACCCTGTTGGCGCCCGATACAGGTCAGATCCAGGTCTTTGGCCTGGACGTGACCCGTCACGAGATGGAGGTGAAGCGGCTCATCAACCGGGTGTCGGTAGAAGCGGCTTTTTTCAAAAAGCTGTCAAGCGTCGAGAACCTGCTGTATGCTGGCCGGCTGTATGGCCTGTCCGGCCAGGAAACCCGGCGGCAGACTTTTGAAATCCTCCGCCGGCTGGGGCTCAAGGATAAAGAAATCTTGGAGCCACTGGAGGACATGTCCCGTGGGATGCAACAGAAGGTGGCCATCGCCCGTGCGTTTTTGACTCGGCCCATCCTGCTGCTGCTCGACGAACCGACGACAGGACTCGATCCTCGCTCCAAGCGGGAGGTTCAGGCCTTTGTTAAGGAGCTGCGTGAGGTTCACGATGCCACCATTGTGCTGACAACACACGACATGCACGAAGCAGAGGCTTTATGCGACCGCATCGCCATCCTGGACGATGGGCGGATTGTGGCGCTGGACACGCCAGCGGGGCTCAAGAAGCTCATCCCTGGCCGGAATGGCTCTGCTAGTGCGCAGCACGACGGCGGCGAACTGACGCTGGAGGATGTGTTCATGACCTTGACGGGCAAAGAGCTGATCAAGGAAGAGGAGCTCGTGACGATCTAGCTATGAGCGGCCAGCCGATTTTGGCGGCCTCGATGCGAGCAGCCAGCCGCCTTGCTGGCCGCTGATAGCTATCCTCAGCTCAAGAGGGCGGGGGTGTCGCACGCAGGGCCGGCTGTTGGAGGCGATCCAGGGTGTGAAGCAGCCCGCCCACGATCCGCTCAGCGCCTGTCCGGAGCAGCCTGTCTCGAGCTGGCCTGCCCTGCTCGGAGATGAGATAGCTGCCGACAGAGCGCAATACCACGCTAGTCCGGAAGGCCGAGTTCACGCGGCCTGCTGCCGCCGAAAGATCCAGCAGCCGCGCCAGGTCGAAATTGCCGTTGGATTTGAAACCTGCCGCCAGTTGGGCCCGCGTCTCGGCGCCCTCCGGAGAAAAGACAAAGGCCACCAGGCGGTCTATGATCCTGTGTGGAGGTAGGGTAGGATCGGCAGACAAGAACTGCCCCAGCTCTTCCAGGTGGCTATCCCTTTCCTCAGGGGCGCGCAGCAGCTCGGCAACAAGCGCTCGCCGCAGGGCAGCGCCCTCTGGCGAAAGGAGCATATCCAACGCCGGCCCGATTAGACTGTCCGGCCCAGGGTCGTCGTGTCCCTCGAGAGGGATCTCTGTGAGATCCGACCTTTGGCTATCGGAGGACAGGCGCCTAGGGAAACCCTGCTCACGGGCGGCCAGTCTGACCAACTGCTGGAGCCGCTGCCAGTCCAACGTGCCTTCTGGCGTCAGCAGCTCATCCATCAGCCGCTGGCGCAGTCCTGAATCGGGCAGGGTCAGCATCATCCGCACGGCATAGGGCGCCGAGACGGTAAAGATGTCAAACTCGGGGTCGAGCTGTAAGCTAATCCCCTCTAGGGTAATGATGGCTCTCGCGATGAGAGCAAAGTTGACGGGGATGCGGAACCGATACTCATATAACAGGGGCGCGAATGCGTTGGTCACGTCCCTGAGTGTATAGCGGCGATCCTGCGCGCCAAAGGTAGCGCCAAACAGTTGATTGACGTACGGCACTAGCTCATCCCATGGGGAGTCTGGGTGCAGGAAGTTCAGACGGATCAAGTTATCGCGCAGGTTATCGGGGCGGCCGTTGATCACGTCCACAAAGATCTCGACGACTGCGCGCTTGTCTTCAGGGCCGACGATGCCCATCATGCCAAAGTCGAGAAAGACGAGGGTGCCGTCTTCCGGCCTGACAAACAGGTTGCCAGGATGGGGGTCGGCGTGGAAAAAGCCGTTATCCAGGAGCTGTCTGAGGTTGGTTCGCACTCCTCGCCGCAAGAGGCTTGGAATATCTATCGCGGCAGCCTGCAACTGTTCCTTGTCCGATATCTTGAACCCGTGGATAAATTCGGTGGTCAGCACCCGCCGGCTGCTGAACTCCGAGTAGACCCTGGGGACGTAGATCCCGGGTATCTGCTCGACGTCGGCGCGGAAACGCTGTGCCATTTGGGCTTCGTGGACATAGTCGAGCTCTTCGAATAGCTTGGCCCCAAACTCGTCAACGACGCTGACCCACTCAAGGCTACGGCTCAGCCTGGGAAAGCGCTGGACGACGGCGGCCAGGCGACGGACAAGCGCCAGGTCCAGGCCGATCCTGTAAAACAGGTCGGGCCGCTGCACCTTGACCGCTACTTCCTGGCCCTCGTGGGTTACGGCATAGTAGACCTGGCCCAGGCTGGCTGCGGCGATCGGCTGGGGATCGAACTGGTCGAACAAGGTTTCCGGCTTCCAGCCAAGCTCCTGCTCGATAAGGCAAAAGGCGACGTCGTTGGAAAAAGGGGGCAGTTGATCCTGTAAGGTGGCTAAAATGTTGACATAGACCACCGGCAGGAGGTCCGGCCGGGTGCCGAGCGACTGGCCGACCTTGATAAAGGTTGGCCCCAGCCAGATCAACCGATCCAACAGCCATTGGGCCCGGCGGCGCTGGCGGTCCTCTTTTGTCTCGCCGCGCCTATAGGTCCACCGCCAGCGATCCAAGGTCCGCCACAGGAGTGCCGTCAGGAGAACGCTCAAGATCTGGAAAACACGCCATGCAGCACGCCCCAGGCCGGCCTTTTTTAGTTGTGCTTCGGCGAATTGGGGTGTGTAGGGTTGCTCCAAACCGCCAGAAACGTACGGCATATGTAAAACGTCGGTCATGATCCTCTATATATCCAAGACATAGAACGCAAATCGGACAGTAGAGTTACGCTTGTCCCACCATAACATCATCCTCGATACGCAGCATGGGCCGAAAAGTCGCAACGGCCGATCCTACGCCTCCCCCTGCCGGCACAGCACCGGTACCTTGCACCGGCACAGCACCGGTACTTGGCACCGAGAGGCGGGACTAGGCCAGCATCTCGACAAAGGCCTGGAGGCGGGTACGCACCCCTTCCAGGCTGGCTGATTGCTCTGCCCCCGGCGCGTCCAGCAAGAGGTGTGGGATGCCGGCACCATCCAGCGCAGGGAGCGCGAGCGCCCGCTCGAACGCATGGGGATCGCAGAACTTTTCTAGGACAAAGAGGACGCCATCAGCACGCGCCGCGCGAACCTGGTCCAGCAGGTGGGGGCCGGGGTCATGATGGGGATGCAGTTTGGCAGGGCAGGGAGGCCGCCGCAAAAAGTAGGCGGCCAAGGCGGCGATCGGGTCGCCTTCCCGGCCGGGTAGTCCTGGCCCACCGGTCCCAGCCGAATAGGCCGGGATAGGCCGGGATGGACCGGGACCTTGGGCATCTACCAGGTCCTGAAAGTGACGGGAGCCAGTGCACAGGTCGTCGCCTGTCACCCGGGCGCCCAACTCCTCAATGATTTCCAGCAGAAGCGGTTCGTCGAGGACGGCGCCAGTAAGGAACAGGCCAGGACCACTGCGGCGGACCGGCGGCGGGGATTGTTCCAATGCAGCCAGCAAGCCAGCCAGGAGCGGGTTGAACTGCTCGCGAGGCATGATCTGGGCGGCGTCCAGGATGGCAAAAAAGTCGGGCGCGCTCAAGCGGGGGCGCTGTCGCTGGAGCGCCCCGACGAGCTGCCGCGTGTCGTCGTACAGGGCGATGCTGGCGTGCAGGTCGTCGTCGGTGATGGGACGGCCGACGAGGGCAGCCAGCCTGTCCCGGAAGCGGCCCAGCTCTGCGATCAGGTAAGGGCGAGCAGCCGGGCTGCCCAGGTTGGTGGGCTGCATGACGGCGTCTACAAAAGGCGCGGGCCCGGCAGATGTGGCCCTGGCTGGTGAGCGAAGCGAGTCGATGCGCCACAGGTCGGCCAAGGCCTGCATGGCGTCGCAGGTGTGGGCCAGGACGGCTCCGGCCAGGAAGTGTAACTCGCCGCACAGGAGCTGGTCGAGGGCGCTGCGGCACAGGGCGCAGGCGAAGGACTGTAACTGGGCGTCTACCCGGCGCAGGGGGACGTTGTTGCTCCGCACACGCACGGGTATCAGGCCAGCGGCGTGGATGATCTCTACAGGGACGTAGCTGCACAGATAGCCCATCGCCTGCCGGCCGGGAAAGCGGGCTGGCCAGTCGCTCAGCGGGGTGCGGGCAACGGCAGTGAGCTCAGTTAGCGCCTGTGTATCTACCATGAGAATTGGTGCTTTTAGCTGCGAGGTGTCTTCTGATCGCGATCAACGATCCACGGACAGGTCACAACCCAGATCGGATGCGACTTGGATGCTAACCGAGGCAAACGGGTCGGGTCCTGCCTCGTGAACGACCCAATCGGCATTGTGGATGTCCTGGTGCAGGCTGACGAATGCGACACCGTACGCAGGCGTCTGTGCGCTGCGCTCTAGAAGAACGCACCACACTTCTTCAGGTGGGTAGGGCAGTGGCCGGCGGTCGTCTGTCGCCCAGTAGTCATCAGCCTCGGCATCGCCGCTTGATGTCTGATAGTCTTGGTCGGTCTGATAGTATAGGCTGCCGCCATAAACCGCCATGCTCACATCCTGAGCCAATCTCCCCGGATTGGCGGCCTTGACCGCTGATTTCACGCTCAGCCCTTCGCTCAGCGTCGCGTTCTTGTGGGTGAGGTACTGATTTAACGCGGCCTGGCACCCGGCTGGAAGCCCGGCTTTGTCCGGCAGCAAGGCCAGCACGCCTGTTCCCAGCGCCGCCAACAGCAACAGAGCCACGATCAGGAGTATGCCTCTTTTCATTTCTAACTCCTCTCGCCCAGCGGGCGCGGATGTAGCCATTCAACCTCTCTGTCACGGTAGGCTGCCCGCCGCGCCTTGATCTCACCGCGCCGAGCCTGGTAGCGCGGCGCGGTGGCCATGACCCACTCGACGACGTGCGCCCGCAGGCCCTCCGGGGTCCAGCGCTGGTGAATGCCACGGGGGGCGTCGAACCGGAGGGTGACCTGGCGCCCGTCGTGCTCGATGGCGGCCTCTCGGCCACAGATGGGACAGGTCGCCTGCGCGCCGTTCAGCACAAAGCAATCGCAGCGACAGATGGGGCACACGTTGGGCGGCGCAGGCGCGGGCTCTAGCTCGCCGCGGCCCAGCCGCTGGCCAGCCGCCAGCACACGCGCCATCAATTCTTCGTCCAGCAGCACCTCACCGGGGCCAGGGGCCAATGCCGTCAGGCTATCGATGGCCCGGTAGCCAAACACGCCAGCTACAGCATTCAGAAAAGGCAGGGCCACGCCCCGCCACGATTCCAATCCAGCCGTGGCGATGGTCACTGCGGGACGGGTGGGCGGCAAGGGCTGGTTCACTTGCCCCATAACGACCAGCAGCCGGTCTAGCACAAGCTTGACGGTTGCCGCCGGCCCAAGAAAGTAGGTAGGCGCAGCCAGGACAAGGCCTCTGGCCGCCTGGATTATGTCGACTAACCAGGCTAGATCGTCATCGAGAGGGCAGCGGGGTTCGCCTGCGACGCAGCGCATGCAGCCGGTGCACGGCGACAGGCTCAGGTCGGTCAGCCGGACGGCTTTGACCACTGCCCCCTCGGCTTGGGCTCCTAATAGGGCCTGCCGGACCAGCAGGTCGGAATTGCCCCACCGGCGCGCCGAGCCGACGATGCCGAGGATGTAGGCCATTTTGCGACTTGCTTTCTCCTGAACGTCGCCGACTTATGGCAGATCGTCAGCGTTGCTCTCTGGTCTATCGGTCAGGACAGGCGTCTCACCGGCCTGCTCGTCCTCCGCAGGCGTCCCTTGATCTGGTTCGGCCTGAGCTAGACCGTCAGAGGGGAGCGGCGCAGGCAGTGGGGGCAGCTCGACGATCGGCCCTGGCGCCGCTTCGGCGACTGGCCCGGCGATCTGCTGCTCGATCCCCTGTTCGAGGGTCAATCCATCGCGGTAGATGTCGGCAAGGACCAGGCCAAGGTTCCCCAGGTTCATCTGCTGCCGCGGGCGAAAATCGCCAGTCTGCCGCAGGCGGTGCAGTTGTTCATAGTCCAGCTCGGCTGCGATCAGGCTTTCGGCGCGGTTTGTGCCCACCTGGCTCAGGACGCCGCTCCCTCTACTGGTTAGGGACGTGGGGGCCATGATAGCCGACTGTCCCAGGTAGTCCTCCCGGCTGGTCTGGCCCAGGTAATTTGGCCCCAGTAGGAAGCTGGCTGCCGTAAAGATCTGGTTCTCCTCAGCTCGGAGGGCCAACGCCGAGCGGATAATCTGCGCCCGGGCTGCGCCTGGGATGGCGGCGATGCCGACCAGCAGATCTGCACCCTGGACAGCCGATAGCCGGGCCAATTCAGGGTAGAGTAGGTCCTGACCGATGAGCAAGCCAAAGCGGCCAAAGGGCGCGTCCAGGATTGTGAGCTCGGCGCCAGGTACTACCCACTCCTGCTCGTCGGGCGTCAGGTTCAGCTTGTCCTGGTAACCCAAAATCCCGCCGTCTATGTTGAAAACAAAAGCCCGGTGCCGCAGCGTGTCGGTCTCATAGTCGCGAACGTACAGGCTGCCGCCGACGACAATGATGCCGGATTCTTGCGCCAATCTGCCGAAAGTATCGACGTACGCGCGCCAAAGGCTGCCGCTGTTCTTGCGCAGCAGGCCATCCAGGCTTCCCCAGTACCCTCCTAACGCGCCGGCGGCTGCATCGGCCAGGCGTTTCACTCCGCGCTGCACAACGCCCGCTCCTGGCTGCTTGCCTTTGTCGGCCCGCTTGATAAAGCTGCGTTTTATGCCCGAGAAAAGGGAGGGCGCCAGCATGAGCCCTGCCAGTTCGGGAAAGATGACCAACTGGGCCGATTTGGCTTGCGCCAAGCGCACAAACCGCCGCGCCAGGGTTTCGAATTCCTCTTGACCGGACGCGATGACGTTCCGCTGTTGCACACAGGCGATGGTTACCCTGTCCATGGTTGCTCCTCCATCCGCGAGTTGCCTCTATTATAGCACAAATCGGCGCCAATGCGAAACCGCCCTAGGTGTGTAATGAGTATCGGGGACAGCCTGCCACTCATCCATTCTTTCAACCTCCCCGCGTTCATTAGGCTATCTAGCAGTTTTGTGGTATGATAGGATCTGTGCCGCTTGGATATGCGTCAGAGCGCTAAGGAGCATCGGAGTGGGTAAAGGGCAGAACGGCAAAAGCGATCTGGACAGGCAACTGCTGGCGGCAGTGGACCAGGTCAATCTGGCCGACGATTTCCAGGGAGCATTGGCTGCGCTTGTCAGCGAAGCCCGCCGTCTATTAACCTGTGATGGCACCTCAGTGATGTGGCTCAATGGTGACGAGCTGGAGGTGCTGGCCAATCACGGCGAGCCGGCGCCCCTTTTGGGGCTCTCCCTGCCGGTCAGCCAGGTAGGAGCCGCCCGTACTGCCCTGGACGGCAACCGGCCTGCCGTCGTCCCCGATACAGCCGAGGACGCACGCTGGCGCCGTATCCCAGGCGAGGAACGCGTCCGTGCCTGGTTGGGCGTACCGCTACTACTCGATGACCGGGCAATAGGCCTGCTGGAGTGGACTGCCCTCGAACCGGATCGGTTTGGGGACAAAGATGTAGAGATGGCAGCGAACCTTGCCCACTATGCTGCGCCGATCCTCCACCGTACGCAATTGCTGGACGACACACGCCGACGCCTGCGCGAGCTCCTCGAGCCGCGACCGGCCAGGCCTGCACAGATGCAGGACGTAGGCGCTGCATTGCAGCAGATCACCCGAGAGGCCCTTGACTCGACTGGAGCCCGGCATGCTTTTACCTTCTTGAGGGAGGAGGAGGGCCTCCGCCTGCGCTGCGTGGCGGCCGCGGGCCCTCAACAGCAGGAACTGCGGAAGGTCATTTTGCGTGGCGATGGCACCTTTGGCGGATTGACTGCCCGGCGGTCTGCTGACTGGAACGCTGCCGGGCCTGCAGATGGCAAGGTCATGGCCGAACTGGGGATCACGAACACGCTCATTTTGCCCCTGCGAGCAGGTAAAGAACAGGTAGGGATGATCTGCGTAGCAGAGCCCCAAGTTGGCCGTTCCTTCGACCAGGGCGCGATCCGGTTGATGACACACCTGGCTAGTCAGGCTTCGCTGATCGTCGAGCGTGCCTACCAGGACAGAACAGTATCCGATGGGTACGACTATGAAACTGTCTTCCAGTCCTCGCCATTGGGCCTGTGCGTTCTCACCGTCACCGGCGACATCCAGGCCTGTAATCCAGCGCTGACCGGGCTGCTGTCCCGAGCCGATCGGAGTCTCGTAGGGCGCAATCTATCCGACTTTTTGGCGACTGGCGACTGGCGACGGCTAGTTCATGCCCTGGAAGAGGTAGTTTTCACCGGCCAGCGCCAACAGGTAGACACGCGCATCCAATCGGCGCAGGGAGAGCAGCGCTACGTACGATTGACTCTCGCCCCGGCGCCTTCACTCGCCAGTCCGCCACGCAAAGGGCATGCAGCCGGCCAACGGCCAGGCGAAATGGGGGCTACCTTGGTCGCTGTTCTGGAGGATATCACCTCCCTAAAGATCCTGGAACAGGAGCGTGTTGAACACCTGCGCGAGCTTAGAGAAAAGCATCAGCAGCTCCAGGATCTCGACCAGCTCAGAACCCGTTTCGTGTCCAATGTGTCGCACGAGCTGCGCACACCTCTAGCCGTCATCAAGCTATATGCTACGCTGGCGCGCAAGGGCCGGCCAGAGAAGCAGATCTATTATCTGCAGACTATTGAGCAGGAGACCCACCGGCTGGAGACGATGGTCGAGAATATTCTCGACCTGACCCGCATCGATCGCCAAACCTTGCGCCTTCACCCTGAATTGTTGGCAGCAGAAGAGATCATTGCCCAGGTTCTGGAGGTCTATCAGGAGACCGCCGAAAAACGAGGCATCGAGCTCAAAAATCATGTCCAGGGCAGCCTGCCAAAACTGTGGGCCGACAAGAACGATCTGATCCAGATGTTAACCAACCTGGTCGACAATGCCTTAAAGTATACTCCGCGAGGTGGGCAGGTGTGGGTGGCGGCTCGGGAGGCCGGTCCCGATTCCAAGTCCTCTCCTCAGGCCAGACTGCCCCTGATTGGGCCGATGCTAGAAATCGCCGTGGGCGATACCGGCGCTGGCATTCCCGAAGACGAGCAGGAGCACATCTTTGAACGCTTTTACCGGGGGCGGAACAACACGCCCGAGTGCACCGGCACTGGCCTGGGACTGGCCATTGTCCAGGAGTTGATAGCGCAGCATGGGGGTCGAGTTGCACTCAAGAGCCAGGTTGGCCAGGGCAGCGTATTCGTCCTGCAATTCCCGCTGGCCCAGTCGATAGATGCTTCGCTTCGCCCAGGGTAAGGAGAGGCCGCGAGCCACTCCTTGGATGAAGGAGCTGTAGCCATGATAAAGCTGCTCATCGTAGACGATCATACCATCTTTCGCGAAGGTCTGCGCGCCTTATTGGAACTGGAACCGGATTTCACCGTCGTCGGCGAGGCAACCTATGGCGAGGAATCGCTGGCTGTGGTAGCTGAGGAGGCGCCAGATGTGATCCTGTTGGATCTTCACCTACCAGACGGGAGCGGCGCGGACTTTTGCCGCAAGCTGCTGGATGCCTCTCCTGAGGCCAAGGTACTGATCCTGTCGGCTTATGACGACGACCAGGAAGTGACAGCGGCGCTGATTGCCGGGGCTTCTGGCTATGTGCTGAAAACAGTCAACGGGGAACGGCTGGCCGATAATATCCGATCGGTCTATCGCGGCGAAGTGTTGCTCTCACCTTCCATTGCCGCCAAGGTGGTGCAGCAATTGAGCCGTCTCCAGGAAGAGACCGGCCGCCGTGAAGAAGCCCTCCACGCCCTGACGCCTCGCGAGCGCGAAGTTTTCTTCCTGGCCAGTCGTGGCTTGAAAAATACCGAGATCGCTGCCCAGCTCTATCTCAGCGAAAAGACGATCAAAACCCACCTGCGCAACATCTACAACAAGCTCAACCTGGCCAGCAAAGCCGATCTGCGCCTGTTTGCTGTCAAGATGGGCCTCATGTCGGATCGCGACGCGCTGACCAATTCGTAACCCTTCGGCCTGCTGCTACCCACTCGGCAGGCTGGTGGGCAACGCGGTTTAAGCCAGGGGCTCATACAATCTACCTCCCCACATCCTCCCTTGGGGGGATGTTTTCTTTTCTCCTGCTGTGCTATGATGGTCAGTGCTTAATAGTCCTGCTGTATGCCAGGGGCCCGTAAGGAAGAGGGCCTGGCCGTATTGGCCTGCCCTGTGCCGCAGCCGAAGGGAGATCGCAGGGATGCCGTCGTTCTGTCCAGGCTTTTGTATCATGCAGAGCGATGGAGACGCTTGGAGTGGGATGAAAACGAACGGACACCACATCCTAGTAATTGGCTCGAGTTCCCCACTTCTCGAAGGGGTGGCCGATCTGCTCCAGTTGGCTGGCTACTGGGTCGATACCTCCTCGAGCTGGGCAGAGACCGAGTATGCCATGGCTATTACTCCCCCCAACCTGGTGATCGTAGACCTGTCTAGTGCGGCGCGGGACGCTTATCAGCTCTCTGAGCAACTCCGCCGTATGCCCCGTTGGGCTGAGGTGCCTATCCTCTTTATCAGTTTCTCTGGCGATGACTCTATCCGCAGCCTCCAACTCCTGCGGAAGAGCCGGAAGGGCAGTAGCGGGCCGGTGCACTATTATGCCCATACCCTCTTAAGCATGGAAGGTTTGCTAAATAAGGTCAAGACCTGCCTGTCTTGACTCATAGCCGCTGTCCCTCCAGGCGGCCAAAAGCCGGACTTTTGCCAAACATGGCGCCTGCTTTGGCCCATAACATGCCCTATAGTATAATAGCCATTGTCGATCACGCCTTGTCGAAAGGAGTATGTAATGGCTTCTGAATCGTCGTTAGGGTCTGCGCCCCATTGGGATCTGTCCAACGTCTACCCTGGCCTTGACTCTGTCGAGCTCAAGCAGGCCATTGACCAGCTACAGGCCAAACTCGATGATCTGGAAAACTACCTGTCGGCGCAGCAGATCACGCGTTCTGCGACAGTCAACGCCAGCCCCGCCGAGCTGGCGCAGGTTATTGCCGGCTATCTCGACAGGATGAACGCTACCCTGCGGCTGAGTGGGACACTGCACAGCTACATCCACTCTTTCGTCAGCACCGACTCGTACAACACCGTCGCCAGGCGGCTGGCGTCCGAGCTGGAGGCGCTGGCCGTGAGGCTAGAGCGCGCCGACGTGCTGTTCCGGGGCTGGATCGGGGTGGCCGCAGTCGACGGGGATAAATTCGAGCAAGCATTGGCCCAAGACCGAGCCCAACCCTTGGCCGGGGGTCCCGCTGGGCACGCTTTTTATCTGAAGGAAGTAGCAGAGCAAAGCCGCTACTTGATGAGCGAGGCGGAGGAGACATTGGCGTCTGAGCTAGCGCTCAGTGGAGCTAACGCCTGGGAAAAGCTGCGGGGTGTCGTGACATCTCAATTAAAGATCTCCTTCGAGCTGGACGGCCAGGTGAAAGAGCTGCCCATTACCGTCGTGCAGAACTTTCGGACTGAAGCTGATGGCGAATTGCGGCGCCGGGCATATGAGGCTGAGTTGGCCGGCTGGGCGAGCGTCCGCGAGCCGCTGGCCGCCTGCCTCAACGGCGTCAAGGGGACGGTGATCGCCCTCTACAAGCGGCGCGGCCGGACTGATGCCCTTCATCAAGCGCTCGACCAGGCGCGCATCGACCGCGAGACGTTAGAAACAATGCTGGCCGCTATGAAGGGGTCCTTCCCGGCCTTCCGGCGTTATTGGCAGGCCAAGGCCAGGCGTCTGGGCAAGGAGGCACTGCCCTGGTGGGACCTGTCCGCGCCGGCCGGTCGCCTGGAGCGCCGCTACAGCTTTGCCGAAGCCAGGGACCTCATCCTGGAACAGCTATATGCCTTCTCGGAGCGCTCGGGGGATTTTACCCGGCGCGCCTTTGACCGGTCGTGGATCGACGCTGAACCGCGCGCTGGCAAGCGCGGCGGGGCCTTTTGCATGAGGCTCCCGGGCGTGGAGGAATCACGCATCCTGTGCAACTTTGACGGATCGCTCGACCAGTTGCTGACTCTGGCCCATGAGCTGGGACACGCTTATCACAACGAGTGCCAGGTGGGCAAGCTGCCCCTACAACGGCGCACGCCGATGACGCTGGCCGAAACTGCGTCGATCTTGAACGAAACGATCGTCACCGATGCCATCCTGGCCCAAGCAGCCAATCCTGAGGAAGAGCTGGGCATTTTGGAGACATATCTGATTGGCGCCTCGCAGGTGATCGTCGATATCTATTCCCGTTACCTGTTTGAAAGGGAGGTTTTTGAGCGGCGGGACAAGGCCGAGCTGTCGGCTGATGATTTCTGCGATATCATGCTCCGCAGCCAGCAGCAGACCTACGGCGACGGATTGGATCCAAACTACTTGAACCCCTATATGTGGGCCTGGAAGCCGCATTATTACAGCGCCGGTCTGTCGTTTTACAACTTTCCGTATGCTTTTGGGCTGCTGTTCGGCCTGGGGCTGTACGCTGTCTACCAGGAGCGCGGAAAGGCCTTTTTGCCCGAATACGATGCCCTGCTGCGCAGCACCGGCGAAGGGACGGCCGCCGACCTGGCAGCCCGCTTTGGCCTAGACATCCGCCAGCGTGCCTTTTGGGAGGGCAGCTTGAAGGTGATCGAGAAGCGGATCGATCGCTATCTAGTCCTGTAGAGATGGAACCTGCAGCATAGGGCTGGCTCTAGCCCCAGGCTGTAGCCGGAAGGAGGTCTTGCAAAGTGAAACGGTTCAATATCCTGTGGATCTTGGTAGCTGTTCTAGCCGTGCTCTTGTGCGTATTGGCATACCTTCTTTTCAGGTTCTTGACTCCGGCCAAGCCGACGATCACCCTGACGCCGGTGATGAGCGCAACTTCCGAACCGACGCGGTGGGAAACGCCAATCATGCCCACCGCAACGCCAGTCGTCACTGCGAGCATCACGGCCAGCCCTGAGCCCTGGCCGACCGCTACGCCCAGTCCTACGCCGACCATGCCCGCCAGCGCGACACCCCCGCCAGTGCCGCCGACTGCTACGACGGCGCCGCCGACTGCTACACCAGTGACGATCGCCGACTGGAAGGGCGAGTACTTTGACAACATGTCATTGCAGTCGCCGTCGAAGGTGGTCCGTAACGACCGTGTCATCGACTTTTCCCTACCTAAAGGTACGGCGCCGGCATCCAACATGCCGAGTGAAAACTGGTCAGCCCGCTGGACCCGAAACTGGGACTTTGCCGAGGGCAACTATCGCTTCCGCCTCGTGGTCGATGACGGCGCGCGGTTGTGGGTGGCCGGACGCTTCCTGATCGATGCTTGGGCCGATGGTGGCGCCCGCGAGTATGTCGCCGATCTCTATCTCAGAGGCGATGCTCCTATCAAGCTCGAGTACTATAACCACCTGGGTGATGCCCGCGTCCGCTTGAATTGGGAGCAGATAACTAAATTTTCTGGCTGGCAGGGCAGCTACTATGCCGTTCCTGACCTATCAGGCCTGCCGGTGTTTCAGCGCGACGACGAGAATATCGATTTCAAGTGGGGCAGTGGCTCGCCCCGTCCCGACTTGCCGGCTGACAGTTTTTCGGTGCGTTGGACGCGCCGTCTCAAGTTTCCCCAGGCCGGAGTATACCGCTTCCGGGCCTCGTCCGATGATGGTGTGCGGGTGTGGGTCGGCAGCAAGTTGGTCATCGACGCCTGGCGCGACGGCCAGGGCACCTACGAAGGGCAGACGCAACTGACGGCTGGTGAGACTGACGTAAGGGTAGAATACTATGAGCACGTCGGAAATGCTTCTATCAAGCTCCATTGGGACCTGGTGTCCGGTCCAACGGCGACGCCTTCTCAGACCTCGACGGCGGCCCCACCAACCGCTACTCCGACATCCATCCCTGCGACCGTCACCACGGTTCCTCCGACCCTGACGCCGATCCCGCCGACCGTTACCTCGATCCCTCCGACGCAGACGTCGACTCTGCCTCCTGTCACCGTCATCCCGCCGGTCACGCCACCGCTGCCAGGCAAGCCGAGCATCACCCTCGACCCGGCTGCCGGCCCCATCGGCCAGCCGTTTACCGTGCTGGGTCGGGGGTGGCCGATCAGCACGACAGTCGAGTTGTCCCTGGCCCAGCCTGATGACCAGACCAGGCAAAGCCCGTCGGTAGGGCAGATCGTCACCGACGGAGAGGGCAAATTCAGCGCCCCGTTTATGGTGCCTACCGGCGAAGGCTGGGAGGGCAAGGAATCAGCCAGGGTTGTGGCTGCCGCTTCTGGTACCAGGCACACGGCAGCAGCCGTCTACAAGCTACTGCCTGAGCTCAGAAAGGTAACCTTTACCCCGATTTCGGCCGTCGATGACCGCTTTGCCCTGGCAGAGCGAGCCTACCTGGTGCTGAGCAGCGCCGACGAGTGGACGGACTGGTTCGGTTCCGAACCGCCCTCCGTGCAGCCGCCCATTGATTGGCGGCGCGAGATCGTCATCGGCGCCTTCCTGGGTTCGCAGCCGGCCGGCGCACAGGTTGCCGTGACCAATATCGTCCTGCGTGGCACCACCGTCTCGACCTGGCTGAGCATCCCCGTCAGTGGGAATGTCCAGCCAGGGCGAAGCAGCGGTGACATAGCGCGTGTGCTGGTGCGTGTGCCGCGCGAACGGCTCCAACCGGATCCCACTATAACCCCCCCAGCGGGTCTGACCTTTGCCTTCCTGGATGCCATGGGCCGGTTGTTGGCCCAGGGGCCGGCAGGGGCCGTTCCCCCGGTTGGCGCACGGCCGCAGGCCGTCGCTCCTGTCGAACAACCACTGGTTGCTCCTCTCGCAGGCGCAACGGAGGAGGCGGCACTGATCGAGGCGACCCAGCCCGCGGCGCAGTTGATCGAAGTGCTGCCGGCGGCGACAGTCGCCGCGGCCAAGGCAGAACCGTCGGCGGCGGTCGAGATGGCTGGCATAGCGGAACCGTCGGCGACGGTCGAGCCAGCCGCCAGGGTCGAACCGTCGACAGGGAGCGTGGTCACCGGGGTTCTGCTCGCCGCTGGCCTGGTTGCCCTGGTTGGCTTGGGTTTGTACCTCGCACGCCGGCGAGGCGGCTAGGCCAAAAATGGTCCGCCTGTTCTTCACTCTGCTGTTGGTGTCTCTGGGGTCCTGGCTTTCCACCGGGCCGGCGAGCCAGCCGCCAGAGCAGCGCGACCGAGCAAAGCCTGACGCGATTGCCTGGCGAATTGAAATCGCCGACGACGACGGCGGCGTCTACCCTTCCCTGGCACTCGACGATGCTGGCTTGCCACACGTTAGCTATTGTGGCAACCGGGCCGGTACGTACATCTATGGCCTGAAATATGCCTACAACGATGGATCGGCCTGGCAGATCGAGATGGTGGATGAGGATATCAGCCCCGGTTGGGAGACGTCCATCGCACTGGATGCGCTGGGCCATCCGCACATCGCCTATTACGAGGCTCATGAGGCACTGCGCTACGCCCGCAGCGATGGCTCTATATGGGATATCCAGATCGTAGATAGCGGTAGCTACGTGGGCGGGAATGCGTCACTGGAGTTGGACTCTGGCGGCGCGCCGCACATCGCCTACACCGACATGACGACCAAGGCGATCCGCTATGCCCACCTGGTCGGAACCGAGTGGCAAACCGAGACGGTCACCGCCATGCCGGGGGCTAACACCATTGACCTGGATCTCGCACTCGATTCGGCCGATCACCTCCATCTTTGTTTCTACGACGATGATCTGGTGAACGGCACCGCGTTCAGGTACGCCTACTACGATGGTACAGATTGGCAGTTTGAGACAGTGGACGGTGACGTCTTTTACAACGGCCAGGAATGCTCCATCGCTCTGGACTCGCAGGATCGTCCCCACGTCAGCTACCGGGATATCGGCTTGTGGTATGCCTACCGGTCAGCCTCCTGGCAAGTGATGCTGGTGGACGACGACTTTTTTGCCGGCGACACCAGCTCGCTGGCTATCGATCATCTAGATCGACCCCGCATTGCCTTCAGCGACTGGGATACGGATCTGCCATTGGATGAAGAGCAGTTGCAGTATGCTCACTTGGACTCTGGCTGGCAGATCGAGACGGTGGATGTCGCCGGGGAGACGAGCCGGTACGCGGACGAATCGCTGGCCCTGGATGCTGACGATCAGCCTCACATAGCCTATTGGGACCTGGGCCCTGACGATCTGAAATATGCCGCCGCACCACCCATATGCTGCCGTATCTACCTGCCTGTCGTACTCAAAAATGCGCCTTGACGCCAACCAGCAAAAAGCCCCTCGTAGCGAGGGGCTTTTTGTTTGGACACGCAGCTTCAGGACTTGTCGAGCGACTGACGAAGGTCCCCCGCCGGGGACTCGCGCCAATGGGCGCGTTCTACCTGGTCGGGGAAGCGGAGCAGCAGAGTAGCCGCGTCGGGCAGTTGGACCTTGTCACCTGGCTCCAGCTCTGCCTTGTTGCTTTTCTCCTCGACCGGCCTGGCCGGCACGTTAAAGACGCCGATCTCTTCGCCGGGGCGGTGATAGCGGCTCTGGATGTAGGCCAGACCCAGGATTAGCCCGTCCACGTCCACTGCAGCGCTGGTCACCCAGCCGATCGCCTGCCCTTTTTTGTTGATCACCGGGTCGCCGTTCTTGGGCATGCGCACCCCCCGCTCGTTCATGCGAAAGCGAGCGATCTCCATAGCGCGAACCTTTTCGGACTCGATGTGCGCCGTCCGCCCGATGAAGTAAGGCTTGTGCAGCTTGACATAGCCCGGAAAGCCGGCGCCCGCTGGCGATATGCCTGCCGGGTCAAGCGCCCCGGCCAATTCATGCCCGTAGAGCGGCAGGCCGGCTTCAGTACGGGTGCTGTCCCTCGCCGCCAGGCCGCACGGCTGCAGACCGAAGGGCTTGCCTGCTTCAAGGAGTGTCTCCCAGAATGCGCCCGCCCGGTCGGGATGGACAAAGATCTCGTAGCCGATCTCCTCGCCGGTGTAGCCGGTGCGGGCGATGATCAGGTCGAACCCGGCGAGCTGGCATTCGATCAAGCCGGTTTTGCGCACCCGGGCCAGCCGGTCTTGGAGCTGTGGATCGCCGGTCAGGCTTTGCAGAACGGCCAGCGAGGCCGGACCCTGCAGCGCCAGATCAACACGCTGGTCGGGGCCACTGCTGGGATCCTTTAGATCGCGCAGCCTGGCGGGGCGTATCACCCG
>JAFGOG010000132.1 GCA_016926595.1 Anaerolineae bacterium
CATGATCCAGCCGACCGGCGTCCGGTCAAAGTACGAAAAGGACAGTTCCTGCAAGTGATTGAACAGCTTGCGGCGGATGTCATAGTGTACGCGCTCGCCCAGCACGCCGGCCAGGTAGATAAAGCCAAACACTGCCACCGCCTGGATCACGGCGATGACACCATAGGTGGTCAACAGGCGGGTCAACTGCGATCGATCTCCCGCCACGATGCCTTCGTCTATGACGCGCTTGCCCAGGTAGGTAAAAAGCGAGTCTCCTACCGAGCAGAGGGCGATCAAGAGCATAAAGCCGGCCGCCCACGTCCAGTACGGACGAACCTGGGTCAGCATGCGGGCGACAACGCGCCCGTTGAACTGGGTCGTAAATTCTTCTTCTTCAAAGGGATCGTACTCAGGCATAGCCAACCTCTCTTTCGAGTTCCTGTTCAATTCGCGCCTGCAGCTCATAGATGCGCCTGTACATGCCCTCCTGGCGGATCAGCTCCTCGTGCGTGCCCTGCTGGACGATCCGGCCCTTGTCGAGCACGAGGATGAGATCGGCGTCCATCACGCTCTGCACGCGGTGGGCCACCACAAAGCTGGTGCGCCCGCGCATCAGGTTCTGCAGCGCCCCGCGAATCTGGGCTTCGGTCTCGGTGTCCACCGACGACGTGGCATCGTCCAGGATCAAGATGCGCGGATCGCGGAGCAGCGCGCGGGCGATGGCCACGCGCTGCCGCTGTCCACCGGACAGGGTGACGCCCTTTTCGCCGACCAGGGTCTCATAGCCCTTGGGAAAGGTCATCACGATGTCGTGGATCGCGGCCGCTCGCGCCGCGTCCTCGATCTCGACGTCGGTCGCCGGGCGACCCGCGCCATAGGCAATGTTCTCGCGGATGGTGCGCGAGAACAGGAACGGCTCCTGTTCCACGATGCCGATCTGGCCCCGCAGCTCGGCCGCGGCATAGTCGCGCAGCTCGTGGCCGTCCAGGCGGATGCTTCCCCGCTCATAGTCGTAAAAACGCAGCAGCAGGTTGATGATGCTCGTCTTGCCCGACCCGGTCGAGCCCAGCAGAGCAACCACCTGGCCGGGCCGGCAGTGAAACGAGATGTCGTGCAGCACCGTCACCGACTCTTTCAAGACAGATGCCGTCGAATCGTTCTCTTGTACGCCGCTCGCCGGGCCGCCATTCTCCTTGTGCCGGCCGTTACGCTTGCCCTTGACAATTTCATCTCCTGCGTCCTGCTCCCCCACATCGGGGGCAGGCTGATAGGCAAAGCTGACCTCCTCAAACACGATCTCGCCACGAACCGGGTGCGCCATGCGAATGCTGCCCCGCGCAGTGTCCTCGCGCTCTTGCGCGATGATGTCCGCGACGCGCCGGTAAGAGACCAACCCCGTCGAGACATCGACGATCAGCCGGCCCAGGTTGCGCAGCGGCCAGACGATCCAGACCACCATGCCGGTCATTGCGATGTACGTGCCGACCGTGATCTGCCCGTCGATGGCCATCAGCGCACCAACGGCCATCACCAGCAGCATCTGCGCCGTACACAGCGTGTCCGAGATCGGCCAGTAGGCCGAGTGCATGATCAGCAGCCGCTTGCCGCGCCGGTAATGCTCCCAGTTCTCCCGTTCAAACTTGGCCATCTCGTGATCCTGGCGGGCAAACGCGCGAACCACGCGCACGCCGGTCAAGTTCTCTTGCAGCCGGGTCGAGACCACTGCTTCCTGTTCCTTGTAGCGCTCGTACGCCTTGGATACCTTGCCAAAGAAAAAGACCGAGACGACGACGACGGCAGGCATGACGACCACCGACAACAGGCCCAGCCGGGCGTTCATCCTCACCAGCATGGCCATGTTGACCGCCACCAGAGCCACGATGCGGCCGATGCCGATCGCCTGATCGGCATAGAACCGCCGCAGCGTGTCCACGTCCGACGTCGCGCGCTGGATCAGTTCGCCCGTCTTGGCATGGTCATGATAGGCAAAGGGCAGCCGCTGGACGTGATCAAAGAGATAGTTGCGCAGGCGCAAGGTCACGCCTTCCGCCGTGCGAGCGGTCCACACGCCACGCACATAGGACAAAAGCCCCTCCAGCGCAGCCAGGGCGACGAACGCCAGCCCAAAGAGCGGAAGCCGCTCTACGTCCACCCCTTGCGCGATCACAGCATCGATCACGTGGCGCAGAACGAGGAAATTGAGTGTACGCGCGCTTGCGCCGAGGGCCATGGTCAGAACGGCGCCCAGGTAGAGCCAGCGAAAGCCCTTCATCAAGCGCCACAGCCCGATCAGGCGGTTCTTGACCACCACTTGCTTGAGGTCAAAAGATAGGATTTCCGGAAGACGAGCTTGAACGTTTGCAGCCATTTTGCCTCCCAAATGATCTCACACACGAGTTGGCATCAACAGCGCGGGTGTGACAACAAAAAAAAAGACCGTGGGCCATTGCCATCCCACGGTCTCTAGTCCGCCCTCGATCGGGTCGGGGCACAAAAAAACCGTGGGCCGGGCGCGCCCACGGTCTGTTGA
>JAFGOG010000133.1 GCA_016926595.1 Anaerolineae bacterium
GTAATCCTCCAGTAGTTCCTGCTCAGACACGCCAGAAGCCAGCGCCGTCAGAACCTGCTCGACACTGATCCGCAGCCCACGGATGGTCGGCTTTCCAACCAGGACCTTTGGATTGACGGTGATTCGCTCCAACAACTGCTCTTGGTTCACATGCTCTTCCTTTCCGTGCTCCTGTGTGCAGGATTATACTTCATTTGCCCGGTTTGTGCAACAGGATACCTGCAGGCATGTCCGCCTGGTCTTGGACCCTTAATCGTGCAGATTAACAGCCGGCAATCAACCGCCGCAAAACAGCTTACTCCGCGCGCCGGCGCGTCACGTGACATCAATCAGGAAAAGGGATGGGTGCAATTGAAAACGAAAGAATACCTACCATAAAAACGGCCCTCACCCTTACGGTGAGAGCCGCTTCTGGCTCCTCGGCTAGGACTTGAACCTAGAACCAACCGGTTAACAGCCTTCATTATAAATATTGCTATAGTGCTTTGCATTTCATTAGATCTAGGGGCAGAGGAAACGCTCGATCAACAGATGCTAGCTCTGCGAGTAGGGCTTGAGCCTGGCATCCGCTATGGCTACAATGGCGTCGGCAGTTGAGCGATCTACTCACCACTTCACGAACGTGACTCGAACCGAGCGAATGAAAGTCGCCGACACTGGGAAGCTCTGGACCAGGGGATGGGTCGACACGTGGCACAAGCCTATCGCCTGCCGACCCACACGGGCCACATCGACACTTCTACCTTCAGTATCCCTCACGACAGGCGGGACCTGGATGGGCGTCGCTATAGTCTGCTGCGCTTTGGCAAGAGCAAGGATCAGCGCCCCGACCGGACTTGCGCCAGTTCGTGCAAGCGTGGGGCACACTGGACCCGGCTGGCGTGCCGCCCTGGCTCGGAGTTGGCCTCGTTGCAGCAGCGAGTAGCTGCTGTGTTGGCTCACGAGCGTGTCGCTGACCACTTCCAGGTCCAGGCCGAGGGCAGGTAACATACCAGGGACTTTCGTCGGACGCGGGAGAGGGGGCCCGACCATCAGCGTCAAACGGTGGAGAAGCATCGCCTGGTTTTGACTGTCACCCGGCAGATCACGGCCATCGAGCAGGCCGAGCGCTTGGCTGGTGCCTGTGTGTGTCAAATGCAACAACGGAGCGGATATCGTTGGCCCAGCCCATGCGCTCTTCCTGCACCGCTCTGCTACGGATCTTGGGTGCTGGTCACCAGAAAAACATCCAGGGTATGGACTGCTTCTACATCAAGGGCCACAATGGCTCTCCTGGGCAGTATGGCAGCGCTGTCGTGGTGCTCATAGGACACCTCTTCGCCGTCCAATTGGATACCAGCTATGGCGTACGCTCCCCAGGACAGGTGGTCTGGATTGTGATAGGTCACTTTGAGCTTGCGATCGGCGAACAGTGTCAAGACCGAAGCCCGGCCATCGGCGTCAAACTGCTCGGGCATCAGCTTGGGCTCCAACACCAGGTCACCGAGGCGCCCCTTCATGCCCACGACCTCGTTGAGCATGGTCAACAGGTACCAACTGGCGGAACCTGTAAGATAGGGATACATACCCCGTCCCCCCGGCTCGATATACTCGGGGATACCGGGATAGATCCCGCTCAGGCTCAAGTCCTGGCAATGGCGGTAGATTCCGTCCAGCACGACAAAGCCCTCCTGCACCAGGCCGCGTTTGTAGAGGGCATTGGCATACATGACGGCCATGTGGGTGAACATGGCCCCGTTTTCCTTGTGACCAAAGGCAAAACCGAAGCAACGGCCCAGGCTCATGCTGAGCCTTGCGGCGGCAGGGCCAAAATCGGTGTTGAGCCGGTAGCCACCCACCTTGGGATCGTAGAGGTAGCGATCGGCGGCCCGGACGATCTGCCGGGCCTGCTCGTCGGTGGCGATGCCGCCCATCAGGGCGAATACCTGGCCGGTGAGCGTCATTCGCACCCCCTCGGAGTGCGCCCCTTCCAGGCACTGGCCCTGCTCATCGTAGTAGCCGTTGAACCAGCCTAGCTCCTCGCTCTGCTGCAGCCATTCCTGCTGTTGTAGATGGGCGTAGAGCCAGTTTGCCTTGGCTGCCAGGTCGGCTGACAGGTCGTGCAAAGCGACCTCGATCTGTTCTCCCGAAATCGTGTGCTGTGTGGCGGCAAAGTATTCGGCCAGGCGCGCCTGCTTGTGGGCGATCGAGTCATAGTCCACCGGAGCATTCAGTCTGTCCAGCAGCGGCAAAAGTTCAGCAAGGAGCCTCAGCTCGGTCAGGCCCAGCCGGCCCAGCGCCAGTACGAGGTTGCTGAACGCCCGCAGGTTGCTGGCATACAAGGCGGTGAAGGCCACACTCTCGCCGCGCTGGCGCGCCATGTCAAGGCCGTCATTCCAATCAGCACCCTCCAGGCGGATGATGTTGTGCTCGCCAACGTGAAAGAAGGCGGTGAGATGCTGAACCAGTAGGTGCTCGAGGATGCTGCCGCGATAGATGCTCCCGGTGTTGGTCCGGAGTATGGCGCCATCCTCCGGACACCAGGCGTCATCCACGGCCTGGGCACGGCGGATCCAGGAGTCTTTGAAGTAGACCTGCTTCTCGAGTAGGAAGGCCAGGTCCCCACTCCGATCTAGATAGAGTTGGGTGGTGAGTAGGGGCCAGGCGCCATGATCCATCCACACCCGGGGAATATTGTTGCGATCGGCCCGGAACTCGCCCGGTGCGTCGCCGATGATTGTCGCATTGCTGCCGTCCAGGCGGATGCCGGCAAAGTTGCTGAGGAGATGACCGCGCACCTCGCCGGGTTCCATCAGGAGCAGAGCCAACTGGTCCTGCCACAGGTCCCGCCAGCCCCGACCGCCGCGGCCATAGTCGTGGTAAGGCAGGAACGAGTTCCCGCAGATGCGGCGCAGGATCGGCTGGAGGGCAACCCACTTGAGCCAGCCGTTCAGGCGCGCCTCGCCCAGATCCCATTGCAGCGATGCCAGCTTTTGCTCCCAATGGATTTTCGTCCGGCCCAGCCAGGTTTCGAATCGGGCCTGATCGCCATAGTGGGCCATGACTGCTTCCGCGTCCAGATCCTGATCCAGGATGGCCAGCACGAGCACGTAGGTCCGCTCCTGGCCTGGATCGAGCGTGACCCTGCGGAAGCGTAGGGCGCCAATTGCTTCGTAGCCAGCCAGCGTCTGCCCGGCAGCAAGCCCTGCTAGTTCGGGTTCCACTACCGCGTGAGGCCAGTCGAGGCTGCCGCCCGGCCCCACGAACGTCTCCAGCTTGGGGAAAAAGGCGACAGGGGGCGTGCCATTCCCCTCAGCACCGAGCACGGCGTAGGCCACGGTACTGGGCCGGTGCCCGTGTTCGTCAAAGGTGAGGGTCGGGTGGACGAGGACGCCGTACTGGTGGGTGTAGATCCGGTGCAGCAGGGAGGTCACGTGGCGATGGTCGCGTACTCTGTCGGCCGAGCGGCCATAGATCGGGATCGCGGCGGTGGGGGTCAAGGTCAGTGGCTCTGCGCTCACGTTCGTCAGCACCACTTGCATCAGCTCGACCAGGTCAGCACCTGCCGACGGGTTCCCACCCGAGGGCACCAAGCTTGTGATTTCGGCTCGCAGGCCCAGCGCGCGGTTGCTGCGCGTCACCTGGTGCCAGAGGAATCCAGCCTGCACTTCTACCTGCTCGGCGTCCTCCGAAACAAAAACCGCGGCGATCTGCCGCGCCGAATTGCCCGTTACCGACCAAGGTCCATAGCCCGCTACGTGGACCCAGAAGTTGCGCGCCGCCCGCGAAATGTGCAGGTCTTCGGCCGAGACAGGCACGGTCAGAAACCTGTGCTGCCCGGCCTTGGTGTCACCATGCAGCATGGGTGTAACGGCTGCGACCAGCCCCCCTTCGTTTACCAGCGGAAAATAGAGGTAGCTGTGGTGCCGTGGATCGGACAGGGCAAACGTGCCCTGATCGTCAATGAATCTCCAATTCGCTTTGCACATCTCTCTGTTCTTTCAACGACAGTAACCGTTCGGGCTGGAAAAAGATGTCCATCGTGGCGACCTTACCCTCGCGCACCATCTGCGCATAGGGTTCGCAGATCATACCTTCGGCAAACTCGACGTGCCTCCCATCGGGCAGGTGCAGGACCAGGGGTCCCATGATCAGCCCGTTGTTGGGATAGATATCCCGCCGGTCAGGATTGTGATAGGTGACGGGTACCTGCCCCAGGAAGGTGAAGGTGAGCTTGCCATCTTGGTCAAACAGCCACCCTGGTAGCGCGGGCCTGAACTGGAGGCAGAGCGCCCCGTTTTGCAGGAAGAAGGGCAGCCCGCCAAACATCATCGTGGTCCATATGCTCAGAAACTCGGCTGTGGCACCGCTGAGTCGGGCCACAAAGCCGCCGCCGTGCAGCGACTCGTCGGGATGGGCACTGCTGACCAGAAACGACGAGTTTTCCAGCGGGCTCCGGCCATAGACGACTGGGTCGTGAAAGCAGACTACAGCACTCTTGAAATCCTCAAAGAATTCCTCGTATAGACCCGCTTTCAGGACCTCGA
>JAFGOG010000134.1 GCA_016926595.1 Anaerolineae bacterium
CTATTCCCCACCGGGTGTTTGACTTTGCCCGTCAGGTATGCTAAGATTGAGCCTGCTAAAAAGACCCGTCACCCTGAACCGCGCGGGAGGAGAGAGAACCATGAAGGAAATGACGAAAGAAAACCTGAAGGCAGCCTTTGCCGGCGAGAGCCAGGCGCACATCAAGTACCTCGCCTACTCGGCCCAGGCCGAGAAGGAAGGCAAGCCCAATATCGCCCGCCTGTTCCACGCCATCGCCTACGCCGAGCAGGTCCACGCCCTGAACCACCTCAAGGAGCTGGGCGGCATCGGCGATACGGTCGCCAACCTGGAGGCCGGCATCAACGGCGAGAACTTTGAGGTCGACGAGATGTATGCCGCCTACCTAGAGGTCGCCGAGCTCCAGAACGAAAAGGGCGCGGCCCGCAGCATGAGGTATGCCGTCGAGGCCGAAAAGATCCACGCCGACATGTACGGCGACGCCAAGGCCGTCGCCGAGACCGGTGCGGATATCCAGATCGGCACGGTCCATATCTGCCCCGTGTGCGGCTTTACGCACATCGGCGAGCCGCCCGACCGCTGCCCCGTGTGCAACGCCAAGAAGGACCGCTTCAAAGCGTTCTAGAGCAACCATAGAGCCAGCGAGCCACAGGATAAGAGTCGATGCAGGTCATTTTTCCGTTTACCGCCATAGTCGGCCAGGACACCATGAAAACGGCGCTGATCCTCAACGCCATCAGCCCGCAGATCGGCGGCGTCTTGATCCGCGGCGAGCGAGGCACGGCCAAGTCCACCGCGGCCCGCGCCCTGGCAGCCTTGCTGCCCGAGATCAGCGTCGTGGCCGATTGCCCCTTCAACTGCAACCCCGACCGCCCCGAGCGGCTGTGCGACGACTGCCGCGAGCGGGTGTCCCGCGGTGAAGCCCTGCCGGTGAGCCGTCGCACGACCCGCTTTGTGGACCTGCCGGTCAGCGCCACCGAGGACCGCGTGGTCGGCACGCTGGACATCGAAGTCGCCATCAAGACCGGCCGCCGCCGGTTCGAGCCGGGCGTGCTGGCCGCCGCCAACCGCGGCCTGCTCTACGTGGACGAGGTGAACCTGCTGGATGACCACGTGGTCGACCTGCTGCTGGACTCGGCGGCCATGGGGCGCAACGTGGTGGAGCGCGAGGGCATCTCCTTCACCCACCCGGCGCGCTTTATCCTGGTCGGCACCATGAACCCCGAGGAGGGCGAGTTGCGCCCGCAACTGCTGGACCGCTTTGCCCTGTGCGTCGAGATCCGCGGCATTGCCGCCCGCCAGGCCCGCGTCGCCATCCTCGAGCGCACCGTCCAGTTCGAAAGCGATCCGGAGGGGTTCCGCGCCGAGTGGGAGCCGTACGAGCAGCAGCTATCGCAGGACATCGCCCGCGCCCGCCAGATCCTGCCCGGCGTGCTTTACCAGCCCGACGACCTCTATACCATCGCCGAGCTCACCACCGGCTTTGAGGTGGACGGCCACCGTGCCGACATTGTCATCCTCAAGACGGCGCTGGCCCACGCCGCGCTGCGCTTGGCCCGCAACGGCGCCCATCCCGAAGAACCGGCCATCGCCGAGCTGGACATCCTGGCCGCTGCCGAGCTGGCCCTGCCCCACCGCCTCAAGCGCATGCCCTTCGAGGAGAGCGAGAACCGCCTGAACGAGCTCTCGGACCGGCTGGAGCAATCGCGGCAGGAGATGCAAGAGGGCAAGTCCCCGGGCGCCACGATGGCCGAGCCCTCGTCCGAAAAAAAAACGACCTGACCCCTCCCCAGGATCAGCCCGGCCAACCGTCGGCCATGGAGTTGAGCGGATCGAGCACGCCCCTCCACGGCCACGCCGCCGATCCCCTCGGCCTCGGCGACGGTGAGCAGGCCGACCTGATCCTGCCCATCGGCGACGTATTCCGCACGCGCCGGGTGGACTCGCCCATGGATCGCCTGACCCGCCACACCGCTGGCAAGCGATCCACCACCCTCACCGACCGCAAGCGCGGCCGCTACACCCGCGCCCGCCCGGCCAACGGTGACCTGAGCGACATCGCCCTCGACGCCACCATCCGCCAGGCCGCGCTGCAACAGGTGGAGCGCGACAGCGAACCGGGGACCTTTACCATCCTGCCCCGGGACGTGCAGAAAAAGGTCCGCGTGCGCCGCGCCGCCAACCTGATCCTCTTTGTCGTCGACGCCAGTTGGAGCATGGCCGGCGCCCAGCGCATGGAGGCCACCAAGGGCGCCATCATGTCGCTGCTGGTGGACGCCTACCAGAAGCGCGACCGCGTCGGGCTGGTGGTCTTTCAGAAGGAGGAGGCGCGCCTGGTGCTGCCCTTCACCTCCAGCGTCGAGCTGGCCCAGAAGGCGCTGCGCCACCTGCCGGTGGGCGGCAAAACCCCCCTGTCGGCGGGCCTGATGCTGGCCTACCGCACCTTCCGCCGCGAGATGCGCCTGCACCCCAAGGCCATGCCCCTGCTGATCCTGCTGACCGATGGCGCGGGCAACGTCTCGCTGACCGAAACACCGCCCCAGGAGGAATGCCACAAGATCGCCGACCTGATCCACCGCGCCGGCATCCATTCGGTCGTGATCAACATGGAGCACGAGGCCTACGACCGCGGGCTGGCTGCCGACCTGGCCCGAGCCCTCGGGAGCCCGTGCTATTGCCTGGCCGAGCTGCGGGCCACCGAGCTATACCGTACCGTGCGCGAGGAGCTGGACGGCCGGCGCTAGGACGCGGCCACGCCACGGGCAGGCTTCACACGAGGAGGACGGCCAATGAAAGTCGCCATTCAACGTCTCAGCCTGGCATCGCTGGGCCGCATGGGCTGTTTGCTGGGCGCCGTGGCTGCCTTTTTGCCCAGCCTGCTGTGCGGGGTGGCCGGTTTTGCCCTTGCCGCCCTGACAAGCCGCTGGCTGGCAAGCTGGCAGGATCTGACCATCGCCCTCCTCGGCCAGGAGATTGCCCGCTTTGACCTGGTGCACTTTTTTGGGCTGGAGGGCGTGCTCGAGTTCCTGCAGGCGCTGGCCGCGGCCTCCCTGCCCGTCGTGCTGCTGGTAGTCCTGGGCATGGCCCTCGTGGCCGGCCTGTTCCTGGCCGCCATCATCATGCTGACCGGGCTGGCCTACAACCTCCTGGCCGCCGCCACCGGCGGCGTCGTCGTCGACATGAATCCCGTCGCCCCCAAGCCCGGCCCTCCCCCCGCCAAGTAAGCTTGCGGCGGGCTGTGGCCCGCCCCCACCCCTCCCCGGCACAACCCAATCACGGATCCGGTTGTGTATCAATTTCGGTGGTAATTGAGAATCCGGCTGGTCCGTCGCCACAAGGAGTTCGGCAAAGTCATAGCATAGTCGCCTC
>JAFGOG010000135.1 GCA_016926595.1 Anaerolineae bacterium
ACGCTCGACTGGCAGTGGGGCACCTATGCCTGGGTCGGCGGCGGGTGCTATGGCACCTCGCACGTCCAGCCGCCGACGGCGTATTCGGGCACCGACATGTGGGGTACGGTGCTCAACACGTGCTATTCTGACCTGGGCAACAACGCCAACTCGTGCGCCAACGTCAACCCGAACGATGACAGCATCCTGTCCATTACACTCGACCTGACCTACGCCACGGGCAACGTCGAACTGAGCTGGTGGGAGTGGTACGACCTGTTCGGGTCGTTCGACTGGGCCGAGGTGCGCGCCAACGGCGACGTGGTGTGGCAGAATTGCGAGTCGCACGTGGCCCCCACCGCGTGGGAGCAGCAGACGGTGGACCTGACGGCCTACGCCGGCGGCCCGGTGACGATCGAGTTCCACATGATGGCTTCGACGGTGGTCAACTATGCCGGGTGGTACATCGACGACGTGATGGTGACCGGGGAGAGGTCGTTCTCGCTCGAGGCGTGGAAAGACGCCCCGGCGACGGCAGAGCATGGCGACGTGATCTCGTACACCATCACGATCAGCACGACGGATCTGCTTCCCGGCATGTTCATGGCCGATCCACTGCCGGCTGGGGTGGAATACGCCGGCAACCTGAGCTGGACCGGTGGCGGCAACGCGTGGTACAGCCCCACCGTGAACACTGTCTTCTGGGAGTACGCGGGGGAGCCCAGGACGCCGGCGACCCCACCACCCGCCGTGCCGGCGGCTGTCGACGCGAGCCTGGGCCAGCCGGCGCCGAAGGGCGCTCCTTTCTCTGGTGGCGCCGCAGTGCCCTTTGGCGGGGGGGCCACCATGGCCATCCTGGACGACTTTGACCGCGCCGACGGGCCGATCGGCCCCAACTGGACTGTGCATGACGGCTATTGCAACGTCTCGAACAACGCCGCCGTGTGCGGCAACATTGGTCGAGCCACCTTCAACAGCGCCCCCGGCGACGGCAACGTGGCCGAGGCGGACGTTGCCGTCAACGGCGCAGCCTTGCAGTATACCGGCCTGCTGCTCAACTATGGCGCCGGTTCCACGAACCTGTACTTAAAGGTCCAGGACAATGACGCTATCGGCCAGTTCACCCACGCCGCCTGCTACACCGGCAACAACGGCGCCTCGTTCGGGCTCGGCTTTTTCCCCCTCAGCGCGCCCTTTAACACGGCGCACATGCGGGCCACGCGCGCCGGCAGCGACGTGACCATCGAGTTCACCAACATCGATGGTGGCGGCGGCTCCCAGACCTATGTGTGCAGCGGCGCGCCGGCGCCGGAGGGCACCGGCATCGGCATCCTCGGCTACGCCGGCATCGCCCGGCTGGACAACTTTGGCCTGCCTGGCGAGGAGCCGCAGCAGGTCCAAGTCACCTTTGACGTGACGGTGACGGGCCACTGCGGCGACGTGATCGTCAACGAAGGCGTGGCCGGCTTTGATACGCTGGTCGAGACCTTCTCGGCGACGACCGTGGTGGAGGGAGAACCGGCGCTCGCCGTGTCGCCACCGGTGCTGGATATAGACCTGTGTCCCGACACGACAGGCGTGCTGACGCTGACCGTCTGCAACGCGGGGGACTGCCCGTTGGTGTGGGCGCTGCACGAGATGACGCCGACATTGAAGGTGGTTTCTATCCCGCCGAGCGACGGCAACTTTCCGCGCGGCGAGGGCGCCCCCTCTGCCGGGCCGGCCCCAATCGAGGCCCTGCCCGACGACGTGCCCATCACGCCGCTCGTGCCCACGGGCCTGCAGATCCTGGGCACCGGCGCCTACGCCACCGAGGCGGTCAACGGGTTCCACACCCTGTTCGACCTGAGCATGCCGGGATTCCTGCCCAACCTGGGCGCCTTTGCGCCTGGCGGCTTTCCCGGCGCGGGTGAATATGTGAACGGCTACATCTATGTCGCCGACGGCACCAACACCCTGTACCAACTCGACCCGGCCACCGGTGCCGTGCTCAGCTCGTATCCGATCACCGCGCCGCCCAACGGCGAGACCTACTCTGGCTTTGCCCTCGATCCCACTTCGGGCATGCTGTACGGCAGCAGCACCAACATCAGCACCTCGTCCCTCTTGCAGGTGGATCCCACGACCGGTGTAGCCACCCTGATCGGGCCGATCACCGGCTCGGCCTGCAACATCGCCATCGCCATCGACGGCACCGGCCAGGTCTACGGCTATGACATCTGCACCGACGACTTCTGGGCCATCGACAAGAACACGGGCGCGGGCACCATGATCGGCCTCATTGGCTTTGACGCCAACTTTGGCCAGGGGATGGGCTGGGATCCGGTCACCGACCAGATGTACATGGCGGCCTTTAACTTTGGCACCTTCCAGCCCGAGCTGCGCGTCGTGGACCTGACCACGGGTAACACGGCCATGGTCGGGGGCCCGCTGGGCTCCACCTTCCCCACAGGCATCTGCCAGCTCCCCTGGTTGGGCATTCCCGCGCAGCCTGTGTTCCCCGACTTGCCCTGGATCAGCGAGGACCCGATCAGCGGCACCCTGCCGTGGG
>JAFGOG010000136.1 GCA_016926595.1 Anaerolineae bacterium
GGAACACCTGGAGCGGATCGGCCAGCGCTTTTACCGCGCCGACAGGGCCCGATCGCGATCCGAGGGCGGGAGCGGGCTGGGCCTGGCCATCGCCCGGGCGCTGGTAGAGGCCCATGGCGGCCGGCTGTGGCTCGAAAGCCGCGAGGGTCAGGGCACCCTGGTCACCTTTACCCTGCCGTCCGCCTAGTGCGCGGGCCGCCCTTGGCGCAGTGGCGCCATTCGGCCTGCTAGCCGCTCTGGCGTTGTGGGGTGTCGCCGCAATTGTGATCTATCACGCCCGGCATGACAGATCGCGCATTGCGCAATAGCACAAAAAAGCCTCCCGCAGGCTTGAGCCTGCGGGAGGCTTTGGCCAGCTCCTATCGCATCGCCGCAATGATCGCGTCGGCCATCTCCTTAGTGCCGACGGCAGTTGGATCGTCACGCACCGGTTTCAGGTCGTAGGTCACACTCCACCCCTCGGCGATCACCGCCTCGACCGCGGCCTGCACCCGGTCGGCAGCCTGCTGCTGGCCCAGGTGCCGCAGCATCAGCACCCCGCTGAGGATGGTAGCCGTCGGGTTGACCTTGTTCTGGCCGGCATACTTGGGCGCCGAACCGTGGCTCGGCTCAAAGACGGCGATCTCCTGGCCAAAATTTGCCCCCGGCACCACGCCCAGCCCACCCACCAGCCCCGAGCACAGGTCGCTTAGGATATCGCCGAACAGGTTTGGGCAGACCAGGACATCGTACTCGTGCGGTCGCTGCACCAGTTGCATGACCATATTGTCCACGATCCGGTCCTCGAACTCGATGGCGGGGTATTGGGCCGCTACCTCCTGGGCCACCCGCAGGTATAGGCCATCGGTCGCCTTCAGGATGTTGGCCTTGTGCACGGCGGTCACCTTACGGCGTCCATTGGCCCGGGCATAGTCAAAGGCAAAGCGCACGATCCGCTCGCTGGCCCGGCGGGTAATGATCCGGATCGATTCGGCGGCCACGTTGGGAATGACGTCATGCTCGACGCCGGCGTACAGGCACTCGGTGTTCTCGCGGACCACTACCAGGTTCACCCCTTGGTGATACACAGGGATGCCTTTCAGCGCCCGGACGGGGCGGACGTTGGCATACAGGTCCAGCGCCAGGCGCAGGCCGACGTTGACACTGCGAAAGCCGGCGCCGGCCGGCGTAGTGATCGGGCCCTTGAGCGCCACCTTGTTAGCCCGGATCGAAGCCAGCACCTGATCCGGCAGCGGCGTGCCATACCTGCCTATCACGTCGGCCCCGGCCTCCTGCACGTCCCACTCGAATGGGACGCCGCTCGCCTCCATCACCCGGCGCGCCGCCGCGACCAGCTCAGGTCCGGTGCCGTCACCGGGGATCAATGTCACGCGGTAAGCCATATCGCCTCCTTACGCCGCCCTAATCAGCGCCACGCCGCTGGCTCATATTCTACCCGAGTTCACTGCCCAGGTCAAGCAAATCTAACAAAACGCTAACATACTTCTAATTGCATTCTAACGTTGAAACACTAAGCTTGTGTTAATTATGACCATAGGTTTATGGGAGAAAGTGGAGGAAAGATAACAATGGGCAAGATATTGGGTATAGATCTAGGGACGACAAACAGCGTCATGGCCGTCATCGAAGGCGGCGAAGCGACCGTCATCCCCACTGCTGAAGGGGGACGCCTGCTGCCGTCGGTGGTAGCTTTCACCAAGAGCGGCGAACGGCTGGTTGGCCAGACGGCGCGGCGCCAGGCAGTCGTAAACCCGGACAACACCGTCTATTCGATCAAGCGGTTGATGGGCCGGCGTTTCGACGATCAGGAAGTACAAAAGGCGCGCAAGGTGCTGCCTTATAAAATCATCGAGGGCAAGGGCGGCGACGCCCGTGTCTCGCTGCCGCAAACCGGCAAAGAATACACACCGCAAGAGATCTCGGCCATGATCCTGCGCAAGCTGGCCGACGACGCTACCGCCTACCTGGGCGAGCGGGTGACTCAGGCTGTGATCACCGTGCCGGCCTATTTCAACGACTCGCAGCGCCAAGCGACCAAAGACGCCGGCCGGATCGCCGGCCTGGAGGTGTTGCGCATCATCAACGAGCCGACGGCTGCTTCGCTGGCCTACGGCCTCGACAAAAAGTCCGCCGAGACGATCCTGGTCTTTGACCTGGGCGGCGGCACCTTCGACGTATCGATCCTGGACGTAGGCGAGGGGGTAGTCGAGGTCCGCGCCACCAGCGGCGACACTTTCCTGGGCGGCGACGACTGGGACCAGCAGATCGTCGACTGGGTGGCCGACGAATTCAAGAAGGAGCAGGGCATCGACCTGCGCCAGGACCGCCAGGCCCTACAGCGCCTGAAAGAGGCCGCGGAAAAGGCCAAGATCGAGCTATCGACGGTGATCGAGACCGAGATCAACCTACCGTTCATCACCGCCGACGCTTCTGGCCCCAAGCACTTGCAGATGCGGCTGACCCGCGCCAAGCTGGAGCAACTGACCGGTGATCTGGTGCAGCGCCTCCGCGAGCCGTTCCAGCAAGCGCTGCGCGACGCCAAGCTACAGACCAGCGACATTGACGAAGTGGTGCTCGTCGGCGGCGCGACCCGCATGCCGATGGTCCAGGAGCTGGTTCGCAGCCTGACCAGCGGCAAAGAGCCACACCGGGGCGTCAACCCCGACGAGGTGGTAGCCGTGGGCGCGGCTATCCAGGCCGGCGTATTGGGCGGCGAGATCAAGGACGTGCTCCTTCTGGACGTGACACCCCTGACCTTGGGCGTCGAGACCCTCGGCGGCGTGATGACGCCTCTGATCGAGCGCAACACGACGATCCCGGTGCGCAAGAGCGAGATCTTTAGCACCGCCGACGATGGGCAGACCGCGGTCACCATCCACGTCCTCCAGGGCGAGCGCCCGATGGCCGCTGACAACATGACTTTGGGCCGCTTTAACCTGGAAGGCATCCCGCCCGCGCCGCGGGGGATGCCCCAAATCGAGGTCTCCTTCGACATCGACGCCAACGGCATCCTGAACGTGACCGCCCAGGACAAGGCAACCGGCAAGCAGCAAAAGATCGCCATCACCGCCAGCACCAACCTGACCAAGAGCGACGTAGAGCGCATGGTCGCGCAAGCCAAGCAGCACGAGGCTGAGGACCGGCGCCGCAAGGAGCTGATCGAGGCCCGCAACACGGCTGACATGCTGATCTACCAGACCGAGAAGACGCTTCGGGATCTGGGCGACCGCATACCGGCTGCAGATCGTGCGACCATCGACCAGACCATAGAAGAGCTCAAGCAAGCCAAAGATGGCGAGGACACAGCGCGCATCCGCCAGCTCACCGAGCGCTTGCAGCAGGCCAGCTACGCCATCGGCCAGCAGATGTACGCCCAACAACAGGGCGGTAATGGCCAAAGCCACGAGCCTGGCCCGAGCCCTGAGGGTCGTCCAGACGAGCAAGAGGTCGTGGAAGGCGAGTTCCGCGAAGTCTAGGCCGTCCCCTCCCCCAGCGGGAGAGGGTATTGGCCGGCCCTAGAGATGCAAGGAAACGGCCGCTTGCGGGGAGCCCGTGCCTTCCGAAAGGAGGGCTATGCCACCGGGTCCACGCAAGCGGCCGATGTTGCTCTTTTGAGCAGGAAGGATTACAATGGATAGAACCATCCGCATACCAGTCAAAGTTAGATCGGGGATGGAACAGCCGGTCATCCAAACCCACGACGACCAAAAGCCGGAACTCGACGATCTGGCTGAGCCGATCGTCACCGAGGCCAGGGCTGCGGTGAGCAGCTCACGCAGAGGCGTCCAGGAGCGGCCGCCCGCTCCAACCGCGCCGGACGCCCAGGCGGTACAGCAGGCGGACGGGGGACAGGTTCAGGCCGAACAGGCCGAGAGCCAAGACTGGCGCGACCGGGCGCTCCGCTTGCAGGCAGAGATGGACAACTACCGCAAGCGACAGCAACGCCTGGCCGAAGACAGGATCGATGCCGAGCGCCAGCGGTTGCTGCGCAGCTTTTTGCCTGTAGTAGATGACCTAGAGCGGGCGTTGGCCGCCCCGCCAGGCGACGGACACAGGCTGCGCGAGGGTGTCCAGTTGACGCACCGGGCCGCGCTGCAACTGCTACAGCGGGAAGGGGTGGAGCCGCTCAGGGAACATAACCAGCCGTTCGACCCGCACTGGCACGAAGCGGTGGCCACAGTCGATCATGCCCGGGCGGGCGTCGCGCCCAACACGATCGTGGAGGTACTGGAGCCCGGCTACCGGCAGCAGGATCAGTTGCTCCGGCCAGCCAGGGTAGTCGTAGCGGTTTAGGAGCAGAAACCAATGGAATACAAGGATTATTACCAAATCCTTGGCGTGAAAAAGAGCGCGAGCGACAAAGAGATCAAGTCCGCTTTTCGCCGGCTGGCCAAGCAATGCCATCCCGACGCCAATCCGAACGATCCCAAGGCCGAAGAAAGGTTCAAGGAGATCAACGAGGCGTACGAGGTCCTGTCAGACCCAGGCAAGCGCAGCAAGTACGACCAATTGGGCGCTGACTGGCAGAGGTGGCAGCGGGGCGGCGGCCGGCCCCAGGACTATGACTGGAGCCGGTGGGCGGGAGGAGCCCCAGGCGAGGGCGTCCACGTCCGGTATGGAACACCAGAAGACCTGGAAGAGCTATTCGGCGGCGCCAGCCCCTTTTCCGATTTCTTTAGCCAGATCTTTGGCAGCATGGGAGCGCGCGGCGCCCCGGGAGGTTTTCAACGCCAGGTCCGTCCGCAGCGCGGGCAGGATTACGAGCAGCCGGTCGAGATCACGCTACAGGAGGCTTACCAAGGCACGACTCGCGTGCTGCAAAAAGACAGCCAACGCCTGGAGATCAAGATTCCGCCTGGCGCCAAGACCGGCACCCGTGTCCGGATGAGCGGCGGCGGCGGGGGTGGGACGGCCGGGGCATCAGCCGGCGACCTGTACCTGCGGGTCACCGTTCTGCCCGATCCACGCTTTGAGCGCAAGGGCGATGACCTGCACACGACGGTCCATGTAGACCTGTACACGATGCTTCTGGGCGGCGAGATTCAGGTGCCGACGATGGAGGGCAGTGTCATGATGCGCATCCCGCCCGACACGCAGAACGGCTGTACCTTCCGATTGCGCGGCAAAGGGATGCCCAAGCTGCGCCAGCCCAAGGAACGCGGCGACCTGTATGCCAAAATCGAGGTTCAACTGCCAAAACTGACGCCCCGCCAGCGGCAGCTCGTCGAGGAGCTGCGGAAGAGCAGTTAGGCCATAGGAGGACAAGATGTTCGTGCGCAACAGATTGTGGCGGGTTGGTTTGGTGTTGGCTTGGGCGCTATTTGGCTGTTCACTGCCAAGCGTCCTATCGCCGTCGTCGCCCACGTCCACCCCGGCGGCTACGATCCCCCCGGTTGCCATAGCGCCCACGCTGACCCCCCAGCCGACAGAGAGCTCCTGGAGAGAGCCGGCGCCGATCGCCTTGGATCTTGAACAGAGGGTAATCGAGGTCTATGACAGCGCCAGCCTTGGCGTGGTGAATATCACCAACAGGCAGGTCCGTTACAACTTTTTCATGCAGCCTGTGCCCGAAGAGGGCGCCGGCTCGGGCTTTGTCTACGACCAGGAAGGGCACATCGTCACCAACTATCACGTCGTCGAGGGCGCCGAAGAGCTGTCGGTGACCATGCCCGACGAGACGGTCGTGACCGCCCGGCTGGTTGGCTCTGATCCTTCGAACGACCTGGCGGTCCTGCAGGTGGATCTGCCGTCCGAACAACTGCACCCCATCCCCCTAGGCGATTCGCAGAACCTGCGCGTCGGGCAGTTTGTGGTGGCCATCGGCAACCCCTTTGGCCTGGAGCGGACGCTGACCACCGGCGTGGTTAGCGCCTTGGGCCGGGTGATCGAGAGCCCCGATCAGCGGTTCATCGGCGAGATCATCCAGACCGACGCCGCGATCAACCCCGGCAACTCGGGCGGGCCACTGCTCGACTTGTCAGGCCGGGTGATCGGCGTCAACACGGCCATCTTCAGCCCCAGTCAGGCCTCGGCGGGCATCGGCTTTGCCGTGCCGGTGAGCTCTGTACGGCGCGTGGTGCCCGAGCTGATCGCCCGTGGTTATTACGCCCATCCATGGCTGGGAGTGCACCTCTTGGACGTGACGCCAGAGTGGGTCGACATCCTGCGGCAGGCAGGCATGGACCTACCGGTCACAGAGGGTGTCCTCCTGATCGACGTCGTAGCTGGCGCGCCTGCGGACCGGGCCGGGCTACGCGGCGGACAGCGGCAGGTGCGAATCGGCAACGGCGCGTTGCCTGTGGGCGGCGACATCATCATCGCCCTCGATGGCGAGCCGATTGCCAACACCCGCGACTTGACCCTCTACCTCGATACGCGAACGCGGATCGGGCAGACGATCCAGATCACATTCATCCGCGACGGACAGGAAATGATGCTGCCGGCCACTCTGACCGAGCGGCCGCGCGAGTAGGTCTAACAATTCTCTAACGTTCCTCTTGCGTTCTTCTAACACAACCGCTGTACACTCGTACTCGAAACTAAACCAATTAGCTTTGGAGGTGAGAAATGACTGACTTGGTACGTTGGGAACCGTTTCGAGACATGATGACCTTGCGGGATGCGATGAGCCAGCTATTTGAAGAGAGCATGGTACGCAAGAGCCCCTTCGGCGCCTGGCCCTTTGGACGGCGCGAGGGCGCATCGCTCCCGGCGGTCGACATGTACGAGACCGAGGGCGAAGTGATGGTCAAAGCCTCGCTGCCCGGTCTGAAACCGGAAGAGGTCGACATCACCATCACCGGCAATGCGCTAGAGATCCGCGGCGAGACGAAGGAAGAGACCGAAGAGAAACGCGGCGACTATTACTATCACGAGCGCAGCTTTGGCGCCTTCCAACGATCGCTGACCCTGCCGGTGGAGATCAAAGCCGACGAGGCGGAAGCAACCTTTGAGAACGGCGTTTTAACGCTCAAGATGCCCAAGGCCGAGCAGGCCAAGGCAAAGCAGATCAAGATCCAGGCCAAATAGAAGGAGATGCGAAATGGCTAATCAAATGTCAACATGGGAACCATTGACGTTGCGCGATGCGATGGACCGGCTCTTTGACGAGAGCTTTACGCTGCCGGCGCGCGGGCGGGTTGGGCGCTGGGGGCGCGAACGGGAAGATCGTGTTTACCAGCTTCCGGTCGACGCCTACACCACAGAAGATGCAGTGGTAATCGAAGCCTCGATCCCCGGCGTCGATCCCGACAAGGTCGACATCACCATCGACGGCGACGTGGTAACGATCTCGGCAGAGATCCCTTCCCCGCCAGCGGAAGGGCGGAGCTATGCCATCACCGAGCGGTTCTATGGATCGCTGCGGCGCTCGCTGAACTTGAATGTGCCGGTCGAGGCCGGCAAGGCGGAAGCGAGCTTTGAGAACGGCGTGCTGACCCTGCGCCTGCCCAAGAGCGAAGAGATCAAGCCGAAAAAGATCACCGTGCAGAGCAGGTAAACCGGTGGTGATCTAGGTGAGTGGTTGGGGGTCGCCAGGGGCGACCCCCGACTGCCTTTTCACCCGTGGTGACAGAATGCCGATCTACGAATACCAATGCCTGGAGTGCGGTTGCCATTTCGACCTGCGGCAAAGCGTCGATCCAGCCGCCGCCGTATCGCCCGTCAAGTGCCCTGCCGGCCATACGTCGGTCCGCCGGCTCTTATCCCGGCCGGCTATCATCTTCAAAGGGTCGGGCTTTTACGTAACCGACTATGGGCGAAACGGAAAGGGCAAAGGCTCTAGCCAACTACCCTGATCCGGGATTTGACAGCCGGCGTCGAAAGTGGTAGACTGGGCCATGAGAGAAAGTAAGTAACTGGTTCCGTCACAGCGAGATGAGCGCCCAGGCTTACCGGTCTGGGCGCTTTATTATTGGCAAAGGAAGGGAAAGCAAGATGGGCAAGAAAATGTACGTCGGCAATTTGAGCTACGAGACGACGGAGGAGTCACTCCGAACCTTGTTCGCCGAGTTTGGGCAAGTTGAATCGGTCAACTTGATCACAGATCGCTACAGCGGCCGGTCACGGGGCTTTGCCTTTGTGGAGATGGAGACCGAGGAGGCCGCCCAGACGGCAGTTGCGGCGCTGAAAAGCAAGATACTGGACGGCCGCGAGATCGATGTCGCCGAAGCACGGCCGCAGACAGAGCGCAGGGGTGGCCAGCGCGGCGGCCAGCGCGGGGGTGGTCGCTCTCGCTGGTAGAGCCAACGCTAATCTGGGCTTGTGCTGCTTGCCGTTTCACCCCAATTGGACTGCAACCGGAGCGGTAAGGTAAGCGCACATTCACAAGACGGGTTCGGTTGTAGACAATGAGTCGGCCATCGTGCAGGCCATCGGCCAGCGGCTGCAAAGCGATTGCCGTCCCCCGCCAGCCTGCGCTGGCCGGACTCTACCCCGCCGCCTGCGTGGCGCCGCTGGACGCTCTCAGATACCAGTAAAACTCACAACGGTCGAGACTTGGCCCCGGCTCAGGTTCTGGCCAAGTGACAGCTCTGGCATATCAAGAAGACAAGCGCTTCCTGAACTCATCTTGCCGAGATTACACCGTTAGGTCAATTCCCAAAGACCGCGAGAGGATTTAGCAGCAGGGCGAAGTATTCCCTCCTTACGGAGAATGTCTCCGGCCCAACGAATCTCATACTGCCATGTGTAGAATGCGTCACCGCGCCTTTCTCAGACCTTCTTACAGACGTCAAGAATTGTACCGCGGCCACCCAGCTCATGAAGGGCTTCTTCCACCCATTTCGTCATTGACGTTCTGTCAATCATCGAATACCACCACCTCATCAAGTGCCGCCTCCATGCGGCTGATGATACCTTTCTCTGAGCCGATCTCAGCTTCTGTGAAACGATCCGTAGCCACCCCAAAGACTGTATGAACAGATCGATGCTTAATCAGTCTATACTGATTCCGCTCAAAATCCAAGACTAGGCCATAGATCAACCAGGTCATCTCGGCCTGCGCCAAATTAACTTCTAGCACGGGAGGATGGGCTGCGAACGAGCTTCTGTCTACCGCAATAGCAGTTTTCTTACTCCAATTGCGAAGTATCTTGCCTCTACACATCAGCTCGGGCAACAGATGCCATTGCGGAGGGGGCGAAGAGTCAGGCTGTGGACATGAGATTCGACTTTTCCACTGCGTGTTGCAGTAGCCTTCGGGATCTTCCATGTACCACTCAAATAGCTGACGTAAGTTAACAGGTGCGCAAGCTGCCTGCACCTCCAACGCGCCAAAGTCGAGGATCTGCCCTCTGTCACCATAGGCAACCAAAACAACGTCAATGTTTCCCGCAGAACGTCCATGTCTATCCGTCAGACGGACTTCGGTCAGAGATGTCCAGCGTGTCCCGCGAGGGAAGAAAAAAGACGCTGCATCGGCGGCGATCATCCAGTTTTGCCGGAAACGTACAGGGCAAGTAATCACTGCATGATCGCCTTCATACACACTACAAACTCCAAGGGGGTCGTTCGCCTTGTCTTTGGTGCAGTTCGGTACCCTGTTGTTATACGGACAGAGCCGGTTTTCTCGGTGATACTCTGCTACAGATGTCAAGTTGTTTATCGGAAACCCGAAAACCTCCGCGAGAGGTTGCCTCGGCATTTGTTCTACTCCATCATGATCCTGATCAATGTAGTCGATCAAGGAATACCTGAACGCCCATTAACGACATGACCATTGTATCGCAGCCTCTCCAGTGTGTCAAAACATCCCCTTCCTCTATTGCTCCCGATACCGATTGGTGATCGGCAGCCGCCGGTCGCGGCCAAAGGCGCGCGATGTGATGCGCGGACCGGGCGCGGCCTGGCGGCGCTTGTACTCGGCCCAGTCTACCCTGCGCAGCACGTCGGCGACCATGGCCGGATCGTGGCCCAAAGCGACAATCTCCTCCAGGCTGAGATCCTCCTCCACGTAGGCGTGTAAAATCGGGTCCAGAAGGCGGTAGGGGGGCAGGCTGTCCTCGTCCTTCTGGTTAGGGCGCAGCTCGGCGGTCGGCGCCTTGTCGATCGTCCGCTGGGGGATAACAGGCCGGCCGGCCTGGGCATTGACGTGCCGGGTCAGGTCATAGACCAGCATCTTGGGCACATCCTTGATCACCGCATAGCCGCCAGCCATGTCGCCGTACAGCGTGCAATAGCCAACGCTCAGCTCGCTCTTGTTGCCGGTGGTCAGCACTAGCCAGCCGAACTTGTTCGACAGCGCCATCAGGATATTGCCCCGGATGCGGGCCTGGATATTCTCCTCGGCGCTGTCCGGCTTGCGCCCGGCAAACGGCTCGGCCAGGGCGTCCAGGTAGGCCTGGAATAGGTCGTCGATCGGCACCGTAAGGTAGCGGATGCCCAAACTCTCGGCTAGTTGGGCAGCGTCCTCGCGGCTGTGGTCGGACGAATAGCGGGTGGGCATGAATACCCCGACGACATTCTCCCGGCCCAGCGCCTCGACGGCGACGGCGGCGACCAGCGCCGAGTCGATCCCGCCCGACAGGGCAATGACCACCTCCCGAAAGCCGTTCTTGTGCACATAGTCGCGGGCGCCCACTACCAGCGCCTGCAAAACCTCGGCCACGGGGTCCAGGCGCGGTTGGACCAGGGCAACGGCCGGGGGCCTCTCCACCCCCGGGATCGGCGTCAGGGTCGCCCACTCGACCGCCTCCTCAGGCTGGCATGCCTGTTCCTTGCGCCGGCGGGGATCGTGAAGGCGCTGGCGAAAGACCGCCGCCAGATCCAGGTCGGCGACGACCAGGTCCTCGCCAAATTGCCGCCCGCGGGCCACCAGGTCGCCTCGCTCGTCGAAAATGGCGCTCCCGCCGTCAAATACCAGCTCATCCTGGCCGCCGACCAGGTTGCAAAAGGCGACAAAAACGACGCTGTCGGCAGCCCGGGTGGCCAGCATTCGCTCGCGGGCCGCGCCTTTGCCGGCGTGGTAGGGCGACGCCGAGATGTTGATCGCCAACTGCGCCCCGGCCAGCGCCTGGGGTTCCAGGGGACCGGAAGGATACCAGATATCCTCACAGATGCTGACCCCGACCGTGACCTCGCCCAGATCCAGGATCAGGGGCAGATCCCCACCGCCGAAATAGCGGTCCTCATCGAACACGCCATAATTAGGCAGATAGATCTTGCGATACACCGCGGCCAGCTCGCCGTCGTGGAGCACGGCGGCGGCGTTGTGCAGATCGGCGCCCCTGTCCACAAACCCGACGATGGCGGTGATGCCCCGCGTCAGCCCTGCGATCCGTTCGACAACTTCCAGGTTGGCGGCGACAAAGCTCGGCTTGAGCAGCAGATCCTCGGGCGGGTAGCCGGTGACGGCCAGCTCAGGAAAAGCGACCAGGTCAGCGCCCGCCTCCCTGGCGCGGGCAATTCCATCCGCGATCTTGGCCTCGTTGCCGGCCAGGTCGCCGACGGTAGGGTTGATTTGGGCCAGTGCAATACGGAACATTGTCATCCCTCGCTACGTCTCTTCCAGCCACAGCCCCTGCATATGCCGGACCGAGATGATCTCGCAGGTGTGGTAGCTGTTGTGGGCAATGATGCCCTGAATCACCTGCTGGCGCCGGGCCCGGCCCGGTTTGTAGGGCTGAGCCAGCTCTTCGTCGGTCAGACCGGCGACATAGGCCGCCAGCTCCGCATTGACCGCGACAGCGCGGCGGCAGGCAGCCTGCCAGGCCGCCTCGTGGGCCGGATCGGCGATCGGCGCCCAGTCGTCCTCGCGGCGCAGCGGCTGCTGATCCTCAGGCAGACCGCGCAGCATAGGCAGCAGGAGCTGCTGCCAAAACCAGACGTGATCCACCAGCGCCCACACACTGTTGAATCCTGGACCGGGCGCCCAGGCAGCCTGTTGGGCCGTCAGCCCGGCGACGGCGGCGGTGAACGGCGTGAACCAGCCGTTGTCAGTACGGGTGAA
>JAFGOG010000137.1 GCA_016926595.1 Anaerolineae bacterium
ACAGATCGTGGAGGGGATCAGGGCCGCGGTCAGTGTCCATCACTGCGGCGTGTTCCTGCTGGATCCCGAGGGCAGGTTGATGAACCGGGCCGGCACTGGGGACCTGATCCGCGAGCGCTACCAGGGCCAGCGACTTGGTCCCATGAACCCGGCCGCCCACGCTTTCTTTCACGAAGTGATCGAGGGCCGGAAACCGGCCCTCTGCTACGATGCGCAGAGCGATCCCAGGACCGATCGGGAGGCCGCCCGGCACCTGGGCATCAGGTCGGTGCTGGGTGTGCCGGTGGAAACAGCGGGCCGGCAGTTGGGCGTGGTGCTGGTTGCCACCTTTGACGAGGCCCACGCCTTTACGGCCCAAGAGGTCGAGCTGGTCCAGGGCGTTGCCCATCTGCTCGCCCTGATTCTGGACAATGCCCGCTTGTACGACGAGGCCCAACGGCAACTGGCCGAGAGCCAGAGCCTGCAACGGGTAACGGCCGCGTTACTGCAGGAACTCAGCCTGGAACAGGTGCTGGAGATCGTATGCGGCGAAGCGCAGTGGCTGACCGGCGCGGCGGAAAGCGCTGTGTGCATACTGGGTGGAGAGGACAAGCACTGCCTGCGGGTGACCCTCAGCCGGGAGGCAGAGTCGCCGGCCTTCGAGCACGTGTCCGCATCGCGCTGTACCACCTGCCTCATGATCCGGGCCAGCGAGCCGCTGCTCCTCAACCACCCCGGCTCCGAACTCGGGGAGTACTATCCCCAGACCGAGCTCACCTCGCTGTTGGCGGTGCCCATGTGCTTGCGGGGCGCTGCCAGCGGCGCCCTGACCGTCATCAACAAGCCAGGTGGCTTTACAGAAGCGGACCTGCGCATCATGCGTCTCTTTTCCGACCAGGCAGCGGTGGCCATCGAGAACGCGCGGCTTTATCGCCAGGTTGGACAACTGGCGGCGTTCGAGGAGCGGCAGCGGCTGGCCCGCGAGCTGCACGACTCGGTTACCCACGACCTGTACAGCATCACCCTCTACGCCGAGGCCGCGACCAGGCTATTGGCCAGTGGCAACCTCGCGGCGGTGGCCGAGCAGTTGCAGGAGGTGCGCGCCACCGGGCAAGAAGCCCTGCGCGAAATGCGGCTGCTCATCTTTGAGCTGCGCCCCCCTGTGCTGGACAAGGAAGGGCTGGTCGCCGCCCTGCGGGCCAGGCTGGATGCCGTGGAGGCCCGGGCAGGGATCCAGACCGAGCTGTGTGTCTCGGGAGAGAACCGGCTGCCCCTCGCCCTGGAAGAGGACGTGTACCGCGTTCTGCAAGAGACGCTCAACAACGTGGTCAAGCACGCCCGCGCCACGCGGGTGACCCTCGACCTTCAGTTCGGCGAGCAGAGCCTCGCTGCCGAGGTGCGCGACGATGGGATCGGATTCGATCCGGCAGCCGCCCGGGATGGCGGGGGGCTAGGGCTGGCGGGCATTGAGGAGCGCCTGAGGGGCATGGGTGGCAAGCTGCACGTCGAGAGCGCGCCGGGCAAGGGTACGAAGGTCAGGATCCAGATAGAGACTGGCAGGGCCCGGCCGGCAAAAGCGGCCCCTGCACCCCTGCCCAGAATGCTCACTTTGCCCGGGCCGGATCTGCGCTCCCTGCCCCAGGCACCCATCCGCGTCCTGGTCGCCGACGACCACGCCATTGTCCGCAAGGGCATTCGGGCACTGCTGGAAACACAAGCGGGCGTCGAGGTGGTCGGTGAGGCCGGCGACGGCCAGGAGGCGCTGGCCCGGGTTGAGGAGCTCCACCCTGACGTCGTCCTGATGGACTTGCTGATGCCCGGCATGGACGGCATCGAAGCCACGCAGCAGATCGCGACCCGCCACCCCCAGGTGCGAGTGTTGGTCCTGACCAGCTTTGCCTCGGATGAAAAGGTGTTCCCGGCCCTCCGCGCCGGAGCGCTGGGCTACCTGCTCAAAGACTCGGGCCCCGAGGACCTCCTGCAGGCCATCCAGGACGTCTATCGCGGCCAATCTTCGCTGGATCCACTCGTCGCGCGCAAGGTGTTGCGCGAGTTGACCCGGCCCTCAGACCGCCCTCCCTCGCCCGGCTCGTTGAGCGAGCGCGAGCGGGAGGTGCTGCGCCTGTTGGGCCAGGGCTTGAGCAACCGGGAGATTGCCGAGGGGCTGGTCATCACCCAGGCGACCGTCCGCAGTCACCTGAGCAACATCCTGGGCAAGCTTCACCTCGACAGCCGCTCCCAGGCGGTCCTGTACGCCCTGCGGGAGGGCGTGGCCTCCTTGCACGACGGTACAGAGCGCGTGGAAGGGTAGGACCCTCCAAACAGCCTTCCGGACACAGCACTGCTCGCCGTTGCTCATCCACGGCTCGCTCCAACAACGCCGGCTCACAATCCGGCGCGAGCACAAAACGTGTTTTTCGTCCTTCCTGGTGCCCAGCCTGGCATGGCATTTCCTCCACGTTCCGTTGGGCCAGAATCCTCATTCTGTGGATCACAAATGCCTGATCTTCTGGTATACTAGGGTAGGGCGAGTGCACCCAGGGAACACACGGGAGGCGCTGTATGGGTCGACGAGTGCGAGTTCTCATTGCCGACGACCAGCCGCGCGCACGGCACAGTCTGCGGTCGCTGCTTGCCACCTGGCCCGAGATCGAGGTGGTGGGCGAGGCTGCCGACGGCCAGGAGGCCGTGCAGTTGGCCGGCATCTGTGACCCCGACGTCGTCCTTATGGATCTTTGCATGCCCGTCATGGATGGCCTGGCTGCCACACAGGCCATCAAAAGCCATTGGCCGGAAATCCGGGTAGTGGTTCTGACCATGTACACCGATCACACGCCTGACGAAGCATTCGCTGCCGGGGCCGATGCTTTCCAGGTCAAAGGGAAACCGGCCAAAGAGTTATTGTCAGCCATCTTGATGGAACAGCCTCGCGTGCAAGGAGTAGGTGCCCATGGAAATGCCGGATGATCCGGCGCGATTCGATCGAGAGGAGGGAGCCGACATGCATCTCACAGAGGTAGTCTGGTGGGCCTACACGGCCTATGTGGTCATCCTGGCCCTGTTCATGTTGTTTTTCGCCTATGCAGTGCGCGAGAGGGAGGAGTAGCCATGGAACCTAAAGAGCGAAATTGGCTGTTTGTGCTCATCGGCGTGTTCCTGGTATTCAACGCCGTCACCCTCTCGCCGCTGATCCCCTGGCAAGAGTGGCTGCTCTGGTCCAGGCCAGTGCCCGACCGGACCGTCCGCGTCGAGTTTGGCGACTACCAGATCCGGCTGCCGGCGGAAGGCATCGAGGTCAAGGTGGGCGAGTACGTCGAGTTCGTCGCCACCTCCACCGACGTGACCTACGGCCTGGGCGTGTTCCGCCAGGATGGCAGCATGGTCTTCCAGCAGCAGGTCCTGCCCGGCCGCGAGAACCACATCGTTTGGAAGTTCGACGAAGCGGGCCTGTACGACGTGCGCTCCACCGAGTACTCCGGCCCGCGCCACTCCGAGATGTACGTCCCCGACGCCATTCGCGTGACTCAATGAGGAGATAGGACATGACAAAAATCGGCTGGACCGAAAAGTGGACATTGCGCTTTGCCGTCGTGGCCCTGCTCTTCCTGGCGCTGTCAGGCTTTGAGGGCATGTTGATGCGCACCCAGCTCTACGACATGGACGCCCTGCACGGCATGGAGGCGGCGCTCAATACCCTGCGCCCAGGCGTCGGCGACCCGACCACTGAAGAGCTCTATTACTCGATGCTGACCGCCCACCCCATCGTCGGCGTCTATGGCTTTATCTACATGGCTGTCTTTGGCGCCTTTTACTTCCTGGTGCCCTACCTGCTCGACAAGCCGATCCGTCACAAAAAGCTGGTGCCGGTCAACTTCTGGCTACAGATCGCCGGGGTGATGATCTGCTGGGG
>JAFGOG010000138.1 GCA_016926595.1 Anaerolineae bacterium
ACGACTGATGCAAGCACGCCCCCTTCTCGGGGGCACGCAAGCAGGTCTTCAAGCTGCTGCCATCATTTTGAACCTTGGCTGCTATGCTCCGCGGCCATCGTAGGGGCTGGGAGGTTAGTAAGAGGGAGATGTTGTTGGAAAATCCACAGTTCCCAGCTCGAGTGTGTTGCCGGAGCCCCGAACTTGTTCGGGAAGACTTTGACGGAGCGGGAGAACCGCCCCAACAAGTTGGGGACTCCATAGCCGAGCGATTTTTCCAACAAAAAAACCGAGGAATTGTCAGACATACCCAATAGAGGCAGCGCTACCTCCGTGCCAAATTCGACGTCACCGCCCGCATGGCCTACAACTCTACTTGATCCTCCTCGCGTTCTTTCGGGCCTGGATCATTCTTGGGCATCAGGAACTCTGGCCATCCTGACTCTGGTCGTCTACGCCGGGGAGCGTAAAGGAAAAGACACTTCCCCTACCTGGCACGCCCTCGCTCTCAACTCCTACCTGCCCACCAAGTCTATCCACGATACGCTGCACGATAGACAGGCCAAGCCCATGCCCTTTGCCATTCAGATGGGCAAGCTGTGTGAACGGAATGAACAACCTGGCCCGCGCCTCGGGCATGAGGCCAGAACCATTGTCCTGCACCCAGAAGCGTACCATGCCGTCTGGCTGCGCCTCCGCACCCAGCTCCACCCGTGGCGGACGGCCACCATACTGGATGGCGTTGCTGATGTAGTTTACCCACACCTCTTCCACCCACGGCCCGTAACCCAACGCCGCTGGCCAGGTGTCGGGCACAACCATCTCGGCCTCGTACTCTGCAATCATGGACGCCAACCTGCGCTGGGCTTCGGCTACGATGGATGGCATACCAAGCGGCTCTATCTTGATGGCCATCTTGCGCGCTCCAGCCAGCAACAGCAGCCCGTCAATAATCTCGCTGATCTTGTGCCCATTATGCACGACGGCACTGAAGCAGCGCTCCAGTTCCTCATCCGAAAACCCGGTATGATCTTCCGCCAATACTTCGGCATAACCAGTCACTAGGCCCACAAGGCCCTGGAGATCATGAGCCACCGTGTGGGCAAAGGCATCCAGCTCCTCGTTGCGTGCTTCCAGTTCGGCCGTACGCTGCTGCAGGGCTTCCTCCACCCTCTTGCGCGCAGTAATGTCGCGGATATTGCACTGAATCACTCGCTCGTGGTCAACCAGGTAGACGTTGCTGACGAATTCCACGTCAATTCGCCGTCCATCGCTGGCTTCGAGTGGCAAGTCGGCGTAACGGATATACCCTTTGCTCTGCAATTCTACAAAAGCACTCCTGGATAACGTCACGTCTTTGAAGAGGCCGATTTCCCAGAGTCTCTTACCCCTCAGCTCCTCTGGAGAGTAGCCCAACATCTCTACCAGGAAAGGGTTGACATCGGCGATCTGCCCGGTGTCTGCATCAAGAATCAATATCCCGTCCTGGGCTGTTTCAAAGAGCCGTCGATAACGAACTTCTGAAGCTTCCAGCGCCTCCTCCGCCCACAGCCGCTCGGCAGCCCGGCTCAAGTGCTCGGCCACAGTCTGTACCAACTTGACTTCTTCTACCAGGAAGGGCCCCTCGTCCGCTTCCGGCTTTTCTTCCAGGTAACAGACCTCCAGCACGCCAACCCGCTGGCGGTGAGCCAGCAAGTCGGCGACCTGTCGCCAGGCTGTCTCTCGATAGTTCTGCGTCCGGAATTCCTGGCCGTCGAGGCTGATCCGGGCGCAGGCTGCGTCCGGGTACTGGAACGCGGGCGGGATCAAGTTCACCGCTCCCTGAAGGATTTCCTGGAGCTGCATGCCCTGCCGGCCGATCAACTGGGAGATGCCGTACAGGCAATTCAGCTCCTTGACCCGCTCGCCTAGGTCGTAGGCCAGCTTCTGCAGTGCCTGTTCCGTACGTTTGAGGCGCAATAGAGCCGCCACGTGCGCCATAAGCTCCTGGTTGGGAACCGGCCAGGTGATGTAGTCATCGCACCCCGCCTCAAGCGCTTCAGTTGGGCTGTCCGACTCGGCCCGAGTGGCCGAGAGTATGACGACGTGGGTATTGGCCAATTGGGGATCCGCCTTGATGCGCCGACAGACCTCGACGCCGTTCAGGTCTGGAAGCATGACGCCGAGCAGGACCAGGTCCGGTTTCCACTCCTGGGCCAGGCGCAGGCCTTCCTGACCCGTGGCGGCCTCGATCACCTGGTGACCGGCGTCTCCGAGCAGCCGGGCCCCACCGCGCAGCAACGGCAGGCCGCCGGCGACGAAAAGGATGCGTGCGTTCTTTTCCCTCTCGCTCACAGCAACATCATCCCATATATGCTACAAGCACATTATATCATATGCGCCACAGGAGCACAAGAAACATGTTGCATTTGTTCCCCTCGTCCGAGAGCCAACTCCAGCCAGTGATCAAGGTGGGACAACCCTGTCTTCGCCTCCCTAACATCAGCAGTCAGGCGTGGCGCAGGTAGCGACGTCGCCTGAACTCCCTGGTTAGATGGTCATGTCTTGACCCTATTGCCGGCCGCGGTTTTCTCGAAAGTACTGTCGAGCTTTCGCCGCGATCTGACGATCGGTCATCTTGTCAACTGTTTCAACGGCCACGATGCGCCCATGGAGCCTGCTTTTCTCGATCCGTTGCTGCAGCTCGCTCTTGGCCTCGCCCGGGCCAAACAGCAGGATGGCATCTGCGACACGGATGCTGGCAATGACCGCATCGTAGTAGATGTTGAGCTGCCCCGTCAACTTTTTCTCGCGGCTGTCGTCTGCCGGGACCTGGCGGGCTTCATAGGGGCCCTTAAGAGGTGAATCACTAGAGCGGCGGAGCTGTTTTTCAACCTTCGATATCGTCAGCCCCATTTCTTCCCCTGCATCCGTAATAGCCACGACCACAGCCTTCCTATGGTCAATCCACACACCCACTGTCGTTTTCATCGATCCCTCCTTTGTGTAGGCTGCGGATCAATCCGCAGCCTGATATCCGAAACGCGTTCAAACGCGTTCAATGGTATGCACCCCGTTTTAAAGGGTCTCCGATATCAGCCAGCGAATTCACCCGAAGGGGCTGGCGGATGCCTGAGTGAGTATAGCACAAGGGCCATGTTGGGTCAAGCCTCCGGGGGTGTTGTAGGACAAACACCTACAGGAGAGCGAGCCTGCAGCCTACAAGGGAATCGGACCTGCGCCGATAGACTCGAGCGCGGCAATCGAGTACAATCGTGAGTGATGGACAAGCTCTAGGGTAACCTATTCGAAGGAAAAGGAGGGTCACGGAATGAACAGGGACATTTTCGAAGGCAAATGGAAGGAAATGCGAGGCCAGATCAGAGAGTGGTGGGGCAAACTCACCGACGACGAGCTGGAACAGGCGGGGGGCAAGGCCGATCAGGTCATCGCCCTGCTCCAACAGAAGTATGGCTACTCCCGCGAGCATGCCGAAGAGGAATTCAACCGTCGACTGAAAGCGGTCAAGGACATCTAGAATCGGATCACGAATTCGTACCGGAGGTGTTCATGGCGACGAGTGGAGCGCTGATGGCCTCCGGCTAGGCGATGGCTCGCCGGACCAGTCAGAGCCAAAGCAGAACAGAAAAGAGAGGGGTACACCATGGAATTCGAAGGCTATTGCGTCAAGTGCCGCACGAAGCGGAGGGTCAAGGAGGGTAAGGTCGTCAAGACGTCAAACGGCCGGCCGATGGCCAAAGGTGCCTGCCCGGTGTGCGGCACCACAGTGAATCGGTTCCTATCAGACAAGGAAAGCAAGAAGTAACCGGGGCGGGCAGAGCACGGGATCATCTGACCGTATCGCTCGCTACTACCATCGAAAAGGAGAAATCTCATGTTGTGGGCTATCGTCGCAATTCTGGTCGTGCTGTGGTTGGTCGGCTTTTTCGGTCCGAGGTATAATAGCGGGATCCCCAAGACCGGCAGCCTTCTTCACACCCTGATCGTCATCGCTGTCATACTCATCATATTGAAGCTCCTTGGGGTGATCAACTTCTAAAGATTCCTGGGGTGCTGCCGCAGTTGGCGTCCTACTGCCGGAACGCCACGTTATCTGCCACCCGGTCGTTTGACGGGTGGCAGAACCTTTTATTCTCCCCGAACGATCATTGCGAAAAGATCAGCACGCTGTAGGGGCCAATGGACAGCGCGGCGTAGAAGGGCAAGCTGTCCTGTTCGCCCGGTTCGGCGACCAGGTCGCCACTCGGATGACCTTGAAAGTCGTCGCTGTAACCCTGCCAATCGCTGTTGAAGCGGAGCTTCCAGGCCCCTGCGGCCGGGAAGCCGATGACGTAGCCATCCTGCGGTTCGTGAAAAAAGTTGGCGACGACCACGACATCGTCCGCCGGTCCACCCTTTTCCCAACGGTGGTAGGCGAGGACCTTGCGTTCGTCGTGCAAATGATAGACCTGGAGGAACTGTCCGCACAGGCCCCGCGTCAAGCCGTCGCGGTTGAGCCGCAGCCGGATGAGATCGCGGTACAGCCGGACGATGCCGTGGAACTCATCGCGTTGGTCCCAATCGAGAGGGCAGTCGTCGCGGAACCAGTCTCCTTCGAGGAACTCCTGGCCCTGGAAGAGCATGGGGATGCCGGGCGCGGTTAAGACCATGGCGGCGGCCAGCGTCGAGCGTTTCCGCGCGTGCCAGCCCTTGGGGTCCTTCGGGTTGACCTCCTGCGGCACGCGCGCCTTGCCGTTCGCCACCTCGTCATGCGATTCGCTATAGATGACCCGCGCAAAGGCGTCGTCGTTGTAGCGATAGCTTAGCGCGTCGCGGATGGCGGCGAGTGAGCGCTGCTCATCCTGGGGGGTGGTCACCGCTTGGCGGATGGGGTGGACAAAGTTGGCATCCCATTGTGAGCCGAACCCGGCGCCGCCGGCCCCAACGTCCGCGGTGAGCCACTCGTTGTTCTGCAGGTCCTCGGCGATGGTGATCCGGCCGGGGTGTTTCTGGGCGACCTGGCTGTTGATCGCCTGGAGCAGGCTCCAGCCCTCGGGCAGGTCCTCGCTGCCCGGGCCGCGGGGGGTGCGAATGTAAACGGTGCCGTCGAAGCGGAGGCCGTCCACGTGGTATTCCTCGAGCCACATCGTGACGTTGTCGAGGATGAATTGACGGACCTCGCCGCGTCCGTAATCGGGCCGGGTGTCCCCCCACGGTGTCTTGGCCCGGGCGTCGCTGTAAAAGTAAATCCCACCGAGATCGTTCTCGGACCAGCCGTCGAACTGCCACAGATCGAGGTCGCTTGGGCCCAAGTGGTTATAGACGACGTCGAGGATCACTGCGATGCCATGCTTGTGGGCGCGCTTGACGAACCGCTTGAACGCCAAGGGGCCTCCGTAGGCGATCTCAACCGAAAAGATGTGGGAGGGGTTGTAACCCCACGACCGTTCTCCCGCGAACTGGGCTACCGGCATGATCTGGATCGCATTGACGCCGAGCTTTTTCAGATGCCCCAGACGAGCCGACACCGAGTCGAACTTGCCGGGCAGGTTTTCGTTCTCCTCGTCGTTGAACGTGCCGACGTGCAGCTCGTAGATGACGAGCTCGTTCCACGGTGCGAGACAAAAGTCATCCCCCTCCCAGTCAAAGCTCGGGTCGTGGACGATGGCATTGCCGACCGAATGGGTCACCTCGCGGGCATAGGGGTCAATGCGCGCGAGATCGCCCTGGGCCGTGGTAAGCAGGAAGCGGTACTCATCGCCGACATGAGCCTCGGCTACGTCGGCGTACCAGCAGCCGTTGTCCTCGGCCTGCATGGGGCATTTGTCCCCGTCCCAGTCGTTGAACGATCCGATGACGGCTACTCGCTGAGCATGGGGCGCCCATACGCGGAACGCGACTCCACCCACGTGAGGGATCGCTCCCATGCCCTCGATCTTGGTTTCATCGTTCATGTTGGCTCCTAACAGGTCTGCTTTGGCCGCCCCAGCTTGCCCATTCTATCACAGAGGCGCTCCTCCGTCAAACGGCAGGAATGCGTCTCCTGGAACATGGAACCTTACGAGCGACGCCACCATCCCGTTGGTCAACATCGCCCAGGTGAATGACACAGGACTCCCGGCGGTGGGTGCTGTAAGTAAAACACCGACAGGGGAACGAGCCGGCCGCCTACATAAGAATCAGGCTTCAACCGATAGACCGCGGCGCGCTAATCGAGTATAATATCAATGTAATGACAAATATGAGTATTTCTAGAAGAGGATCGAGGTGTCTCATGCAAGGCAAGCACAGATTGAGCCGCATCCTACGTTGGGTGTTGAGTGTACTGATCGTCACCGCCGGGCTGATGTCGGTGTCGGCGTGGGCGTGGGGCCGTGGGGCCAACGTAACCGAGCCACGCGCTCTCGCGTCGGCGCCGGTCACGCCTGTCCTGTACGCCGCCTGGCAACCCACCCGCGCGCCCCAGGCTCTGCTGTTCCGCAGCACCGACCAGGGTGCAAGCTGGGAGCCACTGGCGCTACCCGACCATGGCACGCCCGTCGCCTGGGCCGGGGATGGAGCGAACCGGGTGGCCGTTTCCCTGTCCGATGGGCCGGTGTTCAGCTCGGAGGACCGGGGAGAGAGCTGGAAGCAAGTGGCCGCAGAACTGTTGCCCGTGCCGAGCCTGGTCTGGGACAGCCAGGGTGACCTGTACTTGGGCACCAGTGGCCGCACCATCTACCGGCATACGGCCGGGGGTGCGCTCGAACCGATCGTGGCGGGGCAGCACGACCTCACCTCAAAGCCGGTGACCCACCTGGCGCTGGTGGGCGGCCGCCTCTTTGCCGCCACGCCCGTCTCCCTGTTTTACACCGACGATGGCGGCCAGTCGTGGGTCCCGACACAGCCTGTACCGGGTGGTATCTCGGCCCTCAATGTTATCTCGGCCCTGGCCGTGGCCGATGCCCGAACGCTGTTCGTGGGCACGCCGGGGAATGGCATCTTCCGCAGCGTCGACGCAGGTCAGACCTGGCAGCCGGCTTCGGCCGGGCTGGGCGAGGCGGCGGGAGTGTACCTATCTATCACAGCTCTTCAGGTCGATCCCCAGGAGGCCGGCGTGCTGTATGCCGCCGTGAGCTACCTGGTGGGCGGCACGGAACTCCATTCGTCTGCGATGGGCACCTTTGTGACGCTCGACGGCGGCCAGTCGTGGCAGCCGCTGGCCGGCCCTTCGTTCCCACAGGCCAAACTGGCCTCGGCCCTGCTGCCGGCACCGGGCCAGCCGCTCAACGTCCTGTCGGTGGCCACCGGTGGCCTGCAGAGCTACACGCCCGACGTGGCAGGAGCGTTGGCGGCTCTACAGCAGGGCACGGGTGATGTCCAGTCGCGCGTCAGCGCGGCTCGCATCGTGGGGCTGGCCCGCACGCAGGAAGCAAGCACGCTCCTGGCGGCGATGGCCGACCCGAGCCCGGCCGTCAGCCAGGCTGCGGGCGAGGCGCTGGGCCGCATCGCCGATCCGCGGACGACGGGCGAACTGGTGTTGGCGCTTCAGAGCGCCGTGCCCCAGGTGCAGCACAGTGCTGCCACGGCGCTGGGCATGATGCGCGCCGAAACGGCGGTGGAGCCCTTGAGGGCGATGCTGCTGGGGGGTGACCCGGCGATGGCCGTCGCCGCCGCCGGCGCGCTGGGGCGCATCGGCAGCCAGGACGCGACGCAGGCGCTGCTGGCGGCCCTGGCCGACGCGCAGATGAGCACGCGGCGGCACGCCGCCCTGGGCGCCCTCGAAGCGATGGGCGAGCCCGCTGTGACGCCGCTCCAGCAGATGCTGGCCAGCCCGGATGCTGCGGCCCGCGGCAACGCTGCAGAGGCGCTGGGCTGGATCGGGTCGCCGTCGTCGTCGGCGGCGCTGGTGCAGGCGCTGGGGGATTCGGACTCGACCGTGCGGGCACGGACGGCCTGGGCTCTGGGCGAGCTGGCGGCTCCGCAGGCCCGCGCCGCGCTAGAGCGCGCGCAGGCGCGTGACTCGTCGCCGGTAGTCCGCCAGGCGGCCGGCCAGGCGCTCACTCAAATCGCGGAACAGCCGGTCGTCCGCACGAGCCTGCTGGCCAGTTGGGCACAGGCCTTCAGCCGGTGGCAGGGGCTGCTGTGGCTGATCCTGGCGCTGTCGGTGTTCGCGGTGGCCTGGCTGTGGATGGTTGACCGGCGGCGTTCGCTGGTACCCATGGCGTAGGGGGTCGGGCGGCGCCAAGCCGGGACGAGGAACATGAGGGGGAAAGTTCCCCCCTCATGTCGTTGTTAGGCACGCCCCGATTTGCAGAGTACGCCTTGCCGTTCGACGTTTGACTTGACTTCACTGGCAATGTCGTCTTGCACTTCCGATGCTTGCTTTTGAGTTGATTGACCTCATTGTCCGTGCATAACGAACCTACGGGCTTGTCCACTCAACAGCCGCTGTCTCTGCGCCGGAGACCGCTTGGCCTTGCAACCCCTTGTAGATTTCGTAGGTGAAGGATGCGGTGGTAGGACTATTGAATTCTCCGATGACGTTGGTTTTGTCGCTCTTGAATCCAAATGTACCGTCTGGATTAACTGCAATGTCAGAGGCATACAAATACTCAGCGTTCAGACTGCCCCCAGAAATGTAGTGGGCTGTAAAATTCAAGACCGCGATTTTCCCATCAGGTGCAACTTCAAAGCTAACGCCTTGGCCGCTCCACTTGCCGGGTTTTGCGATGAGTGGAACCGGCGTAGGGGTAGCCGTTGGCGGGACAGGCGTGGGTGTGGCGGCAGGTTGCGCCGGTGCGCCACCACATCCAGCTAGCAGTAACACGACCAACATCAAAACGAACGTTTGTTGCGATACATTTTTGCCCTTCATTTTCTTTTCTTCCTTTCTTTGCAGAATGACTGCACCTAACCACCGACTGTTCAGAAACGTTCTGTGCCTCTTGCAGGCAGTAACGCAGGCGGCCTCTTGCTAATCATTCTCCCCGCGCGCGCCGCCGAACCGCGCCCCGCGCAGGACCAGCGGCAGGTAGACGCGATAGGTCGGCACGTTTGCCGTCGTCGTCAGCACGCTGGCCTCGCTGACCGAGCCATCGCCCTGGCTGGTGAAGGTGACGGTCGCCACGTCCTGGTTTCCGGCCCCGGCGGGGATGGCCACCGTCACCGCCACGTCCGTGCCCGCGCCAGCGGCCAGCGGCCCGATGGTCGCCGGCGCCCCTGCCGGCCACAGGGCGACCACGGTCACGTCCAGCACGTCGGCGCAGTCGCCGCTGTTGGTCAGGCGCAGGGTGTAGGTGATGGTCGTGCCGGCGTCTCCGGTCTGGGCCGCGGCCGGCGGCTCAAGCTCAACCGCACAGTCGCACACCGGCGTCACGGTGACGGCCACCATGGCGCTGTCGTAGCCGCCGTGGCCATCGGAGACGGTATAGGTAAAGGTTTCCAGACCGTAGAAATCGGTTGCGGGAGTGTAGTTGATATGCGTGACCGCGCTGATGGCCACGCCGCCCTGGTCGGGCACGCCCACCGCCGACACGGCCAGCGGGCTCAGCTCCGGATCGCTGTCGTTGACCAGCACGGCGAGCGCGTTAGTCTGGCTGTCCTCCGTCACAGTGAATGCGTCATTCGCCGCGACAGGGGCATCGTTGTCGTCGACGATGGTCAGCACGGCCGTGACCGGTGTGCCCAACACCGCCAAAAGCGGGCCGGACAGGGTCAGGTTCACCGTTTCGGCCGGCTCTTCGATCCCGTCGTCGAGGATGGGCACGCTGAAAGTCTGGGTGGTCACGCCGGGAGTGAAGGTCAGCGTGCCGCTGGTGGTCACATAGTCGCTGCCGGTCATGGCCGTACCGTCCGTGGTGGCATAGTCCACCGTGACGGTCAAGGACGAAACGGCGCTGAGGGTAGCCGTGACCAGGGCCGGCCCCGCGTCTTCGACCACGCTATAGTCGCCGCTGCTGAACTGCACTGTCGGCAGCGCCGCTAGGCACGCATAGTCATAGTCGGCGTAGGAGCCGACTGGGTTGAACCAGCTCAGACCGACGATAACCACCCGTTGCTCCAGGCCGTCCAGTTGCGAGCCCATGTCCCGGCTGAACGCCTGGGTCCACGCGACGCCGTCGGGACTCCATGAGGCGGTCAGGATGCTGCCGTCCCGTTCGAGGCGATAGAAGTACGTGCTCGCCGGCGGCCCGTAGATGTCTTCATAGATCGTGTAACTCTCGAGAGTAGTTAGATCGGCGAAGGTTGGCCCGAACTTCTCAAGCAGCCCTATGCCCACGCTATTAGAGGACCCAGCTACATCCCGATAGCGTTGGAACTCGACCACGAACGTATTGGCGCCGCCATCTCCGAAGTAGATGTGCACGTTCAGGCCGCGTCCGTTGTTGTAGGGCAGGTAATAGTCCGCCTTGGTCTCGAAGCGCCAGTGCTCCCCGCTGAACGGCCGGTGCAGCTCGAGGCCAAAGTCATAGTTGTAGTAGGGGACGTAGACCTGATAGTCGTTCAAGAACCCCCACGGATACGTCATCGCATCCACGTAGTAGCGCAAATGCCCCGGATTGTCGGCAAGCGAGATGTGGTTGGCGGGCGAGGTGTAGCCGTAGACCCGCGTGCCGGTGAATTCCACCACCTGCCACGCTGGGTCGAGGGTGGGTGAGTCAAAGTCGTCGCAAAAGCCCGATTCGAGCGCTTGAGGCGACGCCTGGTGGCCATCGGTATAGAGTTGAGCTGTCGTAATCGGCGGGGCAGAATCATTCAGGCCGTGCCCACCCAGCAGATCCGAGTCCGCAGCGTGTATGGCCCGTACCGGCCACAAACCTGACACTCCGACCACCAGCATGGTGACAAAGAGCAGATTGACAATGGTAGCTAACGGTCGATAACGCGACCTTGTATTCATTAGTCTCCTGCGGCTATTACGGGCGCACCCGACTTTCTCTGCGCGGAAAGTATGCGTAGTGTGGTCTTGCCTTTGTAGCTAACTTAACCGTATGCCGGGGCGCTGAAAGCCCTACATAACTGGCGAGGCTTTCCAATCTCCCGAAGTTGTTGTGTCTGGAGACTGCATCTGCCATGTCCCAGAGGCTAGAAGGCCAGTTGCATCAAATACCCCATCGACCACTATTGTCTTCTCTGTCGTACCTGTTATTTCCTTTGGTAAGACAACCTCTATTCTAAACTTGCCATCAACAATAGGCCACTCGTCTCCACTCTTGGGGGTGACAGTGGTTGTTTCACTGACCACAGCACCGGGAAAAGTAAAACATGTAGAAGCAATAGCTGTGCTGTCAGAACTGACCGTAAAACCTATCTGTAGCAGATCGCCAGGACCTTGCCATTCCCCCCCTAGGGGTAATGCAGTGGTAGGTGCAGCGGTTGGCGGAACAAGAGCAGGTGTTGACGTGGGCGGATCTGGTGTAGGCGATGGCGTAAGTGGGAGGCCAGATGTTTGTCCTGACCCACAACTTGACATGGACATACTCATCGCCAACAGACCTGCCAAAAAACAGACTTGCACAATTCGCTGTCGCTTGTTCATTTCTTCTCCTGTGCTATCACGGGCACACCCGGCGGCTGCTAAAGTTAGCCGCATAACTCTGAATGTCAATATTCGCCCGCGGTGGGGCCACTGATGTTCGGCAAAGCTGGCCTACCCGCGGTGTTGGCGAGTCACCCCGCGATACCTATTACGACAGTCAGCCGTCGTCCCCGCGTTAACCCGCGCGCAGCGCGGTTGGCTTTCCCCTGGTTTTGATTCTTTGCCTCGTTGAGAGAGCATAGCCTGGCTGAGCCATATGCTGTGCACATGTCTGCACCCACTATACCAGACAAAGGCTGTGAGATCGCTGGGAAAACGCTGTGAAGAGGTCCAGTTTGACGATCCAGCCCTGATCTGCTAAAATGCTCTCAGGAGTATTGGGCAACCTGCTCTTTGGGAGAAGAGATGCCCCACCTTTCACTCTCTTTGCTTGGCACCTTCCACGCGGCGCTGGATGGGGAGCCCATCACGCGCTTTGAATCCAACCGCGTCCGGGCACTGCTGGCCTATCTGGCCGTCGAAGCAGATCGCCCGCACCACCGCGGAGTGCTGGCCGAGTTCCTGTGGCCAGAGAAGCCCGATCGCACCGCTCTGAACAACCTGCGTAGCGCGCTGTCAAGACTGCGGTCGACCCTCGGCGATCGGGGGTCTGAGCCCCACTTTCTGCTGGTCTCCCGTGACACGATCCAATTCAA
>JAFGOG010000139.1 GCA_016926595.1 Anaerolineae bacterium
CTGAACAACCTGCGTAGCGCGCTGTCAAGACTGCGGTCGACCCTCGGCGACCGGGGGTCTGAGCCCCACTTTCTGCTGGTCTCCCGTGACACGATCCAATTCAATACGGCCAGCGACTATTGGCTGGACGTGACCGAATTCGAGCGGCACATGGCCGACTGTGAAAGGCTGGGAGCAGGGAGCCGCCTGCAATCCGAGATCCAAGAGCTGGAATCGGCCATCGAGCTCTACCACGGCCCGTTCCTGGAAGGTTTCTCTCTCAAGGGCAGCCCGCCCTTTGAGGAATGGGCCTTGCTCAAACGGGAGGAGATCGACCGCCAGCTCCTGTGTGCCCTCCATCGCCTGGCGACCCTCCACGAGCGGCGCGGGGAGTATGGGCAGGCCGAGGCTTACGCCCGGCGGCAACTGGACGTGGAGCCATGGTCCGAGGAGGCTCACCGCCAGTTGATGCGCCTGCTGGCTCTCAGCGGCCAGCGCAGCGCCGCCCTGGCCCAGTACGAAGCCTGTCGCCGCCTGCTGGCCCACGAGCTGGGCGTGGACCCCGAGCCTGAGACCACGGCCCTGTACGAGAGCATTCGCGAGGGAGAGTATGCTGAGGGACAACAGGAGTGGGCTGGGGAGCAGCCGCAGCCATCGGCCTATGCGCTGCCCTCCGCTGCACCTCCCTTCGTCGACCGCGAGGCCGAGCTGGCCAAGCTGGACCGGCTTCTCGACCTGGCCCTAGCCGGCCAGGGCCAGGCGGCCTTTGTCACGGGCGATGCGGGCAGCGGCAAGACGGCGCTACTGGCCGAGTTCGCCCGCCGGGCCATGGAGAGACACGGCGACGTGGTTGTGGCCGCCAGCCATTGCAGCGCCTACGGCGGCATCGGCGATCCCTACCTGCCCTTCCGGGAGATCGTGCAGATGCTGAGTGGCGACGTCGAAGCCCAGCGGGCCGGAGGCGCCATCAGCGGCGCGCACTCCCGCCGCCTGCGGGCTCTGCTGCCGGCAGCCGTGCAGGCTCTCATAGAGAGTGGCCCCGACTTGATCGACCGTTTTGTGCCTGCAGCGGCCCTGGCCCTGCGTGTCGAGGCCTTTTCGCCTTGGCCCGGAGGAGCCGCAGTCCGCGCGGCATGTCGGGCTCACCTGCTAGATCCAGCGAGACGTGTGGCGACCTCCGATCCGCTGCCTGCCACGCAACACCTGGCGGGTAAGATAGAATCCCGTAGCGGAGCAGAGGGGATGCAGGCCGGCCTGTTCGCCCAGGTCACCCGTGTGCTGCAAGTGCTGGCGCGGCACCGGGCGTTGATCCTGGTGGTGGACGACTTGCAGTGGGCGGACCCCGGCTCGGTCAGCTTGCTTTTCCACCTGGGGCACCGCCTGGCGGGCAGCCGTATTCTCCTCATCGGCGCCTACCGGCCTGATGACGTGGCGCTGGGACGGGATGGGGAACGGCATCCTCTGGAGCAGGTCGTTGGCGAGCTTCAGCGTGACGGGGGGGACATCCTGGTGGACCTGAGCCAGGCGGATGGCCGGCAGATCGTGGATGCTATGTGCGACGCAGAAGTGAACCGCCTGGGTGTCGCGTTTCGTGAGACGCTCTACCGGCACACGGCCGGAAATCCTCTCTTCACCATCGAGCTGCTGCGCGGCTTGCAAGAACGGGGGGAGCTGGTTCGCGATCAAGCCGGCCAGTGGATCGAAGGGCCGGTCCTGCACTGGGAGCAGCTTCCACCGCGAGTCGAGGCGGCCGTCGCCGAGCGCATTGGCCGCCTGCCTGCTGCCGAGCAGGCGATATTGGCAGCCGCCAGCGTGGAGGGAGACGAGTTCACGGCGGAGGTGGTGGCTCACGTGTTGGGCCTTGACCAGCGGCAGATCACCCACAAGCTCAGCGGCCCGCTGAGCCAGCAGCAACTGGTGCATGCCCAGGGCCGGCAACGGCTGGGGCCTGACGGGCAACGCCTGTCTCGCTATCGTTTCCACCACCATCTGTTCCAGGCCTACGTGTACCAGCGCCTGGACGAGGTGCAGCGGGCAGAGCTGCACGAGGCCGTTGGCCGCGCGCTGGAAACACTGTATGGCGAGCAGGCGGCTGAGGTCGCCGCAAAGCTGGCCTGGCACTTTGAGGCGGCGGGGTTGGCGGAAAAGGCGGTGAGTTACCTGCTTCAGGCAGGAAACCGGGCCATGCGGCTGGCGGCCCGCGAGGAGGCCATCGCCCTCCTCAATCAAGGGCTGGTCCTGCTCCAGACCCTGCCCGCCTCGAGCGCCCATGCCCGGCAGGAGCTCAGCTTGCAGCTCAGCCTTGGCGCTGCGCTCCTCGCCGGGCGCGGTTGGGGAGCCCCGGAACGGGGCGGCGCCCTCGACCGGGCTCTCGTGTTGAGCCAAAGCACGGACGTGGGCGGGCCGCGCCAGGTCTTCTCGACGCTGTCAGGCTTTATCAGTTACTATGTGGGACGTGGAGAATCTCGGGCAGCACACGACCTGGCCGAGCAGCTCCTCAGCCTGGCTCAGCAGACCCAAGATCCGGCATACATGGCGGTGGCCCACGGGCTCCTGGGGGCCACGTGGCTGAACCTGGGGGAGATCATCACCGGCCGCAGCCACTTTGAGCAGGCGATTGCGCTGTACGATGCCCAACAAGCTGGGTCTCCAGATTCCCAGGCACTGATGGAGACAGGCGCGGCTCGCCGCGCATGGCTGGGTCTGGCTCTTTGGGCGCTGGGCTACCCGGATCAGGCCTTGGTGCGCAGTCAGGAGGCGCTGGCGGAGGCGCGGGGGCTGGGAGACGCCTTGACCCTGGCGTTTGTCCTGGCACTTGGCGTGGCCCTTCACATCCTACGCCGCGAGAGCGTGGCAGCCCAGAGCTAAACCGAGGAGCTGAGGCGGCTGGCCGGCGAGAAAGACCTGGCGATCTACCACGCCTGGGCGGTGCTTTATCAGGGCTTGCTTCAAGCGGGGCAGGGACAGTTTGCCACCGGCATCGACCTGATGCGCCAGGGCATGGCGGCTTCGCAAGCGCTCGGCATGGAGGCCATCCGGCCGCAACATCTGGCGCTGTTGGCCGGAGCATATGGCAAGGCCGGGCAGGCAGAGGCGGGCCTGAGCGTGCTGGCCGAGGCGCAGCGCCTGGTGGAGCGAACGGGCATGCGGCTTATGGAAGCGGAACTCTGCCGGCTGAGGGGAGAGATGCTATTGGCCAAGAGCGAAGGATCAGGAATGGAGGTGGAAGCTGAGAACTGCTATCGGCGCGCCTTGGAGGTCGCCCGCCGGCAGCAGGCCCGGTCGTGGGAGCTGCGAGCAACGACGAGCCTTGCCCGCCTGTGGCGCTCCCAGGGGTTGCCAGGTCGCACGGAAGAGGCCCGGGGAATGCTGGCCGAGATCTATGGCTGGTTCACCGAGGGGCTTGATACGCTGGATTTGAGGGACGCCAGGGCCTTGCTGGAAGAGCTTGGGTGAAGCGCATCGCCCGTATGCCTGTCCATCCTTTCCTCGCTCCCCCATTCCTCTGCTCCTCCCGCAGGGGTGATGTAGGACAAACACCGACGGGCGAGCAAGCCTGCCACCGACAAAAGAATCAGACTTGAACCGATAGACTTGGGCGTGCTAAACGTGTACAATGTTATGTGATGGACAAGCTCAAGGGTCCATTATTCGAAGGAAATGGGAGGGTCAAGAAATGAACAGAGATATCGTCGAAGGCAAATGGAAGCAAATGCGAGGTCAGGTCAGAGAGTGGTGGGGCAAACTCACCGACGACGAGCTGGAACAGGTGGGGGGCAAGGCCGATCAAGTCATTGCCCTGCTCCAGCAGAAGTATGGCTACAGCCGTGAGCAAGCCGAACAGGAATTCGATCGGCGGCTTAAAGAGGCCCAAAAAGAGTCCAAGTGAAAGAGGCCAAGATCCGCTAGAAAAGGAGATGTCTTGTGAATAGTACCTATACGATTATCATTGTTGTTCTGGCATTGGTGATAGTAGGCGCCATACTGGGTCTGGTCCTTTCTCGCCGCAAACGTTCGGAGCGGTTCCATGATCAGTACGGACCTGAGTATGATCGCACTGTGCAGGCCATGGGTGGCAAGAAGAAAGCGCAAATAGAGCTGGAAGAACGGCGGAAGCATGTTGAGACTTTGGATATCCGTCCACTTTCTGCAAGCGAGCGCGAGCGTTATCTGGCTGATTGGGCTGCTACCCAATCCAGGTTTGTCGACGAACCGGGACAGGCGATCGGAGATGCCGACCGCCTGATCATGCAGGTCATGCAGATGCGTAACTATCCAGTATCCGATTTTGAGCAGCGGGCGGCCGATCTCTCGGTCAACTATCCTGCTTTGGTGACCAACTACCGCGCTGCGCGAGAGATCGCGGTCAAGAACGAGCAGCACCAGGCAGATACTGAAGAGTTGAGGCAGGCAATGATTCATTACCGGTCTCTATTCGAGGAACTCCTCGGAACAGCGGCAGCCGTCGCAAAGGATGAATAGATATGAACGAACAGAATTGGAGAGAACGTTTCCATACCTCGGATGTCGTTGACAGAACCGAAAAGGACACGAGCGACCTGGTAGCATATTCGGATCCTCTTGCCAGAGTCGCGGTAGAAGCGGCTCCTATCGCCGAGACACCGATGGGCGGGATCGTTGCTGCCGTTGGCCCGATGGACGAGCGGATTGTCCACGAGGCTCCAATGGCCGAGGCGATCCCATACGCGGCCCCAGTGGGCGAACCGGTCGCAGATGAGTCCTGGATGAACAAGCCGATCCTCACCATGGCCCCAGTGGCTGAGACGATTACCCACGAAGCCCCTATCGGCACGAATGCCGGACCATCGACGGATCTGCTTCGCCGCGAGGAATCAGAGCATTTTCGCACGCGCTGGAATGAGATCCAGAGCAAGTTTGTGGATGAGCCGCGTTCTGCTGTCCAGCAGGCGGATGCGCTGGTATCTGAGGTTGTTGAGCAAATGACCCAGATGTTTGCCAACGAGCGTAGCTCGCTGGAGAGCCAGTGGAATCAGGGCGATGATGTCTCTACTGAAGATCTCCGCAAGGCCTTGCAGCGCTACCGCTCCTTCTTTAATCGCCTGGTGGTTTGAAAGCAGAAGAGCCAAAGACCTACAAGAATCCGCGATTGCCAAGTGACCTGACCCGCAATACCAGGGGTCAGGTCATTCCTAAAGTGAGACCAAAATGAAACCCACGCGCCGGTGCGTTGCACCTGCTGTTGGTGCGACGCACCTGATGCAGGTTTCACCTTGGCTTCAGTTTAGATGATCTGCCATCGCAGCGACTCAGCCCGTCGCCTGCGCCCTGCGACCCCCACGAAACAAAAAGGTCAACACAAACCCCGCCACAAATCCGCCGATGTGCGCCATGTAAGCGACGCCCCCCGTCTGCGCTGTGTCGGCAATGGAACCGACGCCGCTAAAAAACTGCAGAACGATCCAGAGCCCGATGACTATCAGCGCGGGCACCTGAACCACTTGTTGGCCCAGCAATACTTTGACGTTCCCCTTTGGAAACAGCAAAATGTAAGCGCCGAGCACCCCCGCAATCGCCCCCGATGCTCCCAAATTCGGAACGTCTGATTTGAGGCTAAACGCCAACTGTGCCAGAGTTGCTGCAAGCCCACAGAGCAGGTAGAAGATCGTGAACTTGATGTGCCCGAAACGGTCTTCCACATTGTCACCAAAGATCCATAGGTAAAGCATATTGCCTCCCAGGTGAAGCCACCCGGCATGCATGAACATGCAAGTAAAGAGCGTCAGAGAATCACCGAGGGGATTGGCAAGGAAGCGGCTGGGAACGAAAGCCCATTTCTCAATAAACGCGTCACCGCCAGTCAGCTCTACAATGAAGAACAGGACGTTTAGAGCGATCAGGGCATACGTGACCAGCGGAACAGTCCTGCGAGAGGAATTATCATCACCGATTGGGAACATAAGACTTGTCTCCTTTCACTCTGGTTGGATTTGTCACAGCTTCTCCATCTGATGATTGTTCTTGATTCTCTGGCGATTCAAGCGGCGGGGTTTCTGCACGGTCCAAACTCGTATCGTCCCATGAAGCAGGGTCATCTAGTGACTCTAAATGCGTAAACATTGTAACACTCGGCAATGCATGGCGGATGTCAGCTTCTATGCTCTCTAGTAGCCGATGACCGCGCTGAACTGTCCATAGACCGGGAACTAGCAGATGAAGTGACACAAACTGTCGCGCTGCTGATTGGCGCGTGCGAAGTGCGTGGTACTGGACTCCGCTCTGGACATACGGTTCCAATGCTTTCTGTAGCTTGTTTTGATCCGCAATTGGTAAAGCCGTATCCATCAACCCCA
>JAFGOG010000140.1 GCA_016926595.1 Anaerolineae bacterium
CTAGGCTCGTGAGGCCTGTAGCCATATTCGATGCCGAACCCGGCTCCCCACACCCGGGTGATGGCAGCAATGGCCACGACGACGAGCAAAAACGCTGGTACCCACCTGGACTTCAACCTGATAGTCTCCCTTCCCTGTCCTCGAACGGCCCTGTTCCCCCGTTTGCTCTCTGGGTCTCTGTCGTAAGTCGCCTTTGTTTTGCCCGGCGCTCCGAACTGGCCAAGGCTGGCTGGCCCGTATTATAGCGGGGTTCGGGTTGGATGGCAAGATCGATTACAATGGTCGTGTCTTGCGGTGAAGATGAGGATCGGGTATAATGAGCCACTGAAGGCAGGAACAGATGGCATCTGGTTTTCCTTTTCCTCTGGGCATGCGGCGGGTGGCGGCGCTCCTGGTGACCCTGGCCGTGGTCCGGGCTGGCCTGGTATCAGCCACCCCTGACCGCTCGTCTTGGACGCTGGCCAAGAACCTATCGCACACGCCCGGCCGCTCCTTTCACAGCGCGCTGGCCGTGAACCCCGTCACCGGCGACGCATTCGCGGCCTGGACCGACGACGGTGTGGCGACCTGGGAAGAGGTGATGGGCCGCCGCTGGGATCATACCAGCCAGATGTGGCTGGCGGTCGAGAACCTGTCCCAGTCGGCCGAGTGGGCCAGGGACGGCGGGCCGGCCCTCGTCTTTGACGACCAGGGCCACGGCCTGCTCGTGTGGACGCGGACCTATTCCGCCTCGCAGGGCGCGCCGGCCAGCGGCCACGACGTGCTGTGGCGCGCCTGGGATGGCGCTGCCTGGTCGGCGGAGCAGGTGTTGATGCACGGTGAAGCCGTCCTGCCCGGCTCACCCGGCGTGTTTGGCCTGATCCCTGTCCGGATGCCAGATACCATCCTGTTGTTCATTACCTGGGGTACCAGCTACCGGACAGCAGAATATCAGGATGGCGCATGGAGTGAGCTCTCGCCTTGGGGCTATGTGAGCCTTGTCAGCCTTGACCAGGTGGTCGCCGACGGCGCGGGCAAGCTGCACGCCGCCGGCTATGGTCCTAACAGCAACCAGGCTGGTTATAACTACTGGTTCGACGACGCCTACTATCTGACCTACGATGGCGCAGCCTGGAGCGAGCCGGTCAACCTGTCCTACACCGACGGAATTGCCACCAGCATCGGCCTGGCCTTTGACGGGCAGGGGCGGCTGCATTTTCTGTGGTCCGATCCCGACAGTCCCTTCTCCGACGAGTCGCTCAAATCGGCCATCTGGGAGCGGGTCTACGACGGCGCGAGCTGGAGCCCTAACGTCGAGGTCACGGCCGACAATGACGCCCAGGCCATCAACGGCTTTTCGCTGGCCGCTGGGGCTGACGTCACCGGCACCCTGCACCTGGCCTGGAGCGAAGGGTTGATGGACGGCGGCACCCACGTCGACCTGGAGATCTATTACCAGGCTGGCGACGGGACGGATTGGGGACCGGAGCAAAGGGTGTACACTTCGACCGCCGACAGCCGCTACCCGGTCCTGGCGGTGGGCAGCGACAGCGAATTGCTGGCCTGGCAGGAGATCTTTTGGGCCGGAGGCACACTCCCTGACAGTGAGGTCTATGCTTCTTACCAGGTTGACCTGATCGTGCCCCACACCTGGACTTGTTTGCCCATTGTCAGCAAGTAAACCCTGTTTTTGATTTTGCCCCTCACGCCGCGGCGTGGTATAATCCTGGTCACGATACTGAGGAAGAAACTAGATAGGCCCAACAGTTTGACCTTCCAGGGTTCATCTTTGGTCCAACGGCAGAGGAGCTGTTTTATATCGCGAGAGCCAGCGGCACTATCAGGTTTACGATTAGCGTAGGCCGGGTATGCGGCTGGCTTGTTTTTTCAACGAGGGACACACACAGCGGCCGACCTGGAGCTGACGACCATAGGAGGAGCAGGTGAAGCTACACGAATACCAATCGAAGCGGCTGTTCGCCCAGTACGGTGTACCGATCCCACGTGGTGATGTGGCGACCACGCCGGACGAGGCGCGCGACATCGCCGCCCGGCTGGGCGGGCGAGTCGTGATCAAGTCCCAGGTGCTGGTCGGAGGGCGGGGCAAGGCGGGCGGCATCCGCCTGGCCAAGGACCCAAATGAGGCAGGGCGGGTGGCCGGCCAAATTCTGGGCATGAATATCAAAGGGCTGACCGTCAAGAAGGTGCTGGTTGACGAAGCGGCCGACATCGCCACCGAGATCTACCTGGGCATTGTCATCGACCGCGGCAAGCGCCGGCCGGTGGTGATGGCCTCGTCGGAGGGCGGCGTGGAGATCGAGGAGGTGGCCCGCACCAAGCCGGAGCGGATCGTCAAGATCGCGATCGACCCTTTCTTGGGCTTGCAGCAGTATCAGGGCCGGGAGCTGGCGTTCGGTATTGGGCTGCCCAAGGATCTGTCGCGCGACTTTTGCAAGATCGCCGAGGGACTATACAACGCCTTTGTCGGATGCGACGCCTCGCTGGCCGAGATCAACCCACTGGTAGTGACGGGCAGCGGCAAGCTGTTGGCGGTGGACGGCAAGATCCTGCTCGACGACAA
>JAFGOG010000141.1 GCA_016926595.1 Anaerolineae bacterium
CGTCGGCGCCGACAACCGCTCCGTCAATGCCACCACCCTGGCCTTTACCACCTCGTCGCCCAACCAGGTCGTCTACTTCTGGCTCGACCTGGCTGGCGGCCGGATCCAGGCAACAACCCACGCCGCGCCGCCCCAGCCCGGCTATGACGACAACATCTGGTGGGATGGCCTGGAGCACGACTCGCGGAGCGACCTCTACCGCGTACCCTTTGGCGCTGTGCCCGAGAACACCCCGGTTACACTCCGCTTCCGCACCTATGCCGGCGACGTGACCGGCGTCAAGGTCCGGGTATGGGACACGGCACCAGCCGCCCAGGCGCTCTACCCGATGGCCGTGGCCGCCACCATGCCCGGCGCTCCATACGACTATGATATCTGGCAGTTGGAGCTGACCGCGCCTGCCTATCCGACCATCCTCTACTACCGCTTTGTCGTCACCGACGGCGCCGACACCGACTATTACGAGGACGACGGCCTGTTCGACGGCGGGCTGGGCCAGGCGTATGACGATTCGCTCGACTATTCATACCAGATCGACGTCTACGACCCCGCCTTTGAGACACCCGACTGGTTCAAGAACGCGGTCGTATACCAGATCTTCCCCGACCGCTTTCGCAACAGCCTGTCGGCCAACGACCCGATCAGCGGCACTTTTTTCTACGGCGAAACTCCCGGCGTGCTCGAGGCGCCCCAGTGGAACTGGATCGTGCCCGACCCGCGCGAGGCCGGACCCTGGTGCAACTCTTACAGCAAGCTCTTCTACGGCGGCGATCTGCAGGGGATCATCGACAGGCTGGATTACCTTCAAAACCTGGGCGTCACGACGCTGTATCTGAACCCAATTTTCGAGTCGCCCTCCAACCACAAGTACGACACGACCAACTATGAGGTCGTCGACGACAATTTCGGCGACCTGGCGACCTTCCAGGCGCTGGTTGCCGAGCTGGAGACGAGGGGCATGCACCTGGTGCTCGACGGCGTCTTTAACCACACCTCCAGCGATAGCTCCTACTTTGACCGCTACGGGCGATATCCCGAGGCGGGCGCCTGCGAGGACGTGAACAGCCCGTACCGTAGCTGGTACTACTTTACCCCGGCCAGCCCGCCCGGCACCGGCGTCTGCGCCGGCGACACCAGCTACCAGGCCTGGTGGGGCTTTGACTCGCTGCCCAAGCTGAACACCACCGACGAGCAGGACGTGCGCGATTATCTCTACCGCACCGTGCCGGCTATCGCCGCCTATTGGCTGGGCCAGGGCGCCGACGGCTGGCGATTGGACGTCGCCGGTGACGTGAATTCGACCTTCTGGCAGGACTGGCGGCCCTACATCCGCAACGCCAACCCCGACGCGATCACCATCGCCGAAGAGTGGGGCGACGCCAGCCGCTTCATCCTGGGTGACCAGTTGGACAGCTCCATGAACTACCGCTTCCGCAACGCCCTGATCGGCCTGCTGCGCGACACCGACTGGCAGGACACCAACAGCGCCATCCCCGCCCTCACCGTCAGCCAATTCGACAGCCTGATGCACAGCATCCAGGAGGACTATCCGCCCGAGGCCTGGTACGCCCTCATGAACCTGGTCGACAGCCACGACACCAACCGCGTCTTGATCCCGCTCGACCAGGACGGCGACCCGACCGATGCCGACTATAGCGACGGCAAGGCCCGCCAGAAGGTGCTGGCCATCGTCCAGATGACCATGCCCGGCGCGCCGACCATCTACTACGGCGACGAGGTAGGCCTTACCGGCTTTGGCCAGGCCAGCGCTAACAACCCCGGCGGCGTCTACTACAGCGACCCGTACAACCGCCAGCCCTTCCCCTGGCCCGACCAGCCGGGCTACGACGACCTGCCCGCCTGGCGCAAGTATGACACGGCGATGCGGCTCCACTATGCGGCGCTGGCGGCCATCCGCAACGCCCACCCGGCGCTGCGCACCGGCTCGTTCGACACCCTGCTGGCCGACGACGACGCCCAGGTCTATGCCTACGGCCGCAGGCTGGGCGATGACGCCGCCGTGGTCGTGGTCAACCGCAGCACCACGGTCTACGGCGTTAACCAGTCCATAGCACTGGACGTGACCGGCTACCTGCCCGAAGGCACGGTCCTGACCGATGCGCTGAACGGCGGCAGTTACACCGTCACCGGCGGCCAGCTCGCCCCGACCGTACCGCCCATGTGGGGCGCCGTCTTGACCGTCAACCCCGGCCAGGACCTGACCCCTCCCGCTGCCCCCGCCAACCTGGCCGCGGTCGAAGGCGACGGCCACGTCGACCTCTCCTGGGACGCCGTGCCCGGCGCCGTCGCCTACAACCTCTATCACAGCTACGTCACCGGCGGCGGCTATGCCTTGGTCGCCTCGGGCCTGGCCGGCGCAACCTACGACGACACGACGGTGACCAACGGTACCTGGTACTACTATATCGCCACCGCCCTCGACGCCGCCGGCAACGAGAGCGCCCGCTCCAATGAAGCGGCGGCCCTGCCTCACGCTGCCATCGGCTGGGCCGGCAGCCTCGAGCCGCCGGCCATTGTCCACACCATCGGCGTCACCCCCACCCAGCCCATCTCGGCCCAGGTCTGGATCGGCGGCGTGACCGATTCGCCCGGGCAGGGCCAGGGAGTCATGGCCGAGATAGGCTACGGCATCAGCGGCACGGTGCCTAGCACCTGGGATGCGTGGGTCACGGCCAGCTATGTGGGCGACGTGGGCAACAACGACCAATACGCCGCCAGCCTTACTCCAGAGATGACCGGGACGTTCCAATACCTGGCCCGCTTTAGCACCACCCAGGGCCGTGACTGGACCTACGCCTACACCGCTGCCAGCCAGCCGGGCGTGCTCACCGTCCTGCCCTCAGGCGACACCATACCACCAACTGAGCCGCTCAACCTGCGTGTGACTGACTGGGCAGCGGATCGCATCGAGTTGGCCTGGGACCCGGTAGCTGGCGACCCGACGCTGTATGCCTACGACGTCTATCGCAGTATTCTCAGCGGCACACTCTACACCCACATCGGCCGCGTGCTGGCGCCGGAGACGGCCTACACCGATCTGGCGGTCATGAGCGGCAACACCTACTACTATGTCGTCCAGGCGGTCGACGCCAGCTTTAACCGCTCCGGTTATTCCAACCAGGTCGAGGCCACAGCCGAGCCGCAGAAGGTAGCCGTCACCTTCCAGGCGGTCGTGCCCGACTATACCCCGCCCGACGCCACGGTCTATGTCGTGGGCGACACCCCCGAGCTGTGCGGCTGGTGCAACCCGCAGACGGTCGCCCTGGCCAAGACGGGTGACGTCACCTGGACGCGGGTGATCACCCTGCCCGACGGGCTGGTCATCCAGTACAAGTACACCCGCGGCAACTGGGACATCAACGAGTGGTGGGGGCCGATCGTGGGACTCGACAACCGCCACGCGGCGGTCGACTATGGCGCCGACGGCCAGCAGCTCCTGGCCGATACGGTCCACTACTGGCGCGACCCGCTGGTCATCGATCACCGGCCGGCCAGCAGTGAGTTCGGCGTGGATCCGTCGGCGACGATCAGCGTCACCCTCAGCCGCTACCTGGACCCGGTGACGGTCACCCCGGACAATGTGACGGTCAGCGGCGGGGCGGCGGCGCCAACACTGGAGATCGGCTTCTTCCACCACGCCGAGATGACGGCGACGACGATCCTGCTGACGCCGACGGCGCCGCTGGAGGAGGGCGCCATCTATGTGGTGACCCTCAAGACCGGCCTGAAAGGGCTGCCCGCCGATAACGAGGGGATTGCCCTGCAGCAGGAGTATGCCTGGGGCTTTTTCACCGCCGGCGCCTACTGGTACTACCTGCCGGTCATCGCCAAGGGCGACTAGTCGCGGTTTCTGCAGCAAGCAGGGGTCTGGTCATAACTAGGCCCCTGCTTCATTGCGAGAATACGGTAAGACCATTTGAGGTTTGACACTTTGCCTGGCCTTGTGTTATACTCATAAAGCATCGACGGCAGACAGCCCAGGGTTTTCGCACAGAACAGTCAACACCAGACCGGCTTTAGAGTTTAAGAAAGCAGCCAAAACAGGCAATACGCGAGTCCAGAGGTCCACGAGAAGGCAGCTAGTCTCCCAGGGCGGTTTGTAGGCTTTGACTACACAAGACGCATCCAAAGGAGGAAATACGATGGCTTTGAAACAGCGGTACGTTGCTACCATAGGTATGACCTTGGCCTTTGCCGGGTTACTGCTGCTTGGCATGCTGGTCCTGATCTCGCCGGACGCCAGTGCAATGAAGCCAGCTCAGGACCGGATGGCCCAGCAGGGAGCCCCGGAGAACTCTACCCCTCAGCCTCTGCCCTTCAGCCAGGATTGGACCAACACCAATCTCGTCACCGCAGACGACGACTGGTCGGGCGTTCCGGGCGTCATGGGCTACCGGGGTGATGGCCTTACGGGGGCAACTGGCACCGATCCCCAGACACTGCTCATGGATGGCACCGACACACCGGTGGATGTGAATGCCAACCGGACCGACCCCGACACCTTCATCACTGGAGGCGTGAGCGAGTTCGAGATCGCAGACCCGGTCGTGGCTCTGCAGGGCTCGGGCACCGCAGACGCACCTTTTCTGCTCGTCACGGTGGATACCTCCGGCTATAGCAACATCGTCGTCTCCTACAACCTGCGTGACATCGACGGCTCTGCCGACGACGCCATTCAGCAGGTGGCGCTTCACTACCGGATCGGCGACAGCGGGGACTTTACCAACCTGCCCGACGGCTACGTGCCGGACGCGACCACGGGCCCCAGCCTGGCGGTATTGGTGACGCCGATCAACGTGACGCTGCCGGCCGACGCCGATAACCAGTCCGTAGTCCAGATCCGCGTCATGACCACCAACGCCGTTGGCAGTGACGAATGGGTGGGCGTTGACGACATATCTATTACCGGAACGTCCGGTGACCTGGCGCCGGCTGTGGCAAGTACCGATCCTGAGGACGGCGCGACCGGCGTGGCGATCGACGCCAACATCCTAATTACCTTCACCGAGCCGGTGGCAGTCGCGGGTACCTGGTTCAACATCAACTGCTCGATCAGCGGCGACCACGCGGCCACCGTGTCTGGCGGCGACACTACGTTCACCCTGGACCCGGCCATCGACTTTTCCAATGACGACGTTTGCACCACGACCATCTATGCCTCACAGGTCACCGACCTGGACACCGATGACCCGCCCGACAACATGGCCGCTGACTATATCTGGACCTTCACTGTCGCATCTCTAACGGCTGACGTTACTTTTGTGTACCACGACCTTGAGGATGTGATATGGGCCGGCGATCAGCTTTATCTTGCCGGCGACTTTAACGGTTGGAGCACCATCGCCACCCCGATGACGGGCGACGTAGGCGGCGAGGTCTTTACCGCCACCGTCACCAGCCTTGTGATTGGCAATAGCTACGAGTACAAATATGTGGTCAAGAGCGGCGGCGATCAGTGGGATTGGCTGCAAACGGCCAATCGCAGCTTTGCCGTCACTGGTCCCGAGACCCTGAACGACTATCGGGACGTCGCCGTCGGCTGGGCCGTGCTCCAATGGCCACCCACCCTGCAAGCCAAGGCCTTCCAGCCGACCGACCCGGTCTATGGCCGGCTCTACATCCAGAATGTCACCAACCCGGTTGGCGAAGGGCGCGGCATCAAGGCCGAGGTGGGCTATGGCAACAGCGTCACGCCTTCCGACTGGACCTGGTTCCCGATGGTTTTTAACGTAGATGACTTTAACAACGACGAGTTCACGGGCGTGATCACTCCCACGGCAGGCGGGATCTATTCCTACACCGTGCGCTTTGACGGAAACTGGGGATCGGGCAACCCCAATGCCGAGTGGACCTACGGCGACCTGGATGGTTATGCGCCGGGCGTGGACCCCTTCGAGCTAGATCAAACCGGCGTGATGACCGTGATCATCTACGACGTAGAGGTCCTCAAGACCGCCGCCCCGGCGGAGATCATCGTCGAGGACGGGTTGGGTGCTCTTGTCACCCACACCATCACGATCAACAACCTCTCCACCCTGACCGACACGGTCGGGGTGACGATCACCGACCTGCTGCCGCCAGGCTTTGTCTATGTGAGCGATACTGCCCCTGTGCCGCCTATTAACACCAATCCGCCGATCTGGATTCTGACCGACCCCATCGCCGCGGGCGAGAGCCTGGGCTTCCAGGTTGTAGTATCGGCCACCGACGCCATCACCCGCTCGGGCTCGTACACCAACGTGGTGACTATCGAGGTAAGCCCGCCCGATTGGCTGGAGAGCAACAACGAGGCCGAGGCCACGGTGATGGTTTATCGCTTGCTGTCGATCGCCGAAGCACGGCTGAGGCCCATCGACGAGCTGGTGCTGGTCGAAGGGACAGTCACAGTAGAGCCGGGCGTCTTCAAAGAGTCGACAAATCCTAACCGCAAGCTGTATATGGAGGACGATACTGGTGGAGTGCTTGTCTATCGCGCCGAGCAACTGGACCCTGTAGACCGCAGTCACAAGGTGCGTGTGCTTGGCACAATGGACGAGTACCGGACTGAGACCGAGCTCGTACCCGCACTCGCCGCCGACGTGATCGACCTCGGCCCCACCTCTCCCGTTGTTCCCCTCGCCATCGACACCGGTGCGGTTGACGAGAGCGTTGAAGGTCAGCTGGTCCAGATCGCCGGGACGATCATCGACAAGCCGTCCAGTTACCAGCTTCAGGTGGACGATGGCTCGGGGATGGTGTGGGTGTACCGCTACTACAACCTGGGCCAGCCAGGCGATCCCAACTACATCGATTTTTCGACGCTGCTGGTGGGCGACTATGTGTTGGTGACGGGGGTGACCCGCGGCTACGACTACAGCGGCACGGTGCGCCGTGAGATCCTGCCCCGCGGTCCCGCCGACGTGAGCAAGCCTGTGGCCGACCTGACCACCTCGACCAAGGCCTCAGAACCCGCCGATCAGCAGGTGCGGGCTGGCGACCTGGTCACCTACACGATCACCCTGATCAACGTCGGCACCCTGGATGTCACGGCTACCGCCGTAGACAGCCTGCCCGGCTATTATACTGTCTATGACGCCGGCGATTTCGTCGAGGCGCCTGCGGGCACCTTGACCTGGACCGGCCTGGTCCCGGGCGGAGGGCAAGTCGAGCTCCAGTTTGTCGCCCGGGTGATCGACGGCCTGGCCGGCTTGCCGGTCGGCGTAACCCCGCTGGCCAACAGCGTGCTGATCGACGACGGCATCCATACCGCGTTCTACGTGCTTGACCCGTTGCCGCCGTGGGTGATCAAATATGGGGTTTACCTGCCCCTGGTCTCGCGCAACCAGTAGATTTATCGAGGAAGGTGCCAGGCAGATCTGCGCCTGGCACCTTCTTGCTTCAACGTGGAGGAAAGAATGGTTAGAAAGACAGCCTCTACCCTGAGCACCGCCCTGGGGCTGGGGTTCCTGATGGCGCTGCTCCTCATGACCGGCATGCCGAGTGTGGTGGCCGAGACAGAGGAGGTGATCACCATCGCCGAGGCCCGTGGTCTGCCTGTGGGCACAACGGTGACGGTGGAAGGTATCGTGACGGTCGCTGCCGGCAGCTACAACGCCGGGTTTGCCATCCAGGACCCCACCGCCGGCATCTATGTCTATCCAGATTCGTTCGTCGATCTACACCTGGGCGACACGGTGATCGTGACTGGGCCCCTGGAATCGTACAACTGCCTACTGCAGATCGCCCCCGTCCCCGGCAATGTGCAGGTGACCGGCGCCGCCCCGGTCCCTGATCCCAAATCTTACGCCACCGGCGCCATCGACGAGGCAAGCGAGGGCTGGCTGGTGGTGATCACCGGCACTGTATCCTCCTTGGCGGCCAATAGCTTTAACTTGAACGATGGCAGCGGCGCGGCCTATGTCTACATAGACACCGATACCGGCATCAGCCTGGCGGGCATCGCCAACGGCGACAACGTGCGAGTGACCGGCCTGAGCAGCCAGTACGACCCTTCCCCGCCGTGTAACTCGGGTTGGCAGGTGATGCCCCGCCAGCAGAGCGACCTGTATTTGATCGACGCCACCCCGCCCACCGTCCTCGATACGGTCCCGCAGAACGGCCAGACCAACGTCAACCCCCACAAGCCGATCTATGCCACCTTTAGTGAGGCTCTCGACCCGACCACCGTGAACGCTTCCACCTTCCTGGTGACGGTGACCGCCTCCGGCCAGCCTGTGGCCGGTACCGTCACCTACAATGCGGCCGCGCACCAGGCTGTCTTTACGCCGAGCACCTATCTCAGCCCCTACCAGCAGCACACCGCCCGGCTGACCACCGGCATCGAGGATCTGGCCGGCAACGCCCTGGCCGCCGATTATGTGTGGAGCTTTTACGCAGGAGCGCGCGACACTACGGCGCCGTCAATCACCAGCCGTGATCCAGACGTCGACGCAACTGATGTGTCCCTGAGCACCAATATCATCGTTACCTTTAGCGAGGAGATGAACCCGGCAACTGTTGTGGCGGCCAATTTCACTCTGACTGGCCCCTATGGCCTGGTGACCTGGGACGCCGTCACCTACGACGCGGTTAGTTATAAGGTCACCCTCAACCCGAGCGGCCTGTTGCTGCCCACCACCCGCTATACCGCTACCGTCGGCGCAGGCGTGACCGACTGGGCCGGGCTGTCGGTGCCGGCCGCACAGCGCACCTGGTCCTTCACCACCGAGGCCGAGCCGGAGATGTTTGCCTATCACGGCGACCTCCACAACCACACCTCCTACTCCGACGGCTCGGGCACGCCGCAGCAGGCCTTTGCCAGCGCCATCGCCTGCGGGCTAGACTTTTTGGTGGTCACCGACCACTCTTACGCCATCAACGACGCCGAGTGGGCCGACACTTTAGCTCAGGCGGACGCCGCCACCAGCGCTAGCTTTGTCGGCCTGCGGGGCTTTGAATACACCCAGGGCGCCGAGGGCCACACCAACGTTTACAACACCGTTCGGCACGCCACCCGCGCTCTGGTCGCCGGTTGCGCCTACTGCGACTATACCCCCAACCTGGAACAGGGCGTGACGGTCGAAGGCTTTTACCACTGGCTGGCGATCACCGGCACCCAGGCCATCGACGGCGCGGGCACCGTCATGCAGTTCAACCACCCCGGCTGGATCAACTTTAACGACTGGGCCTATCACCCCGAAGTCGAAGGGGTTGCCGATCTCGAGGAGGTTGGCAACGGCTGGGGCACCTCCTACGTCTTTTCCTGGGACGAGTGGGTCCGTTCCCTGGACTATGGCTGGCGGTTAGGCGCCACCAACAACTCGGACAACCACAACTATAACTGGGGCTGCATCACGCCGCATCGCACCGGCGTCGTCATGCCCGACCTGACCAAGGACGACCTGCTGGAAGCCCTGCGCGCCCGCCGCACCTATGCCACCGAAGACAGCAACTATGACCTCTTCTTCCAGGCCAACGGCTACTGGATGGGCGCCGAGATCCCCAACACCGGCCAGATCGCCTTTCATCTGTGGGGCAGCGACCCCGACGGCGAGCCGGTGACCCTCGTCCAGCTCTACACGGCTAACGAGCAGCTCGTCGCCGAGATCCAGCCCAACGCCGCCGATTTCGACTGGACCTTTGACCAGGCGATCTCGCCTGGCGTTCACTATTACTTTGCGCTGATCGTCCAGGCCGACGGCGACCGGATCGTGTCCTCCCCCATCTGGACAACCGACGTCGAGGACGTGCGCCTGACCGACCTGACCATCCAGCCCTCCATCCCGACCATCTACAACCCCAGCCTGCTCACCGCGCGGGTGTCTAACCGCAGCCAGACGACGCAGACCCTGACCGTGGCCATTGAGGCGAACGGCGTCCCGGTGGGGACGATACCGGTGACGGTCAAGCCATGCGCCGTCGGGCCGTGCGAGGACGGCTATGCCAGCCTGACCTGGCAGTCGACAGTGACCGGCCCGGTGACCGTTGCCGCTATTTTGCAGGGCGCGCTGGCGGGCGACAACCCGGACGACAACTATCGCACCCTCTACATGGAGGTCACCGACGAAAAGATCCCGTTGATCCTGATCGACGCCGGCCACAACAACATCGGCGTCGATCCGCACGGCATCCGCCAGTTCGTGAACGACATGACCCTCCACGGTTACAACGTCCTGTTCAACCTGGACCAGATCACCGCCTCGGACCTGAACACCGAGACGGTCAAGCTGCTCATCCTCAACGCCTACGGCCCCGACCCATTGGCCCCCGAAGAGACCCAGGCTGTCAGCAACTTTGTGGCGGCCGGGGGCAGTTTGTGGCTCAACAGCATGTCCGACTATACCGGCAAAGTAGACTGGGCCGACACCCTTGCGCCGCGGATGAACGCCCTGGTCGCCGCCATCGAGACGGCAGCCGGCTCGCAAATCCCAATTCGCTTCAACGACGACGAGGTCCTCGACGGCGACGACAACAACGGCTACCCGTGGGGAATCCTGTGGCACACCTTCCCCGTCAGCGCCACCCAGGGGGTGGGCGTGAACGTCCTGCAGATCCAGTCCTGGTCGGTTGCGTCGCTCGTCGACCGGAACGGCGGAGCCCTGTCGCAGGCGGACCTTGGCGCGGACGGCTTTATCATGGTCCTCGGCGACCTGGATCCGGGCACCGGCCTGTGGAACTATCCCAACCGCACCCACAACACCAGCGCCGACGAACAGCCCGACGCTTACATCTACCAGGAAGGCGAGTATCTACCCGGCTCGGCCGGGTATGACCTTCCCGGGCAGCCCGGGCGGCTCTTTTTCTACGGCGACGCGAACGACCCGTTCAACGTCTTTGCCTACGTCGCCGGCGACGGCAAGCAGAACGAGCTGTTCAACCTGGAAGCGGTGATGTGGCTGTTGGGTGAGCCGCTGCAAAAGATGACCGTGGCCGAGGCCCGCTACGATCCCGAGCTGGACGACACGCCCGATAACCTGGACCGCCTGGTGTGGGTGGAGGGTGTGGTGACCGCCAGCTATGGCGAGTTCTTTGACGTGTTGTACATCCAGGATGACACCGGCGGTATTACCGTCTTTGCCCCGGCCGGGACGGCCTCGGGCGCGGTCGACCCGGTGTTCAATCGCGGCGACTGCGTCCGGGTGGTGGGGACGGTCGACGTCTATCAGGGCGACACCGAGCTCCAGTTCTTTGAGACGGAGCAGGTGCACGTGCTAGAGCCCGACTGCGTCTATAGCCCTACCCTCAGCCTGGGCGGCTCCGGGTTGATGCCTCTCACCACCTACGATGCCTCGCTTGAGAGCAACGAGGGCTGGCTGGTGGTGGTGACCGGCACGGTGACGGCCAAAGAAGGCAATAACGTCGCCTGGCTGAACGACGGCAGCGGCCCGGTGCGCCTGTTCCTCGACGGCTACAACGGCACGTGGAACGACGTGAAGGTCGGCGACCGGCTGGCGGTTGCCGGGATGACGTCGGAAGACGGCGCAGGCCAGCGCATCCGCGTGCGCAACCACGCGATGCACCCCCACATCCCTGACGACGTGCGCTGGCTGCCAGGACTGCACATCCAGGTCACACCCGAGGTCGACGTCCCGTTGGGGGGTGTCGTGACCTACACCATCGTCGTCAGCAATCCTCTGGGTGCGGCAGAGCCGATCGAGTGGTCGATGGTCGTGCCGCCTGCCGTGACCTTTGGCGGCTGGGTGGTGCAGAATGGCGCCCAGATCGAGGGCGATACGATCACCTGGCAGGGCGATGTCGACGCCGGCGGGGAAGAGACGATCGTCTTTACCGCCACTCTGGGCATCGATCCAGCTTTGAGGGGGGATACAATCGTCGCCACCGCCTACCTGACCACTACTACTACCGGGAATGGGGTGGCCTGGGGGAGCTTTACAGTCGAGAGGTACAAGGTCTATATGCCATTGGTCGTCCGAAACTGGTGACCGACAGCCCTCCGGTTGTTCCACCAGGGCAACCGGAGGGCTGACTTTGGAGGTCGGTGATGGAGAGTACCGGCGTGACGGCTGCGGCCCGGCGGGCAGGCCGCCAGGCAGTGAAAGTTCCGGCCAGACGAGCCGGGAGCGGCTCTTTGGGAGGTGATGCATGACCGTGCTCCACGCCCAGATCGATTCCCTGGAAGAGGCGCTAAAACGGTTGCGTACCGGCGATTTTCAGGTCTTTGGCCAACTGCCGGCGATGCTCGACGACCTGCGGCAGCGCGCAGATCACCTGGAGCGCCGCCAGGCGGAGTTGATCTCACTGTACGAAGTGGGGCAGGAGATCGTATCGATCCTGAACCTGGATCAGTTGCTGGAATCGATTCTGAGCCGGGCGATCATCCTGGTAGGCGCCGAGCGAGGGTTCCTGATGTTGCAGGAGAAGGACGATTTTGTCGTGGCTGCCGCCCGGCAGTTTGCCCAGGGTGAAGTGGACGACGCTCAGATCGAAGTCAGTTACGGCATCATCCGCCGGGTCCTGGCCAGCCGTGAGCCGGTTCTGACCACCAATGCGCAGGAAGACCCGCGGTTTCAGACGAGCCACAGTATCATCGCCTATCAGATCCGTTCGGTGCTGGCTGCGCCACTGCTGGCCAAGGAGGAGCTAATCGGCGCCATCTATGTGGACACCCGCCTCAGCGCCAGGCTCTTTGGCGAAAGCGACCTGGCCCTGCTTTCGGCCATGGCCAACCAAGCGGCAGTCGCCATCCAGTTGGCCCGCCTGTATGAGAACCTTCAAGCCCGCAACCGCGAGCTCCAGCAAGCCCTGCGCGAGCTACAGGATGCGCAGGATGAGCTGATCCGCGCCGAGCGGCTATCGGTCGTGGGGCGGATGGCTTCCAGCCTCATCCACGACCTGAAAAACCCAATGACCACCATCAAGGGGTACGCTGCCCTTCTGGGCCGGGAGGACCTGGATCAGCAAGCGCGCGAGCGCTTCTCCGGGATCATCACCCGTTCGGTCGACACCTTTGTCCAGATGACGCAGGAGATCCTCGACTATGCCCGCGGCGGCGGTCCCTTGCAGCCACAGGAGATCCAGGTCGGGGATTTTATCGAAGACCTATGCTCTTTTATCGAGCGCGATTTTAGCGACAAGGGTCTGACCCTGGTCCGTGAGATGGACTACACCGGCCCGCTGCTGGCGGATGAAATCAAGCTGCGGCGCGCCCTGTACAACATCGCCAGCAACGCCCGGGACGCTATGGAGGCCGGCGGCAGTTTGACCATCAGCGCCAGCCGCATCGACGGCAGCCTCGAGCTCCGCCTGCGCGATACCGGTCCCGGCATTCCAGAAACCATTCGCGACACATTGTTTGAACCGTTCGTCACCTGCGGCAAGGCGATGGGCACCGGTCTGGGGCTGGCCATTGCCAAAAAGACGGTAGAGGATCACGGCGGGACGATCGCCGTGGACAGCGTGCTGGGACAGGGGGCGACCTTTATCGTGCGGCTGCCGTTTGGTTAGAAAGCTCAAAACTAGTTGCCTTTTCCCCCGCCCTGAAGTATAATGGCAACTACACCGCGTGCGAGGGAATCATGCATGAAAGCCAAACGGCTGCGCAATCCATTTTTTAGCCGGCAGCGGATCATCGATCCGGCCTGTTTCTACGGCCGTCAGCGGGAGCTCGAAGCGCTGTACAGCGCAATCGCCACTTACCAATGCCGCTCGGTCGTCGGCGAACGGAAACTGGGCAAGAGCTCTCTCTTGACTGCCCTTACCCAGCCAGCGACTATGGAGCGCTTTGGACTGGATCCAAGGCGTACCCTCTTTCTCTACATAGACCTGGAAGGTATGGCCTCGGCCCGGCGTGAGGATTTCTGGGTCGAGATGGTGGACCGCCTGGTTGCCGCCCTATCGCCCGGCGATCTGCGCGACCAGGCTGAGCGGCTGCTGGGCGGCGGGGAGCTGCGTTTCACCACACTGCGCCGCCTGCTGCGCCGGGTGCGCGACGCCGGCCTCGATCTGGTGTTGGCCCTCGACGAATTCGAAGGGGTGGCCCGAAATCCGAGCTTTACTCCCGACTTTTACGGCGAGCTGCGCAGCCTGGCCGGCGAGATGGGAATAGTCTACCTGACTGCCTCGAAGCGAGGGCTGTACGACCTGACCTACCACGACTCAGCGACGTTGTCGTCCCCCTTTTTCAACATCTTTTCGGAGCTGCTGCTGGGCTTGATGCCTGACGACGAGGCGCGAGGGTTGTTGGCAGCCCTGTCGCAACAGGGGCAGGGACCGGGCTTTTGCGAGGAAGAGATCGATTTGGGCCTGGAATTGGCTGGCCCGCACCCCTTTTTTCTACAGATTGCCGGTTTTCACCTATACGAGATGCCAGGCCGGGGGCGGCCGCACAGCCCTGCCGCCTATGACCAGGTGGCCCGCCGCTTCAACGCCGAGGCGGAAGACCATTACCGCTACCTGTGGTCCCAACTGGACGGCGATGAACAACAGGCCCTCCTGACGCCCAACGAGGTCAGTGACGCTGCGCGCAAGGGCCTGCTGGCCAAAGCGCTCATCCGGAGCGAGGAAGAACCTTCTGACGTTTCACCGCAAGCGGATAGCCCGAGGAGCCGGTTGCCGCACCGCTTTGTGCCTTTCGGCCACGCCTTTGCCATCTTTTTGGAGGACAAGCGGCATGAAGCGAGGCCAGCGCCCACGGCGACTACTGCGACCGGCGCTGCCGCTGACAGGCAGGCAAGCGACCTGACCGGCAAGCAGTTGGGCAACTATCGCGTCCTGGCGGGGCTGGGTCAGGGCGGCATGGCAAAGGTGTACAAAGGCTATCAGTCGCTGCTCGACCGCTACGTCGCCATCAAAGTGCTGGCTGCCCACTTTGCCTCCGACGAAGAGTTTCGCGCCCGCTTCCAGCGTGAGGCCGCCGCCATCGCCAAG
>JAFGOG010000142.1 GCA_016926595.1 Anaerolineae bacterium
GCTCCGTGAGCGCCAGGTAGCCGGCCCGCACGCCGAGGGCCACGTAGGGGCAAAAGTGCCCGTGTAGCTCGCCCGCCTTGCGCAGCAAACCTTCCAGGTCTCCCTGGCGGATCAAGGCTTCGATGGGTGCTCTTGGGTTCGGTGGCAAGTTCATCCTTTCCTCTCTTGTTGCCGTCTGTAGTTGTTGCAATCAATTGCAACAAGATTGTAGCATAGGAGTAGCATGCCGGCAAATCGGCAGACGCGCCAGGCGAGGAGGGGCGAGGGAGTTGAATGCTACAAGGAATGATCTTGAGGGGTTATTTATCGCCGGCGGCTGCGCAAGCCGGGCACAGCCCTGGAATCGATAGATGGTCCAGCGCGGGCTGAAAGCCGTACTCGGCTTGCAGGCGCTGGCCAAAGGCCCGAGCCACCTCCAGGTCGGCGCCGATGACCTGACCGCAGGCATGGCAGACCAGGTGCAGGTGAGGGCCGTGGATGCCCAGGAGCTCGTAGCGCCGCTGGTCGTCGCCGGGGTCCACGCAGGAGACCAGGTCAAACTCCTGGAGCAGATCCAGGGTGCGATACACGGTGGAAAGGTCCACTGAGGAACTGATGCTTTGTACCCGGCTGTAGATCTCCTCAGCCGTGGCAAGCCCTTCGATGTCGTGTAATACCGACAGGATCATCTCGCGTTGCGGGGTCAGCCGGAAGCCCCGTTCGCGTAGTTGTTGAACAAAGACCTGTTCACAGGCCATGATCGCGCCTCCCAGGTTATTGCGTCTGGTTGCAACAGCAATTATACCAGAGGTGCGGTGGTTTGCAAGTACGGTTGAGGCGAATGCGTATTCCTATACAGTTCCAAGGTCAGTTCTGTCTGACCTGTAAGCAGATTCCGGGTCGGGTGGCTGTGTGGGGCATCTGGACACAACTCAGAGGGGGAAAAGTCAGGACCGGCTTGATAGGCCGGTCCTTCGATCAAGAAATCGGTCTATCGATAAATCGAGTGCCCAAGGAAACTGGAATCCCTGTCGCCCTCCCAAAGGTAACCGCCGAGTCGCATTTTGTCAGACAGCTTGAGTCATTCGATTGGTTCCTATGTCAACTGAAAGCTAACCGTCAATATGAGAGGCCTGAACCGCCTGCTCCCGCCTCCAACTTCACAATCACCCTGCAAGAGCAGGTCGTCCTCTAGGTCGATTGGGGTGCGGCAGCACACCATACAGCCCGGCAACAAACGATAACGTACCCGCCGTATCAACAGCCCCGAGACCTTTGCCCGCGCCTTCAAGCGCTTCTTTGGCCGGCAGCCGAACCAGTGGCGCCGCCATGGCCGCCTGGGTCCACACCAGTTCATGCCCCGGCTGACTCGATCTCACCTGGAGCGGGTGGCCGGCGGTGCCTATGCCCCGCCTGTGCTCGAGGCCAGGCTGGCGTTCCGGATGGCCGGCTTGATGGCCCTGATTCATGACGACACGGCGCCGATCGAGGCTCTCTGGGTACTGCTCGACCGCGAGCTGGCCGCACCGGGCGCTCCACCGCGCGCTGCGGAATGTTACGGACTGGGCTACTATCCGCACGGCTGGGAACAAACCGGCGATTTCTACCTGGCCGGCGTCGAGGCGGCAAGCGACGCTGTGCCGCCCGGCCTGGTCGTCAAGACGTTTCCCCCCAGCTCATACGCTTGCTTTGCACACGCCGGGCCGTGGCGTCATCTGCCGCTCACCCTCAACTATATCTATCATACCTGGCTGCTCAGATCGGGCACTAGACTGTCGACCGGCTGGGTCCTGGAGCGATATCGATCGGGCACCGGTGGACATGCCCCTCAGGTGGCCGGTGCCGAGGTTTTGCTGACCGTCGTCTAGCCGGAGAACCTTCGCTCCCACGATCCGGCGCGCAAGGCGGAGCGGAACACGGGTCGGCTGGCCGCCGGTGCTTTGTAGGGTTCGATTTGCCCTTTCATTTGGTCCTCCTGGGTGAAAAAGACCTGATCCCTGTCCCCAGTCAGCTGGACCCGGCAGAAGCGGCGATGCTGATCCTGAACTACATCGTCGCTTATCAGACGCTCCATCGCTCCGCCAAGGTAAAGGCTGGCGACAAGGTACTCATCATTGGGGCAAGCGGCGGCGGCACTGCCTTGCTGCAGCTTGGCAGACTGGCCAACCTGACCATGTACGGGCTGGCATCCAAGAGCAAGCACGGCCTGGTGACCGAACTGGGCGCGATCCCGAATGAGCACTGCACTCCTGGGGTGGGTTGCCGCCACTTGACGTGTGGCGGCAACCCACCCTGTGACATGGCCTTACATCCGGCGCTCCAGCCGCATTAATGACCGCCCCGAATGACGAACGGCAAGTAGATCCGGTAAGTGCTAAACGTAGCGGTAATGACGGTATTCTTTGTGATCGTAAACACCAAGGGGTTGGTGCTGCTCACTATGTCCCCGCTCCAGCCCACAAACGTCCAACTGGGGTCGGGGATGGCGGTGAGGGTGATCACGTCCCCATAGTGGTAGGTGGGCTGGTCGGGATCCTTGCTCACCGCGCCTTCGCCGACTATCGTGACGTCCAACGTGTACTCGTCCGCGATAAAGGTGGCGGTGACGGCCGTGTGGCCCATGATCGTCAGCGTGAGCGGATTGGTCGTGGTGAGGACGTCGCCGCTCCAACCCGTGAAGGTCCAACCGGGATCGGCGGTGGCGGTCAGCGCGACCTGGTCGAGATAGGTGTAGGCCGGCTGGTCGGGCGCTCTGACGACTTGGCCATTGCCGACCAGGCTTACCGTCAGGGTATAGGCCTGGAATTCGTAGGCGCCCATGTCCACCTCGTCGCCCACCACTCGCAGGTTGCCGTCGAGGTCGGTGGTGACGGTGACGCTGAGCGTGTTTCCGGAGTCAATGGCGGGGGAGGCGTAGCGCAGGCGATAGTTGCCGGCCGTGGTGGGAGCCAGCCC
>JAFGOG010000143.1 GCA_016926595.1 Anaerolineae bacterium
CGCCCCTACAGGAGGGCGGCCACACGGGGCCGCCCCTACCGCAGGACGCGCTCGTCGCCGACACGGCGGGTGATGCGCTTTTCGTCCAGGTAATTGACCAGGGCCAGGGCGTATTTGCGGCTGGCGCCGAACAGGTCGCGGACCTGGGCGACGGTGATCGCCGGGTTGTCGTGCAGGAAGGCGACGATCCGGTCACGCATGTGCTCGTAGGTTTCGGCCAAAAAGATGACGTCTTCATTCAGGCGGACCAGCCGGCCCTGCTCGAGCAGGGCGTTGAGGACCTGGCCGCCGACGATCTCTTCGCACTGGGCCACCGACGGCGTGGTGTAGGGGCTGTCGCGGAAGAGGTGGAGGAGGTAATCGACCTGGCGCTGCTGGGCGGGGGTGAAGCTGGCGTGGTGGGAAGCCAGCCGCAGGGTGTTGGCATCGCCGGCCAGCCAGCCCTCAGCGCCGGCCAGGGCGACAATCTCGTTGAAGAGGCGCGGGGTGACGGCCGGCAGGCGCTGGGAGAGGCGGCTCTTGACCTCCTCACGGGGCATGCCGGCGCGCAGCGGGAACTGGGCGTGGTACTCGCCCAGCAGGCCTTCCAGCCGCTCGCGCAGCTCGCCCCAGCCAGAGCGGGTAACGACGAAATAGGGGTCAGGGATCGGCGGCAGGGGATCGGCGGCGGTGTATTTGGCGTCGAGGACCAGAACCTGGCCATCGCGGACGAGGGCCGGCAGAGCGTCCCGGGCCTGCTGCCGCCCCAGGCTGCTGCGGGCCAGCAGATCGCCGACTTCCGATGGCTGGCGGCGCTCAAGGGCCTGGAGCAGGATCTCTTCGGGCGTGCCGTGGGTCAGCGTCTCGAGCTGGGCGACGATTTCGGGCCGGAAGCGCTGGTGGCGGCGGCCAGGGAAGGGGTTGACGACGATGCCGCCGCCGATGGTGACGCTGGGCGACGGCTGGCGGAGGATGAAGCGGTCACCTTTGACCAGGGCGATGGGGGCAGCGAGCTTGACCTGGATCCAGGCCTCGTCGCCGGGAGCCAAGACCTCTTTGTCGAGGAGGCGGACCCGGGCGGGCGCCTCGGCCGCGCCGCTGAAAAAGTCGACCTGGGCGTTGTGTTTCAGCGGGCCGGGGGCGTCGGCCAGGTAGCGGAGGCGGCAATCGACCAGGGTGGTGGGCTTGAGCCAGCCGGGCACGGTCAGTAACTGGCCGCGCTGGACCTGGTCCTTGCTGACGCCGGTGAGGTTGACGGCGACACGGCTGCCGGGCACCGCCTGGTCGACTTTGGCTTTGTGGGTCTGCAAGCCGCGGATGCGGGCCTTGAGCCCCGACGGCAGGAGCTCGACCTCCTGGCCGGCGGCCAGCGGGCCGTCGCTGAGGGTGCCGGTGACGACGGTGCCAAAGCCGGAGATGGTAAAGACCCGGTCGACCGGCAGGCGGGCCCGGCCGACGTTGCGGCGCGGGGCGACTGTGTCCAGGACGCGCTCCAGCTCGGCGACCAGGTGGTCCAGCCCCTGGCGGGTCCGCGCCGAGCAGCGAACGATCGGCGCCTCGGCCAGGACGGTGCCATCGAGGACGTCGAGAAGGTCGGCCTCGACCAGCTCGATCCAGTCCTCGTCTGGGACGGCATCGACCTTGGTCAGGGCGACGACGCCGCCGTGGATGTGGAGCAGGTCGAGGATGGCCAGGTGCTCGCGGGTCTGGGGCATGACACCCTCGTCGGCGGCGACGACGAACAGGGCAGCATCGATGCCGCCCACGCCGGCGAGCATGTTCTTGATAAAGTCTTTGTGTCCGGGGACGTCGACGATGCCGACCTGCTCGCCGCCCGGCAGGGTCAGCCAGGCAAAGCCCAGGTCGATGGTCATGTCACGCTCTTTTTCTTCCTTGAGCCGGTCGGGGTCGATGCCGGTCAGGGCGTGGACCAGGGTGGACTTGCCGTGATCGACGTGACCGGCGGTGCCTATGACGCGCATGGCTCCCTCTGTGTTTGGGCGGAGAGATGCTTCGCTTCGCAGCCGCCAGCGGCCCTGCACGCCAGCATGACAGAGATAGGATTATTCATGTTTGGGCCGCTCTTCGAGGAGGCGGGTCATGTCGCCCTGCCAGCGGCGGGCGTCCTGGGTCTGAAGGGCAATCTGGCTTTCCAGGAACTTCCACAGAGCGCCGATCTGGACCTGGTGCTGGGACAGGGTCTTGTCGACGGCGAGAAAGCGGTCGATGGCTTCTTTGTTGCGCTTGGCCTGCTCGCCCCACTGATGCTCCCACGTCAGCAGCTCTTTTTTCCAGCGTTTCTCGTTCTCTTCCTGCCACTGCTCAAGCTGCCGCTTCTGGCGCTCCTCGCCCAGCCGCTGCAGCTCGGAGGTCTGGGCCTGATCGCGGTTGATCCGTTCCTGGAAGCGCTCGACCGATTCGACCACCTGGCGGTCCTTCTGAAAGGCCTCGGCGAACTGGCTCATGCGGGCGCCAAAGTCGTCGATCCGCTTGAGCTGCTCGGTCATGGTGGCCACCCACTCGGCGGTCTGGCGCTTGACCGCCTCCATTTCCAGGAGCTGGCCGTCGACGAACTCGCGCTGGGCGCCGCGAAGCTGGGCGACCAGCTCACGCAGCTCGGTCAGGCTGCGCTCCTGGCGGACGGTGGTGTCCTGGATGGTCTGGGTCCGAGAGTTGAGCTGTTCGGTGCGCTTGAGGGCCTCGATCGATTCCTGCTGCAACTGGGCGATGCGCTTGGCGTCCTGCTGGCGAGCGTCCTCGAGGAAGGGGACGCGGCGCATGCGGTCCTCCGTCTCCTTGGCCAGGCCGGCGACCTGCTGCTGGATGACCAGCACCGTCTCGCCGACGCGCTGCTGTTCGGCCTTGCGCAGGCCCATCTCTTCGTCGAGGCGGGGCAGGCGCTGGAGGTCGCGGCGGATCTCGTTGACGGCGCGCGCAGTGTTGTCACGCTCGATGGCGCGGACCCGCTCGGCCTCGCGGGCTTCGTGCTGGTGGCGCTCTTCGAACTGCTGGAGCATCAGGGCGACTTCGTCCTTGAGCTGGCGCAGGGCAGCCTCGAGCTGGCTGAATTTGAGGAACTGGGCCTGCAGGCCAGCCAGACGCCCCTCCAGGTCCTGGATGGTGTGCAACTGGTCGGCGAGCTGCCCTTCCTGGCTCTCGGCCCGCTGCTGGAGGCGGATGAGCTCGGCCTTGTCGCGGCGGTGCTCCTCGTCCAGCCAGGTTGTCATCTGGGTAAGTTGGTTTATTTCCATCGACATGGGTGGTGCCTCCCCTAATGTGCGCGACAAGTCGCTGATATCAACGGCTATTGGTTCAAAGTGACGACCTGGCCCGATACGACAAAGACGATGCGCTCGGCGATGTTGGTCGTCCGGTCGGCGATCCGCTCCAGGTTGTGGGCGACCCACAGGAGATAGGTAGCCTGGCGGATGGCCTGCGGGTCTCGCATCATGATCACCATCAGGTCGTCAAAGACCTGGCTGTAGAGGTTGTCTACGACGGTATCGCACGCTGCAACCCGGCAGGCGGCCTCGGCATCCTGGTCGGCAAAGGCCCGGAGCACGTTGGTAAGCATCTGGCGGCTCTCGTCGGCCATGCGGGGGATGTCGATCAGGGGCTTGATGAAGGGCTGGCCGGCCACCCGGATGGCGAGCTTGGCGATGCCCTCGGTGTAATCGCCGATCCGCTCCAACTCGGCGGCAATGTTGGTCACGGCCAGCAGGGTGCGCAGGTCGCCGGCCATCGGCTGCTGGGTGGCGATCAGCACCAGGCACTTTTCGTCGATTTCGCGTTGGGCAGCGTTGACCTCGACGTCGCCGTCAATCACTTGCCGCGCCAGCTTGACGTCCTGGCGGAGAAGGGCCTGGATCGACTGGTCGAGGGCATGGGCCACCATCTGCCCCACCAGCAACAGGTCGTCCAACAACTCTTCAATCTGTTCTTTGAATACCTGCCTGACCATGGTCTCCTCTGTTCGTCACCCTAGTAATGAATGTCCACAGGAATGCCGATCTCGGCCCAGTCGTAGACTTTTTTGGCGGCGGCGGTGTCAAGGATGACACAGCCGTACGATTGCTTGGTGCCCAGCAGCCCACCCCACATGACGCTGCCGTCGGGGCGGATGGGCAGGGCGTGGATGCCGTTTTCGATGCCGCCGACGTAATAGATGCCCAGCCAGTAGGGCATTTTGAGCCGCCAGATGCTGGAGTAGGCCATCGGAATTTTGTCCAAGACGTGGTAGTGGCCGGTGGCGGTGTCGCGGCCGGGCAGGCCGGTGGAGGTGGCATAGCGGTAGATGAGATTGTCGCCTTCCCAGGCGTAAAAGCGCTGGTCGCCGATGTCGATCTCGATCCGTTTTGGCGGAAATAGCTCGAACATGACGGCGTCGAGGTGAGCCTGGGCCTCGGCGTCGCCGGGCTGGAGGGCCAAGGCGGCCTCCAGGTCGGCGCGGGCCTCTTGGTACCTGGCCTTTTGCTCATGGGCGATGCCCCGCTGGCGGTAGGCCTGGGCCATGGAGGCGACGGTGTCGGGATAGTCGGGTATGGCGTCGCGGACCGGGGTGAGGGCCTCGATGGCAGCGGTCCAGTCGCCAGCGGCGAGCGCCTGCTGCCCGACCAGGAAGGAGCGGGCGGCCTGCTGCCAGCGGACGGCCTCAGCGCCGGCCGGCGCCAGGGCAACGGCCTGGTCAAATTGGACGAGGGCATCGGCGGTCTGCCGGGCCCGGACGAGAGCCTGGCCGTAGGTGAGATGGACCGTGACGGTCCAACGCCGCACCTCGTCGCTGCCCGGATCGACGCTGTCCATGATGTCGACGATCTCAAAGGCGCGCTGCCAGTCGGCCTGGGACAGGGCCGTCTGTAGCTGGGGCGCAAACTCGGCCACGATCTGGCCGGGCGCCAGTGTCGGCAGGGGAGTGGAGGCGGGGGTGGGGGTGGGCAGGAGCCGGGCCAGGCTGGCGTCGATCGGCCCCCAGACGAGCACCGCCGCGACAGCAGCGACGGCGACGACGGCCAGCAGCAGGAGAAGGCGGGCCGAGACCGGCCGGCGCGCCGGCGGAGCAGGGACCAGGAGGGAGGGCGGCGCCGGCTCGGCCAACTCGGCGCGGGCGGAGAGGTTGGACGGATCGAGGGCCAGGACCTGGCGCAGGTATGCCTGCCGGTCGTGGGGGTCGTCGGCCAGCGACGCCAGGCGCTGCCAGGCCTGGACGCAGGCGGGATCGGCCTCGATGGCGGCGCGCAGCAAGCAGCGCGCCCCGGCGGCATCGCCCTGACGGGCAAGGATGCGGGCGGCATCGAGGTGGAGCTGGGCCTGGCGGCCAGGATCGACGCTCTGTCGAAAGCGCTGCAGGCTTGTGCGGTCGTCTGCCAATCTAGTTGCGCAACTCCCCTCTATAAACAGGCTTATTATAACACGAAACGCTAACTTGCGCCAAACAGTTCCCGGACGCGACATTGGGCGTGCGTCGCACCTCTCGCGCCTTTGCGGCTGAGGGCAAAGTAGGGTATAATAGCCGATGCGAGGCGCGACGAGGCGATATTGGGCGCAAGGGAGGGCATGTTGAAAGCACTGATCACCGGCATTTCAGGCTTTGTGGGCAGCTACCTGGCCGAATACCTGCTGGAACAACCTGGCTGGCAAGTGGCGGGGACGGTGTTCGGGCCGTATGCCAATATCGCCAACCTGCGCGAGAAGCTGGATCTGTACCCTGCCGAGCTGTCGCGGCTGGAGGTAATGACCTTTATCCTGGAGCAGTGCCGGCCGGATGTGATCTTTCACCTGGCCGCGCAGCCGCTGGTGCAGATGTCCAGACAAGATCCGTGGGGCACGCTCGAAACAAATATCCGGGTGCAGCTCAATGTGCTGGAGGGGGTGGCGCAGGTCAAGCCCGACTGCCGGGTGTTGGTGGTCGGCTCGGCGGAGGAGTATGGGCTGGTAGGGGCAGACGAGCTGCCGATCGACGAAGACACACCGCTCCGGCCGCTGAGCGCCTATGCGACCAGTAAGATCGTCCAGGACCTGTTGGGGCTGCAATATTACCTGACGCACCGCCTGTACGTGGTGCGGGTGCGGCCATTTAACCACATCGGCCCCCGCCAGCGATTGGGTTTTGTCACTCCCGACCTGGCCCGGCAGATCGCAGCGGCAGAGCTGGGGCTACAGCCGCCGGTGATCGAGGTTGGGAACCTGGCGGCCCGGCGCGATTTTTCGGACGTTCGGGACGTGATCCGCGCTTATGTGCTGGCGATCACAGAGGGGGAAGCGGGACAGGTGTACAATGTCGGATCGGGGCGATCACGGTCGATCCAGGAGGTGCTCGATTCGCTGCTGGCGCTGAGCCCGACGCCGATCGAGGTACGGCAGGATCCACAGCGGATGCGGCCATCAGACGTGCCGGAGATGGTGTGCGACGCCAGCCGCCTGCGCCGGCAGACGGGTTGGGAACCGGCGATCCCGTTCGAGCAGAGCCTGCGCGACGTGTTGGAATATTGGCGCCAGACCCTTGGCGCCAGACCCTGAGGGTTTTCTGAAACCCCTGGGGTCTTGTCTCAAGGGACGAGGGATGACAAAAAGAGCACTCATTACCGGGATTACCGGTCAAGACGGTTCGTACCTGGCCGAGCTGCTGCTGGGAAAGGGGTACGAGGTGATCGGCATGGTGCGCCGGTCGAGCACGGTCAATTTTGGGCGGATCGAGCAGATCCAGGACCAGGTGACGCTGGTGCAGGGCGATCTGTTGGATCAGACGTCGCTGATCGACATTATGCGCGAGTCTCAGCCCGACGAGATCTATAACCTGGCGGCGCAGAGTTTTGTGCCGATTTCGTGGAAGCAGCCGGTGCTGACCGGCGAGTTCACGGCGCTGGGGGTGACGCGGATGCTGGAAGCGATGCGGGCCGCGGCGCCACAGGCCCGTTTCTACCAGGCGTCGTCGAGCGAGATGTTTGGCAAGGTGCACGAGGTGCCGCAGAACGAGCGGACGCCGTTCTACCCGCGCAGCCCGTACGGGGTGGCCAAGGTGTACGGGCATTGGATCACGGTCAATTACCGGGAGAGCTATGGCCTGTTCGCCTGCTCGGGCGTCCTGTTCAACCACGAGAGCCCGCGGCGAGGGCTGGAGTTTGTGACGCGGAAGGTGAGCCACGGAGCGGCGCAGGTCAAGCTGGGGCTGGCCCACGAGCTGCGGCTGGGCAACCTGGAAGCACGCCGCGATTGGGGTTTTGCCGGGGATTATGTCGAGGCGATGTGGCGGATGCTGCAGCAAGGGTCGCCCGACGATTATGTGGTGGGCACGGGCGAGACGCACTCGGTGCGGGAGCTGTGCCAGGCGGCGTTCGGCTACCTGGGCCTGAATTGGGAAGAGCACGTCGTGGTCGATCAGAAGCTGATCCGGCCGGCGGAGGTGGACCTGTTGGTGAGCGATCCGCGCAAGGCACGGGAGACGCTGGGCTGGCAGCCGACGGTGTCGTTCGAGGGGCTGATCCGGATGATGGTGGATGCGGACATGGCGCATCTGAAGCAGATACACGGGGGCAGGCAACAATGACGATCAAGTTTGGGACGGATGGCTGGCGCGGGCGGATCGCCGAGGATTACACGTTCGACAATGTGCGGCGCTGCACGCAGGGGTTTGCCGCTTACCTGGCCGGGCAAGGCAAGCGAGGGGAAAAGGTGGTGGTCGGCTACGACCGGCGGTTCGGCTCGGAGCATTTCGCCGCAGCCGCCGCCGAGGTGCTGGCGGCCAACGGCTTCCAAGCGCGCCTGACAAAGGGAGCAGCGCCGACGCCGGTCATCTCTTATTCGGTGCTGGCGCAGCAGGCCGCCGGCGCGATCAATATCACTGCCAGCCACAACCCGGCGCGGGACAATGGCTTTAAGGTGCGGGACGAGCACGGGGGAGCGATCGCCCCAGAAGGGCTGGTGGAGATCGAGGCCGGGATCCCGCCGCTGAAAAAGGTCAAGCGGCTACCACTGGAAGAGGCGCTGGCCCAGGGAAGGATCGCCTACTTTGACCCCGACCCGGCCTACCTGGAGCAGTTGACGCGGATGATCGACGTCCAGCCGATCAAGGATGCCGGGCTGACGGTGTTGGTGGATTGCATGTGGGGCAACGGGGCGGGCTGGTTCCCGCGCATCCTAGCCGGGGGCAGGACCAAGATCGTCGAGGTTCACGCCGAGCGGAACCCGCTGTTCCCAGGCATGAGCCGGCCGGAGCCGATCCCGCCCAACGTGGACGAAGGGCTGGCGATGGTGCGGAAGGTGGGCGCCGACGCGGCGATCATCAACGACGGCGACGCCGACCGGGTGGGGCTAGGCGACGAGCAAGGACGGTTCATCAATCAGCTACAGGTGTACGCGCTGCTGGCCATGTACTTTCTGGAGGTGCGGGGCGAGCGAGGGCCGATCGTCAAGACCCTGTCCACGACGTCGATGCTGGAGAAGCTGGGCAAGCTGTACGGGGTGCCGGTGTATCAGACCGGCGTTGGGTTCAAGTATGTCGCGCCCAAGATGATCGAGACGAACGCGCTGTTGGGCGGGGAGGAGAGCGGCGGCTATGCGTTTCGCGGTCACGCGCCGGAGCGGGACGGCATCCTGGCCGGGCTGTATATCCTGGACCTGATGGTCCGCCTAAAGAAGACGCCGTCGCAGTTGATCGACCACCTGTATGCCCAGGTAGGGGCGCATTATTACGACCGGGTGGACAGCCGCTTTCCGCCGGAGATGCGCGACGCGACCCGGCAGCGGATCCTCGACGCCAAGCCGGCGACGATCGGCGGCCTGGCGGTGACCGGCCTGAACACGACCGACGGTTTCAAGTTTGGGCTGGCCGACGGGGGGTGGATGCTGATCCGGTTTTCGGGGACCGAGCCGGTGCTGCGGGTGTATTGCGAGACGATGGAGCAGGGCCGGGTGCAGCCGATCCTGGAGGATGGGCTGCGGATCGCAGGGTTGAAAAGGTAGTGTTGATCGACACGCACGCCCATCTTGACTTTCCACAGTTCGACGCCGACCGGGCGGCGGTGGTCGAGCGGGCGCAGGCAGCGGGGGTGGCGGCGATCGTCAACGCCGGGGCCGACCTGGAATCGAGCCGGCGGGCGGCGGCGCTGGCCGAGCAGTACCCACAGGTGTATGCCAGTGTGGGGGTGCATCCGCACGATGCCAAGACACTCGACGGAGACGCACTCGCGGCGCTGCGCGAGCTGGCCCGGCAGCCAAAGGTGGTGGCGGTGGGCGAGATCGGGCTCGATTTTTATCGCAACCTGTCGCCCCAGGACGCACAGCGGCGGGCATTCCAGGCACAGTTGGCCTGGGCAGCCAGGCTGGGCAAGCCGGTGATCGTTCACGACCGCGAGGCCCACGCCGAGGTGCTAAAGGCGCTGACCGGATGGGCAGCAGGTCTGACCAGCTCGTCCCTCGCCGGGCGGGTGGGGGTGCTGCACTCTTTTTCGGGTGACCTGTTGATGGCCAAGCGGGCCATCGACCTTGGGTTTTACATTTCGATCTCGGGGCCGGTGACCTACAAGAACGCACGACGCCTGGCCGAGATCGTGCAGGCGCTGCCACTCGACCGGCTGTTGATCGAGACCGACTGCCCGTACCTGACGCCGCACCCGCACCGGGGCAAGCGGAATGAGCCGGCCTACGTGCGGCTGGTGGCCGAAAAGGTGGCGGAGATCAAAGGTCTGACTCTCGACATGGTGGCGGCAGCGACAACTGCCAATGCCAGGCGGTTGTTTGAGTTGGAAGTGAGTGGCTAACACTTAATTGCATGAGGAAGTAGATTGAAGACAATCCTGTTGTTGGAACCGCTGGCCGACGACCTGGAGCTGGTCGAGCGCAAGCTGCGCGAGGCGCCAGAATCGGAGCATCCGCAGTTGACGGCGGTGCTAAACCACCTGTTGGGCAGCGGCGGCAAACGGCTGCGCCCAGCGCTGGCCTTGCTGGCCGGCCGTTTCTACCCGGCCGAGACGGACAAGCTGGTCGCCCTGGCAGCGTCGACAGAGATGCTGCACACGGCGACGCTGGTCCACGACGATCTGATCGACGGAGCAGCGCTCCGGCGCGGCAATCCAACGCTGAATGCGTCCTGGAGCCCAGGCACGACGGTGCTGGCCGGCGACTATTTCTTTGCCCGCGCCGCGGCGCTGGCCGCCGAGGCAGGCAACGTGCGGGTGATGACGATCTTTGCCAACACGCTGATGGCCATTTGCAGCGGCGAGCTGCGCCAGATCTTTGACCGCCGCGACGTGCCGCCTACCGGCAACGAGCAGGCATGGAAAGCGGCGCTGGGACGCTATGACCAGCGGATCGAGGCCAAGACCGCCTCGCTGTTCGCCGCGGCCACCGAGGCTGCGGCGGTGCTGAGCGGCGCGCCCGAGCCGGAGACCGCCGCCCTGCGCGATTATGGCCGGCTTTTGGGCATGGGCTTTCAGATCGTGGACGACGTGCTGGACTTTCAGGGCGACCAGACTGAGCTGGGCAAGCCGGTGGCCGGCGATCTGCGAGAGGGGATCGTCACGCTGCCGGCGCTCTATTACCTGCATGACCATCCAGAGGACAGCCGGGTGGCGATGGTGGTGCGCGGCACCGATATGAACGAGCAACTGGTCGGCGATGTGGTGGCGGCGATCCAGGAATCGGGGGCGATAAGCCAGGCGCTGGACCGGGCGGGAGAGTTTGTAACGCGCAGCCAGGCGGCGCTGGCCGCCCTGCCCAACCGCCCGCCGCGGGACACGCTGCACGCGCTGGCGGAGTATAGCCTGTCGAGGCGCAGGTAGGCCTTTCCTTGCGCAGATAGACCCTTCGCCGCGCTCAGGGTGACAGCTTTGCCAGTCGATGTGACGGTGGTTATTGTAAGCTGGAACGTCCGCGACCTGCTGCGGCGATGCCTGAGGTCGATTTTGGATTCCAGGGCCGCCGACTCGGGCGGGCCACCCTCCCCCCACCTGCAGATCGAAGTGGTCGTGGTGGACAATGCGAGCGGTGACGGGAGCGCGGAGATGGTGCGGGCCGAGTTCCCACAGGTGCGGCTGATCGCCAACGAGGAGAACCGAGGGTTCACGGCGGCCAACAATCAGGGGCTGGCCACCGGGCAGGGCCGCTATCTGATGGTGTTGAATCCCGACACTGAGCTGGCCAGCGACACGCTGGCGACGATGGCCGACTACCTGGAGGAGCATCCGCGGGTCGGGGTGATGGGGCCGCAGCTCCGGTACGCCGACGGCCGGCTGCAACCGTCGCGGCGGCGCTTTCCAACGCTGACCACCGCCCTGTTCGAGAGCACGGTGCTGGGCGAGTGGTGGCCGGACAACCGGTTCGCCCGCCGCTACCGGATGGCCGACACGCCTGACGACGCGATCCAGACGGTCGATTGGCTGGTGGGCGCCTGCCTGCTGGTCCGCCGCGAGGCCTACGAGGAGGCCGGCGGGCTGGACGAAGGCTTTTTCATGTACTCGGAGGAGATCGATTGGTGCCGGCGCATTAAATCCGCCGGGTGGGAGGTCGTGTACCTGCCGACGGCGACGGTGATCCACCACGAGGGCAAAAGCAGCGAGCAGGTAGTCGCGGCCCGGCACATCTATTTTCAGAGCAGCAAGGTGCGCTATTTTCGCAAGCACCACGGCGCAGTGCGGGCCGAGCTGCTGCGCTGGTTCCTGCTGTCCACGTACGTGTACCAATGGGCGCGGGAAGGGCTCAAGTGGCTGATCGGCCACAAGCGGCCGATGCGAGGCGAGCGGATGAAGGCCTACCGCCAGGTGCTCCGCTCGGGCCTGCGCCCCCCCAAACGGCGATGAAGGTCCTGTTCGTCACCGGCGAGTTCCCGCCGATGCAGGGCGGGGTGGGCGATTATACGCGCGAGATCGGGCTGGCGCTGGGCGACCTGGGCTGCGAGGTGGCGGTGGCCAGCTCGACGCAGGCCGGGCCCACGCCCGGGCTGACGGTCCACCCCACCATCAAGGGCTGGGGGTGGGGCGTTTGGGGCGCGCTGCTGGACCTGGCGCGCCGCGAGCGGCCCGACGTGGTTCACATCCAGTACCAGGCGGCGGCCTATGGGCTGCACCCGGCGATCAACCTGTTCCCCCGGCGGCTGCGCTGGCTGGGCAGCGAGCGGCCCCGTACGGCGGTGACTTTTCACGACCTGCGGACGCCCTATCTGTTCCCCAAGGCCGGTCCGCTGCGCAGGTGGATCGTGCACGAGCTGGCCCGCGGCTGCGACCTGGCGATCACTACCAACCGCGACGACCACGAGGCGCTGCGGCAGGCGGTGCGCCCGGGGCAGCCGCTGCAGGCGCTGGTGCCGATCGGGTCGAACATCGCCCCGCCGCGGGCGCTGTCCGGATACGACCGGGGCGCCTGGCGAGCCAGATGGGGGGCCGGGCCGGGCGACCTGCTGCTGTGCTTCTTTGGCTTTGTCAACGACCGGAAAGGGGTGGACACGCTGCTGCAGGCGCTCAAGCTGCTGGTAGACAAGCCGGGCGAGGCAGGCAATCCGCACCTGATGATGATCGGCGGGCAGACGGGGGCGAGCGATCCGACGAACGTGGCCTACCTGGCCCACATCCGGACGCTGATCAACGAGCTGGGCCTGGGCGAACGGGTGCGGTGGACCGGCTATACACCGGCTGAAGAAGTATCGGCCAATTTCTGGGCGGCGGATCTATGCGTGCTGCCGTTTCGCGACGGGGTATCGTTCCTGCACGGTACGTTTCACGCCGCACTGGCGCACGGGATGGCGATCGTCACGACGCGGCCGCGAACGGCGCTGCCGGAGCTGGTCGACGGGGAGAATATCGCGCTGGCGCCGCCGAGAGATCCGGCGGCGCTGGCGGCGGCGGTCCGCCGGCTGGCGGCCGACGCGGCGTTACGGCAGAGGATCGGCGCAGGGGCCAGGGCGCTGGCAGAGCAGTTCGGCTGGGGCCAGATCGCGGCCGATACGCTGGAGCTGTATCGCAAAATAAAAAGGCCTGGCGGGTTTTCTTAACCCGCCAGGCCTGTTGGGAGCTTATTCGCTTACCTCAGGCGCCTCAATGGTCACCGGCACGTCAAATGCGGAGAACAGAATCGTCATCGCCATGTTGATGGTGGCCTCCATGTCGCCGGTTATCACCAGGTCCCCGTTGACGGTGGTCTTGAGGGTGTAGTTGGTCTCTTTGTCGATCCAGTAGTCAGCGGTGAGGTTAACGTCGCCGCCGGCGCCCAACGACTCTTCCAGGCCGAGAGGGGCTTTTGTCACTTTGCCGGTCAGGTGGTAGGCCGGCCGGTCACCGACCATTTCTTCGCCGACAAAGGTCAGGCCCTCGATGTCTTCCGGCTTGACCCCCCCGGTCAGCTCTTTGGGGTCGAACGGGACGCCGGCTTCCTCGGCAGTGGTGACCTGCCATTCGCCGGTGGTCGGGTCGGTGACGTAGGTTGTGTCGCCGATGACGACCATGTCTACGTTCATGCTCTGGCCCATCATCGACATCGACATCTTTCCCTTGAAGCGATCAGGGTTCTGCATGTCGCCGGCCATGGTTATGGGGATGTTCAGGGTCATGCCCTGCGCGGTCATGGTCATGGCCATGGTCATGTCCAGGTGGGCCGAATCGATCTTTTCCATGGCGGCGGTGGCGGCGTTGAGAATGTCCGCCGGGGGCGGCGGCGTGGGCGTCGGTTCGGGCCCGCCACAGGCGATGACGAACAGGGCAAGCGCCACCAGGACGATTATGGGCAATACAAGCTTTTTCATCTTCTTCTCCTCTGTCTTCGTCGTTTAACGGGGCGACGAGGCCCACATGGGATGGAATGGCTGTCCATCTTGCCGGCGCAGGTGCAGGAAGCATGGGCCACGACGAGACAACGAACGTGCGCTGGCGCTCGCACCTGATCTGAACAGATTATAGACCAAAAGGAAAGGAATGTCAACCTGTTTTCCGCGGCTGGCTGGTTTGGGCGGCGCGCTCCAGGGCGGCTATTCCGACCCTTTGCGGCGGGCGAGCAGGTCGGCGACGCGGTCGGTGTCGGCGACACCGGGCTCGCGGGCCTGCAGATCGGCGCCGTCCGCGCTGTCCGCAGGGCGCGAAGCCTTTTCCGGCTGGGTTGGCGCAGGGTCCGGGCCGGCCTTGGCCGGCCTGGGTGTAAAGGGCGCGTGTACCAGGGCGCCAACAAGGGTGCGCAGTTTGTGAAGCAGGCTCATGTGGTTCCTCCGTGGGGCCATTATACCCCAGATGGGGGTTTTGTTCAAATGGACGCCTCCTGACCTACTCGCAGGGTCGCCGCTTGTCGTTTTCATCCAGGTGGGGTACAATGGGCGCGGAGGGGTTATGTCTGTCCAACCTGGGGAAGAGCCGGCAGGCTCGGGAAGGCCCAAGCCGAGGGGAGCCACCTGGCTGCTGGCGGCGATCATCGGGACATATCTGGCGCTGGCGGCGCTGTTTGCGGTCTATACGCCGGCGTGGCAGAACCCCGACGAGCCAGCGCACTATAATTATGTCAGGTACGTGGCCGAGCAGTACCGGTTCCCGGTGCTCAAGCCGGGCGATTACCCGGCGCAGTACTTGGAGGAGATCAAGGAGGCCCATTTCCCGCCGGAGATGGGCATCGATCCGATCCGCTACGAGTTCCACCAGCCGCCGCTCTACTATCTGCTGGCGGCAGGGGTCTACCGGGCCTTTGACGGGGCGCTGCTGCCGCTGCGGCTGCTGACGGCGGCGATCGGGGCGGCGCTGGCGGCGGTGGTGTACTGGACGGCACAAGAAGCGGCGCCCGGGCGACCGGGGCTGGCGCTGGCGGCGACGGCGTTCACCGCCCTGCTGCCGATGCACCTGGCCCAGTCGGCGGCGGTGGGCAACGATCTGCTGGCCGAGCTGCTGCTGGCGACGATCGTGCTGCTGGCGATCCGGTATATGAAGATGCCACGGGTAGAGGCGGACGGCCGGCCGCCCCTACAGGCGGCGGTGACGCTTGGGATCGCCACGGGGCTGGCATTGGTGACGAAATCGGGGATTTATGTGGCGCTGCCGCTGGTGACGCTGGCCATTGCTGCGCGGCAGGTGTGGCTGGAGGAACGGCCTTTTTCAGGCGGAGAGTTTGTGAAGGCGGCGGGGTTGTACTTGCTGCCAGCGGTCGCGCTGGCGCTGCCGTGGTGGGTGCGAAACGCGGCGCAATATGGGGGGCTGGACCTGCTGGGGCTGGAACGGCACAACCTGGTGGTGGCCGGACAACTGCGGACGGCCGAGCTCGTGGCGGCCAACGGGGCGGCCCGCTGGCTGGGAGACCTGGGGCTGACGACTTTTCGCAGCTTTTGGGGGCAGTTTGGCTGGATGGGGGTGCTGATCGACGCACGGCTGTACCAGGCGCTGGCCGTCTGGTCGGCGGCGGCGGTGGCCGGGCTGGCCGCCTGGGCGGTGGGCACCTGGCGGCAAGCGAAGCAGGGCTGGCGTCCGGCACGGTGGCAGACGGCCACCGGCGGGCTGCTGGCGCTGCTGGCGCTGTTCAGCGCAGGCAGCTATCTGTGGTACAACACCCAGTTTGTCCAGTTCCAGGGGCGCTATTTGTTCACGGCGCTGGCGCCGATCAGCCTGGCGGCGGCGGTGGGCTGGAGCGAGGCGCTGCGCCGCGAGCGGGCCTGGCTGCTGGCGGCGCTGATGGCCGGCGCAGCCGGGGCGACGGCGGTCGGCAGCCTGCTGGCAGGAGAGCTGGCCAAGTGGCCGACGCTGATACTCGGCGCGGCCGGAGCGGCGCTCGCCGCGCGGCGGTTTGTGCCCCGGCGCTGGGATCCGCTGGTCGAGGCGCTGCCCTATTTGATGCTCATTCCGCTGGACGTGGCGTGCCTGTTCCTGTTCATCGTCCCTCAACTGGCGCGGTGATGGGGCAGATGCGGCAGCCACGGAGGGGGCCAAGGAGGGCGGCCAAGGAGGGCGGCCAAGGAGGGCGGCCACATGGGGCCGCCCCTACAAGAGGATGGGAGAGCTGTGATCGACCTGTACGTCCATTCGACCTGCTCGGCTGACGGGGGGTCAAGGAGGGCGGCCACATGGGGCCGCCCCTACAAGAGGGTGGGAGAGATGTGATCGACCTGCACGTCCATTCGACCTGCTCGGCTGACGGGGGGTCGAGCATCGGCGAATATGCCCGGC
>JAFGOG010000144.1 GCA_016926595.1 Anaerolineae bacterium
CCGAACCCGGCCAGTTCATGCGGCCCCGGGGCATAGCCGTCGGGCCCGGCGGCGAGGTCTATGTGGTCGATTCGGACAACGCCCGCATCCAGGTCTTTAGCCCTGACGGCGCCTTCCTGCGCCAATGGGGAAGCTACTGCGACATGGAAAATGGCACCGAATGCATCGACCCCGACGGCGATGGGCCGTTAGCCTTGGGCGATGGCGAGTTCAAGGAGCCGTGGGGCATCACCGTTGACGGCGACGGGCGGGTATATGTGGCCGATACCTGGAACCATCGCATTCAGGTATTCGAGAGCGATGGCGCCTTTGTGGCCAAGTGGGGTAGCCTCCAGCAGATGTCGAGCGCCGCGGGCGGCGAAAGCGTGTTCTATGGGCCGCGCGACCTGGTGGTGGACAACCAAGGCCGGCTGTTCATCTCTGATACCGGCAACAAGCGGATCATGGTCTTTGACCGCAATGGCGCCTACCTGGCTCAGTGGGGCGGCGGCGGGCTGATTGCCGGCAGCTTTGAGGAGCCGGTCGGCCTGGCCCTCGATTCGGACGGCGATCTGTACGTAGCCGATACCTGGAACCGGCGCGTCCAGTCCTTTGGCCCTGGCTACAACTATATCCGCGAGTGGCCGGTTGAGGGCTGGTTCGGCGAGTCGGTCGTCAACAAGCCATACGTCGACGTCGACAGCCAGGGCCGGGTGTACGTCACCGATCCCGAAGGCTATCGCGTCTATGTCTTTGACAACGATGGCACGATCGTGGCCACTTGGGGCCGCTACGGCACCGAGAGCGACGCTTTCACCATGCCCACCGGTATCGCCCTCGACCCGGCTGGTTACATCTATGTCACCGATCCCGGTAGCCAGAAGGTGCTCAAGTTTGAGCCGCTGCCGTAACACAAAGGGCCCGGCAGGGTGTTTTGTAGGGGCGGGGTCTCCCCGCCCCTGAAGGAGATTGCCCTTGGTTGGCGGCCGTTTCGTACCGGCTTTCCTGGTGATCCTGGTGGGGCTGGCCTTTGGCCTGCTCCTGCCGGGCGGCGGCGCATCTGCTGGCGGCTGTCCGCTGCTTGATCCAGCCGATCCTGGCCCCTACCAGCCCGGCTGGCAGCAGGTGACGATCGCCCGTCCTGACGACAGCACCTTCACCGCGCTGCTCTTTTACCCTGCTGCGAGCCCTGGCCAGGGTGCGCCCTACGACGGCGGCGGTGCGCCCTACCCGGCCATCTCCTTCGGCCACGGCTGGCTGATCACCCCGCCTCATTACCAAAGCACCTTGGGGCACCTGGCCACCTGGGGATATCTCGTCGTCGCGACCGAGTCGTACACCAACCTTTTCCCCAACCACCAGCTCTATGCCGACGACATGCGCCATTGTCTTACCTACCTCGAAGTGGAGAACGCCGACGCCGGCTCTTGGCTCTACCAGCAGGTGGACGTCGCTCACCTGGGCTTGTCCGGCCACTCGATGGGCGGCGGGGCGAGCGTTCTGGCCGCTGCTGCCGACCCGCGTGTCCGGGCGGTGGTAACCCTGGCCGCCGCCGAGACCAACCCCTCGGCCATCGCCGCCGTCGCCGGCGTCGCCGTGCCGGTGCGTCTTGTCGGCGCGAGTGATGACGCCATCGCCCCGGTTGCTTCTCACACTGGGCCGATCTATGACAACGCCAATCCGCCCCGCCAACTGCCGCTGGTCGAGGGCGGCTGGCACTGCGGTTTCATGGACTATGACATCTTTGGCTGCGACTCCGGGCCGCTCGACCGTGCGGCCCAGTTGGCCATTACCCGCCGGCTGCTGACAGAGACCTTTAACCTCTACCTGAAGGGCGATCAATCCCTGTGGCGGCCGGTGTGGGGCCCCGAGCGGGACGCCGATCCTCTGGTCGCCGTCCAGGCCGATTCGGGCATCGGTCTGGCCCCGGCCAGCCAGGTGGGGGCGGGGATGAGGGGCTCGACCGCTGCCTACAACCTGACCTTGACCAACGCCAAGCCACAGGCGGACAGCTATACCCTGTTCGCCGAAGACAATGCCTGGGTGGTCACCTTTCCTGTGTCGCACACGGCGACTCTGGCCCCAGGCGAATCGCTAGACCTGCCTGTTGAGGTCCATGTCCCGGCGGCGCCCGCCTCTGGGGAGGACACAGCGCTGGTCAGTGTCCGCTCCGACCGGGACGGCGGCACTCGCCAGTACGCCATGGTCACGACTCATGCCGTCGATCCATATCGCTATTACCTGCCGTTGGTGGTGTATGGCGAGTAACAGCCTTTTTGGTCAAGCTGTCTTATCCTAATTGGTCAGGCGTAAACCCTGCTGGCAGCAGCTCGGCGATGGTAAAGGCGCGGACGTGGCCCGCCGTATCGGCTACGATCACCCGCAGGTCGCCATCTGGCCCGCCGAACTCGCGCAGGATCTGCCGGCAGGCGCCGCACGGCGTCGCGCCGGTGGCGGTGATCACGGCGATGGCTTTAAATTCCCGTTCCCCCTCCGACACTGCCTTGGCGACTGCTGTCTGCTCGGCGCAGATGGTGAGTGGATAGGACGCGTTTTCGACGTTGCAGCCGGTATACACCCGCCCCGAGCGCCCCAACAGCGCCGCGCCGACCGGGAAATGGGAATAGGGCGCATAGGCCCGTTCGCGGGCCTGGCGGGCTATCTCCACCAACTGTCGATCGGCCGGCTGCTTACCCATGGCGTCTGTCCTTTCCACTGCCGTTCCCGCTCTGTACAGGCGGCTGGCCCTTTTCTTCCGCCGCTTCCACCGCCTGTGGCAATCGCCGGACGCGGACCTTTTGGATGCGGCGTCCTGCCACCGACTCGACGGTCAACGACAGGTCCTCGAACTGGACCCGGTCGCCCACCGTCGGTACCCGGCCCAGCTCGGCGTAGATAAAGCCGCCCAACGTGTCGCTCTCCTCGGTCGGCAGCGAGCTTGCCATCAGCCGGTTCAGATCGTCCAGGTCAACCCGCGCGTCCATCAGGTATTCACCCTCACCGGCCAGCTCCACAAACATCTCCTCGACGTCATACTCGTCGTGAATCTCGCCGACAATCTCCTCGAGCACGTCTTCGATCGTCACCAGCCCGGCCATACCGCCATACTCGTCCACGATGATGGCCATGTGCACCCGCCGCTGCTGCAGGTCGGGCAGCAGGTCGCTGGCGCGCTTGGTCTCTGGCACAAAGTAGGCCGGGCGCAGGATACTTTTGATCGGCACGTCGATCCGGCCATCGCGCAGGTAAGGCAGCAGGTCCTTGGCGTACAGCACACCGATCACGTTGTCGATCGTCTCTTCGTAGATCGGGACTCGCGAGTAGCCGGCCTGCATGATCCTGTCCAGCGCCTCCAACATCGGCGTCGTAACTTCCAAGGCCGTCACGTCCATGCGCGGCACCATCACCTGCCGGGCCAGGGTATCGCCCAGCTCAAAGATCGACGAGATCATCTCCTTCTCGTCCTCTTCGATGACACCCTCCTCCTCGGCGGCGTCCACCAGCGTCTTGATCTCCTCTTCGGTCACGATCGACAGGTCGGCCTGTGTCTTGGCGCCGAACAGGCCGGCCACAGCCCGGCCGATCCCCATGGTCACCTGCACCAGCGGCGTGGTCACGGCCGTCACGACCGCCAGCGGGCGCGCCAGCCACAACGCCAGCCGCTCAGGCCGTTGGGCGGCGATCGCCTCTGGCGCCAACTGGCCTATCGCCGGCAGCAGGATCGCTGCCAGCAGCACCACCACGCTAAAGGCCAGAGGATAAGCAGTCCCCTTCAACCACGGCTGCCACCAATCGGCCAACGGCGGCGCCAGGAGCACGGCCACCATCCCCCCGGCAAAAAGGTTGGTCAGCGTCACCACAAACCGGGTCGTCGCCAGCAGGCGGCTGGCGTTGTCGCTCAACCGCTCGGCCGTCTGGGCTTCCTTGTTGCCCTCGTCGCTCAATTGCCTGAGGCGCGCCTTGCGCACATTGACCAGGGCTGCCTGCCCCAGAGCCGAAAGTATGGTCAGCAGGAGCAGTCCCAATAGCAGGGACCACTCGATGGCAGTCATTCTACTTTTCCTCCTCCGCCTCCACGGGCGCTTTAGGGGAGGGCGACCGCACAACCCCTCCGGCAATTGGGTTGTCCTTGCCCTCCTCCGGCGCCTGGCGAATACGGGCCGGTACCCCATAGGCCACACTGCCCGGCGGCACGTCGTGGGTCACCACCGCGCCGGCCCCCGTCTTGGCCCCGTCGCCTACCGTTACCGGCGCCACCAGCATCGTATCACTGCCGATAAAGGCCCCTGCCCCGACGACGGTCGGATGCTTGCGCTTGCCGTCATAGTTGCAGGTGATCGTCCCTGCGCCGATGTTGGCTTTTGCCCCCACTGTCGCGTCGCCCAGGTAGCCAAAGTGGCCCATCTTGGCCCCTGGCCCCAGGTACGAGTTCTTGACCTCGCCAAAATTGCCCATGTGCACCCCTGGTCCCAGGTGAGCGCCCTTGCGCAAATGGCCATACGGTCCGATCTCGCTGCCCTCGTCCATGATCGCCTGCTCAACCACCGACAGCTCGGCCCGGCAGCCATCGCCGATGCTCGAATCGCGGACGATCGTGCCCGGCCCAATCATGCATCCCCGGCCGATCCTCGTCCGGCCCTGCAGCACGGTGTTGGGCCAGATCGTCGTGTCGGCTCCGATCTCGACGTCGGCCTCGACATAGGTCGTCGCCGGATCGATCATCGTCACGCCGGCCAGCATCCACCGCTCGTTGATCCTCCGCCGCATCTCGGCTTCCCCTTGGGCCAGCTTGACCCGCTGATCCAGCCCGATCGCCTCCAGCGCGTCGGCCATCGGTACGGCGATCACCGCTTCCCCCTGTTGGCGGGCCATCGCCACCAGGTCGGTCAGGTAGATTTCTTTATGCCCGGCGTTCCCTACCACGCTGCTGGCTGCCAATTTGGACAGGTTGGGCCACAACCAGCCGTCGCGGAAGCAGTACATGCCGCTGCTCACCTCGCCGATTGACCGCTCTTCCGGCGTGGCGTCCCGCTCCTCCACGATCGCCGCCACCCGCCCCCCTGCCGCGTCCCGCACGATACGGCCATACCCGGTCGGATCTCCAGGGCGAAAGGAGAGCATCGTCACCGCCGCGCCCTCGGCCTGGTGGCGGACGACCGCCTGGTGCAGCGTCTCGGGCCGGACGAGCGGCGTGTCGCCGAACAGAACCAGCACCGTCCCTGCCCGCCCGGCAGCCGCCCCCGCGGTCTGCTGCACCGCGTGGCCGGTGCCCAACCGCTCGGCCTGCACCGCATACGTCACGCCATCGCCCAGGGCCTGGCGGACCAGGTCGGCGCCGTGGCCCACTACCACCACCAGGCAGGCCGGTTCCAGCGCCCTGGCGGTCTCGACCACATAGCGCACCATCGGCCGCCCCGCCAGGGGATGCATCACCTTGGGCAGGTCCGATTTCATCCGCACCCCCTGCCCTGCGGCGAGAACGATCACACTCAGGTTCAAGCTGGCCTCCTGCTTTCGTGGATGAATTCGACGATATTAGTTATAGCATGGTCGTGCCTCCTCTGCAAATCTGCGGCCAGAGTCGGCAACCACGTCCTCTCTCCACCCCACCCACCAAACTGGCAAAGAGATACAAGGCGTGCTACAATGCCAGCTGGTTCAATCTATGGGAGGAATAAACAGTCACGATGAAGCCAAGCAAAACTTTGAGTTTCCTGCTCCTGCTCAGCCTGCTTCTGGCCGGCCTTTCCGCGCCGGCAGCGACCAGTCCTCTCGCCCCAGGGCCGGGGACCTCCGAGGCTGATCTGTCGAAAGTAGACCCCGCCGTGCTCGACCAACTGGCATTGGACGGGGAAGCCGAGTTTCA
>JAFGOG010000145.1 GCA_016926595.1 Anaerolineae bacterium
ACGAACATGAACATCGGTAGCAGCCACGACAGCCGCTCGACCCCCATCACCAGGTCAAAGAACAGGTTGGTCAGCCCCAGTGTGCAGGTAAAGCTCAGCAGCACAGTGGCGATCAGGTACACCGGCGCCACGACGCTGCGCAGCATCAACAGCAGCACCACAAAAACGCCGGCCAGGACAAAGCCAAAGGCCCGGTACATGTCGCGGTTCATAATGTCGCGGATGTCGGTATACACCACGGTAAACCCGCTGACGACCGCCTCGCCGTCGCCCTGGTACGCTTCTAGCACGCCCCGGATCTCGTTCACCGTGTCCAAGCCCGGCTCGCTGGTGGCGTCGGCCAGGACTACCTCCAGCCGGTAGGAGGCGCCGTCGGCGGCGACATACTCCTCGTACAGCGGCCGCAGCTCGGCGAACAGGTCCCCCTCTTCCATCGGCGGGATCAGGTAGGCGTTGTCCATACCCCCGCAGCGCCCGATCAGCCCTTGGACGGCGGCTAACAGCTCGTCCTGGCGCATCATGATCCCCATCAGTCCGCTGTCCAGGATCTCCCCTGCGGCCAGCAGGTTTTCGTCCCCCGCCAGCTCGGGGAGCTGCGCCATCAGGGCATCGACGTAGCGGCGCATCCCGTTGATCGTGGCTTGCATCTGCTCCGCATCGGGGATCGCCTCCCCCTGGCCCTCGCCCATCGCCAGCAGCAGCCCGAGCTGGCCGTCCACGCGCAACAGGCGGTTGAGCGTTTCATCCTCGTAGCCGAGTGGGGTGTGCAGGCCGCGCACGTCCGTCACCCCCTCCAGCGCGTACAGCTCCTCCGTGAGCTGCACGATCTCCCCGGCCATGGCCGCCGGATCGCGGCCGGTGACGACGACGGTCAGGGGAAAGAGGACGCCGCTGCCCATCTGCTCCTGCATCAGGCGATAGCCCTTGACCGAGGGGATCTCCTTCGGCAGCTCGGCGATCAGGTCATAGTTCAGATCCCGTGAAAAGCCATATGCCGACAGCGGGGCCATGACCGCCGCGATCGCCACAATGGCCAACAGCGGCCGCGAGCTGACCAGCTTGGAGGTCGCCTCGTACCACCGGCCAGAGGAGCGATGCCGCGCCTTGGCTGGCCAAAACGCCTTGTTGCCAAGCGCCGCCAGCAGGGCCGGTACCAGCGTCAAGCCTGCTGCCAGGCTGACGGCGATGCCAATGGCCAGCATCGGTCCGGCGCTCTTGAACATGCCCATCTCGGCAAAGACCAGCGACATAAACCCGACAAACACCGTCCCGGCGCTGCTGCTGATCGTCTCGCCCACCATGCGCACCGTGCGCCGCGTCGCTTCCCCTGCCCCCGCCTCGCCGGCCATCTCCTCCCGGAAGCGGCTGATGAGGAACAGGCAATAGTCGGTGCCCGCGCCGTACATCACCGCCACCAGGATCGTCTGTACTTCGGTCAGGACGGCAATGATCCCCGCCTCGGCCAGCAGGCCGGTGACGGCCAGCGTCACGAGCAGGGCCATCGTCACGGCAAAGAGCGGGATCGCGGGACTGACCGGCGAGCGATAGATCGCCAGTAGGGCGACGACTACCAGGATCAGCGTGATCCACAGCGTGCGGTCCATCGTGGTAAAGGCCGACTCTTCGGCTTGCGCGTTCAGGGCGGCCTCTCCGCTTTGGTAGGCGGCGATGTTGGCCGGCGTGTGTTCCTCCAGCCAATCGTCGATGACCATCACCGCGTCGTCGGTAGGCTTCAAGTCCATGCCGCTGCTCATGCCGACGCCCACCAGGGCGATCTGCCCGTTGGCCGAGATCAGCTTGTCGGCGAATTCAGGCGTGGTCGCCGGCCCGGCCACCTGGCTGATGTTGTAGGGCGCCTGGTCACTGCCCAGCCAGCCCTCCAGCTCCTCGATAAACGCCCACACCTCCGGATCGCGGACAGTGCGCCCCTGGCCGGCGTCCACCACCACCATGCTGCTGCTGGCCGCCGACTGCTCGGGAAAGGCGCGCGCCTGCACCTCCTGGGCGCGAACAAAGGGCGCGTCCTCCGGCAAAAAGTCTTTCTGGTCCGAGCTGGACACCTCGTCCAGGCTCGGCGCGGCCATCGTCAGGCCCGCGGCCAGCGCGATCCAGGCGACGATGACCAGTACCCGGTACTTGGCTGCGATATGCCCCAAACGTTGAAACATCGTGTCACCCTCCTTTTCGAGCGATACAAGATTGGCAGTCACGCCCATCATTGTACCGCTCGCCTGGGGGAGGTGTCACCACCCAAAAGGTGGGTGTGGGGGGGTGGGAAAGGGGTTTACCTTTGCCTTACAGCAGTTCCAATTCTCTAGCCCTGGCGATGGCTTGGGTGCGGCTGCTCACACCCAGCTTGCCATACAGGTTGTTGATGTGCCATTTGACGGTGCTGACCGCCACAACCAGCTCTTCGGCGATCTCCTGGTTGGACAGGCCGGCGGCGATCAGCCGCAGCACTTCGATCTCTCGATCGGCCAGCGGCTCGACCAGCCCTGGGATGTCGGGGGCAGGCCCCCGCTCCCCGGCGCGGATGGCCGCCAGGAGCCGGCCCACATACTCGGGCGCCGCGCCCCGCGCCGCGGCCTGGCGCAGCAGATCGGCCAGCGGCGCTCCCTCGTCGGCAAAGATGCGCACATAGCCTTCCGGTTCGGCCAGCGACAGCGCCTGCTCCAGCGCGGCCGCCGCTTGTGGCGTATCTCCTGCCGCTTGGAGGGCCAGGGCGGTAAGGATGTGCCCCTCGATTGCGCTGCCCCATCGGCCTTCCCTCTCCATCCGCGGCAACAACCGCTCCAAAATCGCCAGCCCATCCTGGGGCTGGCCCTGGCCTATCATCAGCCGGGCCAGGATCAGGCGCTCGAGGTCGCCCA
>JAFGOG010000146.1 GCA_016926595.1 Anaerolineae bacterium
CCCCCTCTTTGTGGCCGAGTGCCGCGCCCTGGGCGCCGAGGTCACGCTGGTCGATGGCCTGATCACCGACTGTGGCCGGCGGGCGGCTGAAGACGGGCGCCCGCACGGCTGGTTCGACCTGTCTACCCTCAAGGAGCCCTACCGCCTGGAGGGAAAAAAGACGATGGGCTACGAGCTGGCCGAGCAGTTCGGCTGGCGCCTGCCCGACGTGATCATCTATCCCACCGGCGGCGGCACCGGGCTGGTCGGCATGTGGAAAGCTTTCGACGAGATGGAGCAGCTCGGCTGGATCGGCCCCGCCCGGCCGCGGATGGTGACCGTCCAGGCCGAGGGCTGCGCCCCGATGGTCAAGGCCTTCCAAGACGGTCAAGAGTTCGCCGCGCCGTGGCCCAACGCCGCGACGGTGGCCGACGGGCTGCGGGTGCCGGCCGCCGTGGGCGATTTCCTCATCCTCCGCGCCCTGCGCGAGAGCGGCGGTACGGCGCTGGCCGTGTCGGACGAGGAGATGATGGCCGCCGCCCGGCTCATAGGCCGCACCCAGGGTATCTTTGCCTGTCCAGAGGGCGCGGCGTCGCTGGCCGCCCTGCTTCACCTGCGCCGGCGGGGTTGGATCGGCGACGGCGAGAGCGTGGTGCTATTCAACACCGGCAGTGGGCTCAAATACGCCCACCTGTGGAAGTAGGGATCCGCTTTGACAGCTCGGGGATCTGCGGGTTATCCGGCTCTATCCGCCGCGCCTGCTCCAGGTGCTCCAGCCCCCTCTCCGGCTGCCCCAGGTTGATATAGCCCGAGGCCAGGGCCAGGCGATAGTCGGGATGGCCTGGGTTGAGGGCCACAGCTTTGGCCCAATGAACCACAGCCCTGGCCCACATCCCCTGGTCGGCGTACCTCCGCCCTCTCGCATAGAGCGCCGAGTGGCTGTCCGCGTCTGGATCTAGCACGGCCGCCAGCCGCCGCTCTACCCAGGCGAACTCGTCGTGGGCCGCAAAGACAAAGCTCGTCGCGGCCAAAAAGAGGACCAGCGCCACAACCAGCCGCGCGAGCTGCCAGGTCTCGGCTGTAATGGCGTTGTAGAAGAGCAGGATCGAGCCGAGGAGGATCAGCCCGACCGTTAGCCAATAGGCGAACCGGATGCGATAGTACAGACCGGCGGCGATGACCAGGCTGAGGGCGAACGCCCCCCCTCCGGCCAGCAGCACCGGCGCCGGCGGCAGGGCCAGCGTGTCGAGGGCAGGCGCCTTCAAGCTCAGCAGTTCGGCCACTTTTTGCAGCGTTGCGGCCCAACGCGGCGAGGCCTCAACCATGGCAGTCAGGTCCGAGCCCAGGTAGTAGAAGCTCAGCCCCAACCACACGTAATTGGCCAGCCCGAACCAGATCAACACCAGCCCGAGTGAGTAGAGCGAGTGGCCTTTCGACTTGCGCTCTCTGACAGAGATAGCGCGGCCGCATGTAGGGCATTGGCGGGCCAGGGGGTCAGCCTGCGCGCCGCAGTAGGGGCAGGGCAGCGGCTCCACAGCCGCGTTTGAAATCAGGCATTCCTCCGGCGTGGCAGGGATGAACTCGACCGCAGCCCGGGCGGGCTCTTGCGCTTGCGCCGTCTGGGTGCGGAGAGCGGCCAATTCAGACTGGACGGCTGCGTGACCGGGGTCCAGCGCCAGCACATTCTCCAGGCAAATCTCGCGCTCTTTAGGCGACTCGACGACGCGACTGAGCCAGTACCAGGCCTGTACGTTGCGCTCGTCGGCCTGGACGACAGGCAGCAGGCAAGCGCGCGCCTGGGCAGCCTGGCCGGCTCGAGCGGCGGCAATGCCCTCTTTCAGCAGGTCGTCTTGAGATGCAGCCGGGTTAGCCATCGTGGCGGCGACTTTCGCTCACGGCTGGTTCAGGGCCATCCGCGCCCAATGGTACCCTTCTCGGAGCCAGGTCACGTATTGCTGCAGGGTCTGCCGGTGCCGGGGGTCATCGGTCAGGTCGTAGACGCGCAGGCGGTCCATCACTGTGACGTTGAGGAACCCTTCCTCGGCGAGCGCTTCGAGGACCGGCTCGATCTGAGCCACCTTGCGGCCAATATTCACTGCCAGGTTCGCCGCTGTGTCACACGTGTACGGGTTTTGCACCAGGAAAGTGACGAGATCGACGGCCGGCAGATCGGAAATGAGCTGGGATATCCTGTTCCACAACCCATTCCCCTCGGCCCAGGGGATGATCTTTTCTTCGTCAGCCCGCTCTTCTTCGTTCCGCGGCCTGGAGCCAGATTCTTCGAATTGCGTCATCTCGTCATCTCAATGCCACACCGGTTACTTTACCAGCAAAGAGACCGAGTTGTCAATAGTACCTGTGTCCCAACCGGCTCTATCGCTTTTCTTTTCATCCTGCCCCCGCCAGCTTGGCTCAGGTGCAGGATAGGGTTGTGATGGTCAGCCCATAGCCCAACCCCGGCACCGTTTCGATGTAGGCGGGGCGCTCAGTCTCAGTATCTTCCGCCAGGCCGGTGCTCTGTGCCATCTTGCTCCGCAGGCGACGGACCAACTGGCGGAGCATGTCGCGGTCGCCCCCTTCGGCGCCCCAGACATGATCGATGATCGCCTCGGCGGTCAGCACCTGCCCGGCGTTCAGCATAAAATAGTCCAGCAGCCGGGTCTCTAGCGGAGTCAAAGACACGATTTTGCCCTGGCCGATGCGCATCTCCCGGCGGTTAGGATCCAGGGTCAGGTCGCCAACCCGGCCCCGGTGCGCAGCGGGCAGGGTCCGCCCTGCCCGGCGCAGCACTGCCTGGGCGCGCGCCACAAGCTGGCGAGGGCTGAACGGTTTCGTGACATAGTCATCGGCGCCCAGCTCCAATCCATGCACGACGTCGTCTTCCTCGCCGCGCACCGTCAGCAGCAGGATCGGCGTGTTGGACTGCTCGCGGATGCGCTGGCACACCGCAAAGCCGTCGATCCGGGGCAGGTTGACGTCGAGTACAACCAAATCCGGCAGCTCTTCTCTCCAGCGCTGCAGCGCAGCCTCGCCGTCATAGGCTTGTATTATCTGAAACCCTTCGCGTCGTAGAGTAAAAGCTACTACGTCGGCCAACGCCCGGTCGTCGTCTACAATCAAGACTTTCATCGCTCGCTTTTGGTTCCCCTTCGCAGCCGCGAGCCCCCCAGCGGGGGTTTCTGACCTCCATCGGCCTGGTATGTCCGCTGGCGCTTTGGGGACCAAGCCATCGTAACCTTTTCCCCTACAGGCGAGAGATCTGCCGCCGGCAGCGTAAACCAGAAAACAACCCCGCCGCCTGGCCGGTCCTCAATGCCAACCTCGCCGCCGTGAGCCTCGACGACCGCCTTGACGACCGACAGGCCCAGCCCGGCGCCCGCTTTGGCGGGATCGTAGCCCGTGCTCGGGTGGGCAAAGCGGCGGAAGAGAACATTCCTCTCCTCCACCGGGATGCCTGGCCCCCGGTCGGCCACGGCGACCCGGACCCGATCGCCCTGCACGTTGACCAGGATCCCGATTTCGGCATTGTCCGGATTGTGCTTGGCGGCGTTGGATAACAAGTTGACCAGGACCTGTGCCACACGGCGTGGATCGGCCTGCACGACGGGTATGGCTGTCGGCAGATCGATCGCCAAACGCTGGCCGCGCTTGTCAACCAGCGGCTGCACCATCCGGATAGCTTCGGCGATGATCTCGCCCAGGTTGGACGGGCGGGGATAAACCTGGAAATGGCCCGTTTCGATGCTGGCGCTCTCCAGCAGGTTGTCCACCAGTGTCTGTAGTCCGAGGATCCCGGCGTGCAGTGAGGCCAGCAGCTTGCGCAGCTCGGCATCCGCCCCTCGCAGCTCTGCTTCGGTTTCGTGAGGGTGATCCGCGCGCGCTGTTATCAACTCGGGAGCCTGATCCAGCAGCAGTTCGACCGAAGCTGCCACCGCCGACAGGGGGGTCCGAAACTCGTGGGCGACGTTCGCCATAAAGTCGCCCAGCAGGCGGTGGACTGCTTCCTCCTCGCTGACGTCGCGAAAGACCAACGCCACCCGGGCGTCGTTGCCTTCCGGGGGCAGCAGCCGCGCGCCGGTGACTGCCAGTATGGCCTGGCGCCCGTCGCGCAGCTCCACGGCAATCCTGCGCTTGCCGCCTGGCGCCGGGATCAGTTGGGTGAACGGCTCATTCGTTCCGACCGGCCGGAAAACCTGGTCGCACGCACGCCCCAGGACCTGGTCGCGCTGCCAGCCGGTAGTGCGCTCTGCGCCCTGGCTAAAAAAGGTAATGTGGCCCTGCCGATCCAGGGTGACGATCCCTTCCACGATCGACTCGAGCAGGTGATCGGTCCACGCCTTTTCCTGGCGCAGCTCGGCCAGCGTCTGCTGTAGGTCAGCCCGGGCGCTCTCCAAAGCCTGGGCGACCGACGCTGCTTCGCCCACTCTATCGGCTTTCTGGATCTCCTTTCGCTCTCTTGCGTCGGCGTCGCTGTTTGGGGAGCGGCCCGTCTCACCTTCTTGCCGGTCGTTCACGTCCGTATTCTCTATCTCCATCCTGCTCACTCTGTTCGGGGCAGCGGTCGCTTTCTCCGTCTAGTATACATCAAAACGCCAGGCCGTCCAAGTCGGCGGATTGTCCACTGGACAAAAGCGCCGGAATGTGATACACTCAGGGCAGGTTGGATCCCCGTCTGGGCGTTTTTCGGTTCGCCGGAGCGGAATCGGCGCCTGGCGAACGAGATAGGACAAACAGATGCTCAAATTCCTGCGTGTCGCCGTTCTCGTCGTGGCGCTGCTCATCGTCGCCTTTGGGCTGGTGGTGGGCTGCCTGGGGATAATCCTGAGCCTCCTAAACGTCGATGCCGACCGCCTGCTTGGGATCACCGGCAGTGTTGCCGTGCTGGTTTTGGCTGTGGGGCTCGGTTTGACCCTCGCCTGGCAGGCCTTGCAGGCCGTTAGAGGACGTGGTTCCAACCCATTCCACCCACGGCGGGTCTGGCCCTTGGGGCTTGTCTTTCTGCTGGCCCTGGCTCTCGGTCAGGCCGTCTTGAGCCTCGACCTGCTCCCGGTGCTTACCTTTCCTCCTGCTCATATAGCGGTTGCGATCATGCCTTCTGTGATCGTCCTCGGCCTGGCCGGCCGGAGCCTGGCCGGGCTCACCCGCTGGCGCGACATGGTGCTCCAGGCCAGCAGCGGCGCCTTTCTGGCAACGGCCATATCTTTTGTCCTGGAGATAGCTGTTGGACTGGGCTTGATCGCCGTCGTCTCTGTCGTCCTGGCGATACAGCCAGAGGGCCAGCAGGTGCTCGAGTCGTTGGCAGATCGGTTAAGAAGCCCCACAGGCTTGGAAGATCCAGCTTTTCTGTCGTCCCTGGCCCAATCGCCGATCGTCGTTGGCGTGGCGTTGCTGGTTTTGGCGGTCGTGGTGCCTCTGATCGAAGAGGCGACCAAGACGCTCGGCATTGCATTGGCGGCCTACCGGCGGCCGACTATGGCTCAGGCTTTTTTGTGGGGGCTGGCTGGCGGCGCCGGTTTTGCCCTGGCCGAGAGCTTGCTCAACACGCTCGGCGGCCTGGAAGGTTGGATCGTGGCCATGCTGTCCCGGATCGGCGCCACGATGTTGCACTGTTTTGTCGGCGGTTTGATGGGCCTGGGCTGGTACTATGTCCTGGCAGAACAGCGGTGGGCGCGGGGACTGGCATTGTACGCTGCAAGCGTCAGCCTCCACGGAGTGTGGAATGCTCTGGCTGGCGGCCTGACGTTCCTATCGCTGAGAGTGGAAAGCGCGGAGACGATAGGCGCCACCCAGGCGTGGGCAGGACTGGCCATGTTTGCGATTCTCGCCCTGCTCGTGATACTGGCAGTTGCCATAACTGCCGGTCTCGTGCTGTTGACGCGCCGCGTGCGACTATGGTCAACGGCTAGGGCTTGATGTGGGTGGGTTCGAATTCCCGTTCACACTGATCCACTGTATCGTTTCCTCTAAAGAGGGTTTCTGCCAGGTCCAGGTCAGCTCGCTGCGCACCACCAATGTAGGCACGGGACAATAGCGCACCACGTGATCGGCGATATCGTCCAGCATCAGTGACATCCAGCCCTGTCCGGTATGGGCGCCGATCACCAGCAGATCATACCCCCGCGCCTCGTCAACTAGCTGGTCGTGCACTAGCCCCTCACGCAGGTGGATCCGCGGTTCCAGACCGGCCTCGGCGATGATCTGTCGGGCAGCAGCCAGGATCCGCACCCCAGGCAGGCCGCTGCTCAGGTACGAGTCCAGCTCCATGCGCATCTGCTCCAGGCCGGTGAACATCAGCGGTACCTGTGAGGCGACGTGTACCATGGTCAATTCGGCCTGGAAGGCTTGAGCCAGGCGCACCGCCACACGCACGTCGATCAAGGCATGCTCGGCGGTCCCAACGCCCACCAGGATGCGGCGGATGGCAGGCGGCGCCTGGCGGGCTACCAACACCGACGTATTGGTATCGTGGACCATGCGCCTGATGCGTGAGCCACGAATCCGTTGATCCAGACGACTGTGCCCAGCCGGCGCGACGATCAGCAGATCGTATGCCCCAGTTTCACATTCCTTGCACACTATCTTCCGCGGGCGACCTTGCACCGCTTCGAATGCGAGTGATCCGTGCGCCTTGGCTGGCAGTCTTGCCAGGGCAGCCTGACGCAGTTCGGCGGCGTACTTGGCTGGTGTCATTACTGTCACACGGGCGGGGATATGCTCCAGCCAGAGGGTAGCCAGGGCCAGTGTGTCGTTTGATGTCGGCAGTTCGTCGATATAGATCAGAATATCCATCGTCGGCACGCTCACAGTAGCAGCAAAATGATGGGGATGACAAAGATCAGCCCCACGAAAACGGCCAGGGTGCGGTTATCGTGCAAAATGAGCTCCAAAATCCGCTCGACAGTGCCCTGGTAAAGCGAGTAGTTAAGCGTCAGCGCCACGATTGAAACTAACGCAACACTGATTATCTCGGTCATCACAATCAAGAAAGCGGAGGGCTGACCGGGAGGCTGGAGGATCAACAGCGCGGCCAGCAGGGTGTCGATAAAGGTTGTCACATTGGCGCCCATGATATAGGGGATGATATTCTCGCGCCGCACGTAGCCCTTGACCGCCAACGGCACCAGCAGTGATATAGAGACCGAAACAGATAGCGTGACAAGGGTGATGCCGGCTCCCAGCAACACCATAAAGATGGGGCGGTAGACCAGCTCTGTAATGCGGTTGAAACGGGTGGACTGGGGATCGATCTCGGGCAATGCCATGTCAAAGATCTTGAACGCTGCCAATAACGTGCCAATGCCCAGGACAAAAATGAGGGGATTTGACAGGTGTAGCTGATTGGCGAGCAGGTCGACGATCGGATCATAGGCGGCTCCCAAGAAAAAGGTCGTCTGTCGCCCGCCGCCAATCTGCAGCCCGTCAAGCCAATGGTTGCTCAGGGCGACATAGCCTAACCCCATGGCCGGCAGATGGATCGTGGCTGTGACCAATAGCGACAGGATTCCGATGCTGATGCTGGATACCCGTTGCTTGCCCCGCAGCCAATAGATAAAACCCACAAACAGGACGATGAACGACGCCCCAAGCCGTGAACCGGTAAGCATGGCAAACGCTTCGACCCCTGACATCAACTCGCCGCCGAACAGCGTCAGCGAGATGGCGGCCACCGGCGATCCGCTGAGCACCACATAGGCCATCAGCCAGCCAAACCCTAACGCGTTGACCATCCCATTCACCTGCAAATGGTTCATCAGCGGTTCGAGGCCTGATGCGCCTTTTTTCAGCAGCCATAGCGCCAGGATAAAGACCAGAATACCGGCGACGGCCAGCGCGATGCGGCGCGCGTACCGGCCAAGCAAAGTCCAGGTCAGGCCCATTCCACGCGCGCTCCGGCCAATCCTGTTGCCACCAGCCGGGCCATATCTAGGCCCGCCTCTGCTGCCTCGACGTCGGTCAATGCCGGCCGGGTGATGACCTGCCGGGGCATGAGAAACTGGCAGCAGTCGTCGCTCGCTTCGATCGAGATCTCGTAGGTGCCGATGGTTTTGGCTTTGGCGACGATCTCGGTCTTGTCCAGGCCGATCAGTGGGCGCAGGATCGGCAGCGAGGCCACGGCCTCGACGGCCCGCAGGCTGTGTAGAGTCTGCGAGGCGAC
>JAFGOG010000002.1 GCA_016926595.1 Anaerolineae bacterium
GAGGTGGTCTATGACGGGGAGCTGGACCAGTTCCTGGTCTTGTGGAAGGATGGGTGCAAAGCCTACCAGGAGCGAAGCGGATGGTACCGCAACGAGGCCTGGGACGTCTGGGGGGTGGATGTGTCGACCGGGGGGTCGGTGGGCGACGAGGTCAGGATCACGGACGAGGAGGCGACGGAGGACTCGCCCGTGGGGGCATACGCCTATCCTGCCGAAGGCACGGGGGACCCCGACGAGGGGCTCTACCTGGTGGTCTGGCGCTACTGCGAGGGCAACGATTGCGACGTGCACGGCCGGCGGGTGGCGATCGAGAAAGGAGAGTTCGAGGTCTACAACGAGACCATCACCATCGCCTCGGGCAGCGGCCGGCAGCAGAGCCCGGACGTGGCCTACCAGCCGGGTCTCGGCCGGTGGGTCGTGGTCTGGGAGGATGACGCCGGCCACAGGCAGGGGATGGGCAGCAATCATTGCGATGGTGGTGATCACCACTTTGCTACCGGTGGTGGCCTTTCTATCCGGGCTGAAACGGATTGGACCGACGAATGCGGCGATGCTCTCTACGCTAGAGCCCATGGTGACGGTTCTGCTGGCTAGCTGGTGGTTGGACGAGACGCTAACACCGGTCACCTTGCTTGGCGGGGGGCTCATCTTGACGGCGGTCCTATTGGTGATACATGGCGAAGCACGTCGCACTCCACCGTCCGTGACCGAGGATCGAGCCGTGGGGAGCAGCCAGATTGGGACCACCCACACCACCGATTTCACCTCGCCGCTTCCATCTGCCAGTGAGTCAAGTGACAACTGAGTGACTCACCTCTCTGTGTTCGGCCCCAGTCTGAATTGGGCTAGCGGCGTGACAGATGCTCGCGTCCCACTTCTCGTACCGGCACGAGCAGGATCCGATTCGCTGGGCATAGACGACTATCTGACAAGAGGCCCATCCGAGCACTCTCAGGCTGTCGCAATAACAGAAGCGTCAACTGACAGTCCTGTTGTACGAGCTCCCTTGGGGGGCATTTCTACGTTACCGGCCCCATTGTACCTGCTCCCCCCACCGTGACAAATCCTCGCTGACCGGCATGCCGCCGCCTCTCGGCTTTGACGGCTCTTGCGCTCACAACATCGCGATCAGTGATCTCGACTTTGTGAAAGCTGCAAGTCCTAGGCTCAGTTGGCGTTGGAAGACTACCGGGACTCTGACTTCTGGGCAAAGGCAAATGCCTCATGAGGCAATCGCCCCAAGGCGGAGACTGGTATGCTCATCCAATTCTATCCTACTCTGCTGTATCCCGATTGATATCTCTACACCAGCCGTCGCGCCAGCACCCACGTCGCCAGGCAAAAGAATGCCGCCGTGAACGCCGCCAGGATGCCCAGGTCCACGATGGCAGTGGTGGATGAGCCGCCGGTCATGGCCACGTCCAGCGCTTCGACGGCGTAGGTCAAAGGCAGCAGCCGGGCCACGACCAGCAGCCCCGGTGGAAACGATGCCACCGGCACAAACACGCCGCCCAGGAACATCATCGGAAAGCGGAAGACGTTAGCCAGGGTCTGGGCCTCGAACACCTCTTTGACCGCCACCGAGACCAAGGCCCCCATGGCCGAAAAGGCCGCGGCCGACAGGATCATAGCCAGGAGGAGCAGCAGCCAATTGATGCCGCCCAGGTCGAGAAGGAACAGGGCCAGGAGCAAGACCACCACGGCCGTAACCAGCCCAAAGACCACACCGCCCAGGATCTTGCCTGCCAACAGCGCCGGCAGGCGCACCGGGGCCAGCAACAGCCGCTCCAGGGCGCCGACCCGCTGCTCGAAGGTGATGACGATGGCTTCCATACTACTGGCGCCAAAAAGCAGGGTCAGGGCCAACAGGCCCGGCGCCAGCCCTTCCAGGTTGCCCGGATCCCGGATGGAAAAAGCCAGCACAAAGGCGAGGGGAAGCAGGATGCCCCAACTGACGTTGGGCGGCTTGAAGTAGTAGGCCCTCAAATCCTTGAGCATGATGTACCACAGTCCCCGCAGATCGTCGATTAGCATGTCACTTGCCCTTTACCCCTTTTTCGGCCTGCATCACCTCGGCGCTCAAGCCGGTCAACTGCACAAAGACATCCTCCAGCGTCGGCTGAACGGTGTGGATGGCAAGCAGACGCCGTCCCTCAGACTCTGCCAGGGCCATGGCTTCGCGGACCAGGGCGGCCGGCTCCTCGCCGACGAGACGCCACGTTTCCGTGGGACCTTCCCTCTCTTGCAGTGTGACCTCGACGGCAGCAGCGCCCTGCACCTGCGTTTTCAAGCCGGCCAGCGTATCCAGCGCCACAATCCGACCCCGGACCAGGAGAGCGATGCGGTCGCATAGCCGCTCGGCCTCTTCCAGGTAATGGGTGGTCAAAAAGACCGTCACCCCTTGGTCGCGCAGCCCGCCGATCATCTGCCGTAGGTTGCGCGCGCTGAGGACGTCCAGGCCCGTCGTCGGCTCGTCGAGGAAGAGCAGCGCCGGCCGGTGTGCCAACGCCGCAGCGATGGTCAGGGCGCGTTTCATGCCGCGTGAAAGTTTGGCAAAAGGGGTGTCGCGCTTGTCGGCGAGCCGAAAGCGGGCCAGCAGCTCATTGGCGCGGGGAGCGCGCTCGTGACGTGGCACCCCGTAGAGCTGCATGGAAAAGACCAGGTTATCAAAGGCCGTCAGCTCGTCGTAGAGATTGGACGCCTCGGGCACGACGCCGATCCGTTTCTTGATTCGCGGCAAGTCGCCGGAACGGTCCAGTCCCAAAATCCGAGCCTGCCCCATCGTAGGCTGTGACAGGCCAGCGAGCATACGGATGGTCGTCGTCTTGCCCGCGCCGTTGGGGCCCAGAAAGCCAAACACCTCTCCCTGATCTACCCGGAACGAAATGCGGTCGACGGCGATCAGGCCTGATTCGGGCGGGCCGTAGCGCTTGGTCAGATCCGAGACTTGGATAACTGGCGACGGATCAGCCATTCACTTTGTTCCCTTCAGCCGCCCACTGGCGCCGGTAGAGGCGCCGGTAGGTCGGATTGCTTTCGATCAGCGACTCGTGCATCCCCTGGCCCACGATCCGACCATCGTCGACCACGACGATGCGATCGGCCTTGCGCAGCGTCGAAAAGCGGTGGGCGATGATCAGCGTGGTGCGATCGCGCCGGATCTCGTCCATGGCCTCCTGGATGCGGGCCTCGGTGTAGGCGTCCACGTTCGCCGTCGCCTCGTCGAGGAGCAGTATTTTTGGACCGGCCAGCAGGGCACGGGCAAAGGCGACGAGCTGCCGCTGCCCTCCGGACAGCGTGACGCCCCGCTCCCCCAACTGGCTGTCGTAACCCCGAGGCAGTGCCGCGATGAAATCGTGCGCCTGGGCTCGGCGGGCGGCGGTCTCGACCTCCTCGTCGTTCGCTCCAGGGTTGCCGTAGCGGATGTTCTCGCGGATCGTGTCGGCGAACAGGAAGACGTCCTGGGGCACGAGGGTCACCAGGCGGCGCAAGTCGCCCGAAGCGATCTGCCGTACGTTCACGCCGTCGATGCGCACAGCGCCCTCGTCAACGTCGTACAACCGGGCCAGCAGCCGGGCGATGGTGCTCTTGCCAGCGCCTGTCGGCCCCACCAGGGCAATCGTCTCGCCCGCCCCCACCGCCAGGTCCACGTCGCGCAGCACAGGCTCGTCGCCGTAGCCAAAGGTCACTTGCTCGAAGGCGACGCGGCCCTGAAATCCGCCATCCGGCCGTTGGGGCTGCTCCGGCTCGTTCAGCGCCGGTCGGCGCGCCAGGTAGTCGGCGATGCGGTCCAGCGAGGCGGCCCCCGCCTGGAAGGTGTTATAGACCAGGCTCAGCTCGCGCAGCGGGCCAAAAAAGCGATAGACGTAACCCAGGAAGGCCAGGAGCACGCCGACGGTTGTTGCGCCCTGGACGATCAGCGCGCCGCCATAACCGAGGACCAGCGCCATGCCCAGCATGTTGGTCACGGTCATGGTCGGGAACACGGCGGCAAAGAGCATAGCCACGCGCAGGTTGGCCCGCATGTTGCGCAAACTCAGGCTCTCGAACTGCTCCACGGTGAACGACTCGCGGGAGAGGGATTGCACGACGCGCATGCCGGCGACGCCCTGCTCCACGCCGGCGTTCACCTCGGCCAGCGCCTGCTGCACCTGCTGATAGGCAAGCCGCATCTGCTTGCCCAGATAGCCCATGCTCAGTATCACTACCGGGATCGAGACCAGCGTGACCAGCGTCAGGCGCACGTTGAGCAGGGCCATGATCACGACGATGCCCACCAGTGTGAGCAGGTCATTGACCAGATTGAGTGCGCCGCTGGAGGCGACCTCGGCCAGGGCGTTCACGTCGTGAGTCAGGCGCGACGAGATCTGCCCCACTCGCTCCCGCTCGTGAAACGCGACCGGCTGCCGCAGCACATGAGCGTAGAGGTCGCCACGGATGGCGTGCACGACATGCTGCCCCACCCAGGTCGAGAGGTAGCCTTGCCAGTAGCTGGCCAGCCAGTGCACGCCGTTGAGGGCCAGGTACAGCAGCGCGATCAGTGTCAGACCGCGCAGGTTGCCTTGTTCGATGGTCGTGTCGACGGCCACCTTGGTCAGGTAGGGCATGGCCAGGGTCGTGGCCGTCACGGTCAGCGTCGCCAGCACGGCCAGGGCCAGCCGGCCCTTGTAGTCGCGCAGGTAGCCCCACAACATCGCCAGCGCCTGCCGGTCCATCTGTGAGAAGCGGAAGCGTTCTTCCTGCCCTTGCATCCGGGTCATGAATCCGCCGCGAATGCTCATTGCGCACCTCCTCCCGCCACGGCGGGTTCGCCTGCCGCCAGCGCCTGCTCTCCGCCCGCCAGCGTCTCGGCCTGGAATTGCAGGGAATACACCTGGCCATAGAAACCGCCTGCGGCCAGCAGCGCCTCGTGGGCCGACCGCTGCGGCGTAGAGCGCGCCCGCTCGACGATCTGGCCATCGCGCAGCACCAGGATCTGGTCGGCCTGCTGCACCGTCCACAGCCGGTGGGCGATGACAAAGGTCGTCCGCCCAGCGCGCACCTCACTCAGTGCCTGCTGCATCCGTCGCTCGGTATCGGCGTCGACGCTGGAGGTGGGCTCGTCCAGGATCAGGATGCGCGGGTCGGTGAGCAGCACCCGCGCCAGCGCAATGCGCTGCTTCTGCCCGCCGGATAGCCGCACGCCTCTCTCGCCGACGGGCGTGCCGTAGCCCAGGGGCAGGGACTCGATAAAGTCGTGTATCTGCACCACGCGCGCGGCCCACTCGATTTCGTGATGGGTCGCGTGGGGGTGTCCATAGGCGATGTTCTCGCCGATGGAGGCGTCAAAGAGAAAGACCGTCTGCAGGGCAATGCCGATGGCGTCGCGCAGGCTCTGGACTGTTACCCTGCTGACATTGTGGCCGTCGAGGGTGATTCGCCCCTCCTGTGCGTCATAGAAGCGGGGCAGCAGGTGCACCAGGGTGCTCTTGCCGGCACCGGACGGTCCCACCAGGGCCACCATCTCGCCCGGCGCCGCCTCCAGGTTCACGTCGCGCAGGGCGTGGGCGCCGTCGGGGCCGCCATCGTAGCGAAAGCTCACGCCGTCGAACCGCACGTGGCCCTCGATGGGCGGCAGGAGATAGGCGCCCGGCGCATCCCGAACTTCCGGCTGGGTATCGAGCACTTCGAACACCCGCTCGGCGGCCGCCAGCGACTGCATCACGACATTGAGCATCATGCCCGTCTGGCGGATAGGCCGCAGCAGCATCTGGATGTAGGTGGCAAAGCCGATAAGGGTGCCCAGGGAGATGAGGCCAGCGATGACGTTGCGTCCCCCGACCCACAGCACCAGCGCTGTGCCCACGCCCATCACCACGCTGGCGTAGGGCATCCACAGCGAGGCGATACGCGCCGTCTCGACGTTGGCCTCCAGCACCTGCCTACTCTGGCTGTCTGCCCGCTTTTGCTCGAACGCCTCCCGGCCAAAGAGCTTGACGACCAGGATGCCGGCCAGGCTTTCTTGCAGTGTGCCGGTCAGCGCCGCAAGCTGGCGCTGGACGCGGCGCCATGCGGGCTGCACCTGCCGGGCATAGGCCCACATGCCGAGGGTGATCAGGGGCAGCAACCCCAGGTAGACCAGGCCCAGCCGCCAATCCCAGAGTATCAGCACGACCAGGATGCCGAGCAGGGTCAATAGATTGGTCAGGATAATGACCGCTGCCCGCCCGAAAAAGTTGTTCAGCACGTCCACGTCGGCCGTGACCCGCGACATCAGGTCGCCGGTGCGCGCCCGGTCGTAAAAGGAGAAGGAGAGGCGGCTGAGGTGCTCAAAGATGGCGTTGCGGATCTCAAAGACGATGCGCTGGCCGGTGTAGGCGGTCACGTACAACCGCAGGAAGTCGATGCCTCCCTGGAGCAGCGACAGGGCCAAAAGCCCACCGGCCGCCCACCAGACCTGTTCTGCCTGTCCCTCCATGATGAAACGATCGACTGCCAGGCGGATGATCCACGGTGGGGCCAGCTCGACGGCCGTCGTGGCCAGGGCCGCCAGGATGACACCGGTGAGGATGAGGGCATGGGGCCGCATGTAGCCCAGCAGCCGGTGCAGGATGGGCCATACTGGGCCGGAGGGTCCGGGTTTGCC
>JAFGOG010000147.1 GCA_016926595.1 Anaerolineae bacterium
CCCCCAACCCCAAGGCCCGGCTCCTCCAGGAACTGGGACGGAAGGATCTGTTGTTGTTGCTGGACAGCTCTGAGGCGGTGACAGCGGCGGCCCCTCTCGTCGCCGAGCTGCTGGCCGCCTGCTCCAGGCTGCACGTGCTGGTCACCAGCCGCGAGCCGCTGCACCTGCGTGGCGAGCGCCAACTGCCGGTCCCGCCGCTGGCCCTGCCCGATCCCCAGCGGCTCCCGCCCGCCGGCGATCTGCTGCACTTTCCGGCGATCGCTCTCTTTGCCGACCGGGCCCAGGCCGTCCAGCCCGGGTTTGACCTGGCCGGGGAGAATGCGGCGACGGTTGTCGAGGTCTGCGCCCGCCTGGACGGGCTGCCCCTGGTCATCGAGCTGGCGGCGGCGCGGCTGTTCGGTCACGCCGAAGCCCTGAATGGCAATCTCTCGCGGCTTTGAAAGGGTGTAGGTCAGGGCCTGGAGCCACTGACCAAAGCCGAGTGGGTACTGGGCCATCATGGGCTGAACTTGTGCCAGTGCCCGGTGGGCGATGCCGATAGTACGCAGCTCGTGGGTGAAGCCGGCCAGGTTGAGTGGGTGTAAAGCCATCAGGCGCGCTCTAACTGCTCCTGCAGCGCGTCGACATTAGTCACCGGCGCCTGGCACGCAAAATCCCGGCACACGTACGCCGCCGGCTGCCCATCCACCAGTCCCCGGTCCTCCAGCAGCGGCACGGCAGGCGCCGTTTCCCCTGGCGGACCGTACGCCACCACCTGGTGCGGCCGGAACCCCGACGTCGCCGCCCCCAGCAGCCGCCGGGTCGCCTCGTCACAGTGCCTCTGAATACTCGACAGGGACCGACTGGTCAGCGGTGCCGTGGTGAAGCTGCACCGGTCCCGACAGGTCTTCCAGGTAGCTGTTGGGCGAGATGGCTGTGTAGAACTCGGGATTCTCTTCAGGCGAGCCATACATTTCCAGCGTCTCTGGCAGCCATTGCCACCGGCCGCTGTCCGGGTCAATCGCCGGCAGCGGGCTGTCGCCACCACCACCCCCGACCCATCGCCTGTCGAACAGATCCTCGTTCGACGCCACCGTCCCGGCCCAGATCACGCCGGCCTTGACGTCAGTTGTTGTGACCATCACCCGCAGGGTAATGCCGCCGCCCATCGAATGACCCCACATGCCGACCTTGTCCGGGTTGGCGTCGGGGAAGCGTTGGATCGACGCTACGGCGTTGAGCACGTCGACCGTATAGTCCGGCGACGCATAGGCGCTTGCCGGCTCTCCTTCAGACCAGCCGTGTCCGCGGTAGTTGGAACGAAAGACGATGTAGCCCTTGCGGGCAAAGGCGTCGACGTATGCGACGTAACGTTCGGTCGTGCGGTATTGCGCCGGTGGGATGTAGCCGTGGTTGAACACAATGACCGGCCAACCGCCTTCAGGCTTGGGGTCACGAGGCACCGTCAGCAGGGCATAGATCTTGTGTCCGTCGGACAGATACGAGGCGATGTAGCGACGATAGTTCGCGCCCGGCGCGAGCGTTTCCTCGATGCGGATCTCGCTGGCGGGGTACGTCTGCCGGCGCATGGCTTCGATCGACAGTGGGTGCAGCGGCGTGGGCGTCGGAGTAGCGGTCGCGGTGGGGGTAGGCGTCGCCGTCGGCGGCGGTGTGGCCGTGTGGGTTGGTGTAGGCGTGATCGAAGGCGATGGTGTAAAGGTCGGTGTCCAGCTGGGCCAGGGTGTTGGCGATGGCGTCGGTTCTGTTGCGGTGGGCTCAGGCGAGGAATCGGAGACTGGCGGCGCTAACGGCGTTACCGTGGGCGTGGCAGTCTCGGGCGCCGTGCCACAGCCCACCAACAGGGCGCCGATGACGGTGAGAGCGACTGTAACGAGCCTGTAGCGAGATTGACAGGCCAGGTTGATAGGATGCGGGGGCCATAGCTTACCGATCAGTGTTCAACTCTCGTCGTAGGCTTTCAAGAACGCATCCCTCGGGATTCCTGACTGGGTGAGGATCGTGCGCAGTGTAGAACCTTTGATCCGAGCGTGATTGGGCATGGTCAGTGGAGTTGTTGTACCATCAGAATTTTCGCGTGCCATAGAGATGTGATTTCCTTCTCGCACGACGCGGAATCCGAATCTCTCCAGGGCCTTGATCACCCTCCTCAGGGGAGCATCTACCGGGAACCTGGGCATCAGACGGCCACGCGAGTCTCAGCGACAAAAGCTTCGAGGACATTGGGCTCGTCCTCAAACACTTCTTCTCCAAAGGTCTCGATGTGAAAAGTGATGGCAGAATTGACATCTTCCAACGCTTCCTCGTAAGTATCGCCTTCGCCGACGACAACGCCTTTTAGGCCAAGAGGGTAAGCCACATATCCATCAGGGTGCTTTTCGATCACGACCTTTAACTGTCTTACCATTCTGATCTCCTGTCAACCGGCTTGCATGCTGAGCAACTCCGTAGCGCAGTTGCCACTATACAGCATGCGTCCGAAAAAGTCAATGGGGACCGGAGTCGACGATAAGGCATCATAGTGGAGCGGAACAACAACGAGCTGGTGGCGACGTGGGGAAACCTGGCCAACCGCATGCCGTCGTTCGCCTACAAGCGCTTCGACGGCCGGGTGCCCGAGCCCGGCTTTCTGGACGCCGACGACCAAGCGCTTCTGGACAAGGTGGAGGCTGGCTTCCAGGCGGTGGGGGCGCTGTACAACGCCTGCCGCTTCCGCGCCACCCTGGGCGAGGCTCTGGCCCTGGCCCGCGAGGCGCCGTGGTTCCAGATCAAGGAGGACCGGGCGGCAGTGGCGACGACGGTGTATGTGATCCTACGGGTTGTGGACAACCTGAAGACGATTCTTGCGCCCATCCTGCCGCACACAGCGCAAAAGCTGCACGAGTACCTAGGCTACGATGGACAGCTTTTCGGGACGCAGCATGTGATCGAACACCAAGAAGAGACGCGCAGCCACGAGGCGCTGACCTACGATCACAGCCGGGCCATCGGCACCTGGGTGGCTAACGAGCTGCCGATGGGCCAGGCTCTGCGCAAGCTGGCGCCTTTGTTCAAAAAGCTGGATGAGAGTTTGATCGACGAGGAGTATGCGCGGCTGGAAGGGTAATGGAATCAACGAGCAAAGATTGTAGGCTTCAGGAGCCGGGACGCGTGCGTCCCGGCTCCTTTGACTACCGGGAGGTGTTGAGTCGCCACCTCAACCTCGTTACCCGAGGTTAGGAAAGGCGGCTACGATGCCAGCACCTGCAGGACCTCTTGCACCATCACGTCCAGCGCCTTACCCTGGCCTCTTTCCCGAGCGGCGTCGACAGCCTCAGCCGGAAGCTTGGGCGCCAGGTCAGCCAGGAGTGCTTTTGCCTTGGCCCGCACCGGCACATTGATGTCGGGCTGGCCTACGGCATGGGCCAATAGCTCGACGGCCCACTCGATCTCACCCCTCCCTGCCGCAAGTTGGGCTACGGCCCGGAGGGTGTCCAACAGCTCATCCAGCGCCTCGCTCGCCACGGCCATCTCCAACGCGGTGCGAAAATGCTCGCGTGCCTGGGTGGCGTCGCCCCGGGCCAGGTGCGCTTCTCCCAGAGAGCGCCAGGCATCCACTTGCAGCCAGTCAAAGCCCTCGGCTACGTCCAGGAGTTCTCGGTAGCGCCGCAGGGCTTCGTCAACTGCCCCTCGCGCCAGGGCGGTGTCGCCCAGATGCTGGAGAGAATAGCTGGTTTCCCACGTTCTTCCAAGTTGCCGGCGAAGGGCCAGACCCTGCTCGAAATAACCTGTGGCCTCCTCATAGTCTCCCACATCATAGGCTACCAGCCCCAGGTTGTCCAGGGAGCCCGCCACCCCCAGCCCGTCGCCTATCTCGCCGGCGACGGCCAGGCTCTCGCGATGGAGCCGCCGGGCCTCCTCGTATTGGCCCAACACGCGGGCATAATACCCCAAGTTGTCGAGGATGTACTGCACCGACTGGCCGTCCCCGATCTCGCGCATGACGGTCAGGCTCTCCTGGAGGAGTTGGATGCCTTCCTGGAGCGCCCCCCGGCTACAACTGTGTTCGGCCAGATACACCAGGGCCGCAGCCGCAATCCATCGGTCGCCTAGTTCGCTGCTGATGGCATAACTCTCTTGCAAGTATTGCTTCACGGACTCCTGGTCGGCGAGGCCCCGCCAATCAAGGGCCACGCCTTTGCTGAACTGAAGCAGGCCGAACGCGACCTCCCACCGTTTCCCCAACTCCCGGTTGATGGCCAGGCTCTCGTGAAAAAGCGTCTCTGCCTCTGCGAGGCTCTTCGTGACGCCACCCTGGAAAACAAAACTGAGGGCTAGGCCCAGTTCCGCCTTGGCATCCAGCCGGCGCAAAATCGCCAGACTTTTCCGCAGCGCGGCAGCGCCGTCCTCCAGGCAGAAGCGGCCCATGCACAACCGTCCCTGGAAGGCCAGGGCGAGGCCCAGGGCGATGTCCGCGTCGGTTGCCTGGCCGGCCCGGCCCTCCGGCATCTCCAGCGCCCGGGCAAAGGCTCGCTCGCCCTCCTCGAATAGACTGCGCCTTTCGTAGAACAGCCACAGGGCATGGGAGGCCTTCCGGATCTCTGCCGCCCGGTCCTGGGCGATGGCCCACCGCCAGGCCGCCCGCACATTATCAAGATCGGCCTCGATCTCGGCCAGGGCCTCCAGTTGGCGCGGGCCTTTCAGCGCGCCCTCCCGCTGCTGGAGAAAGGCAAAGAAGTAGACGCTGTGCCGGTCCCGCGCGTCCGCCTCCGCCTGCGGATTCTCGGCGAGCTTTTCGGCCCCGTACTGCTGCAGGATGGGGTGCACGTCGTATCGGCCAAAGGGACCGGGACGCACCAGAGACTTGTCCACCAGGGCCGAGAGGAGCGGCAGGTGAGCGCCGGCCACCTGTTCGGCCGTCTCCCGCTGAAACCCGCCGCGAAATATGCTGAGCTGCGCAAAAGCGTCCTGTTCCTCCGCCGAAAGCAGCGCCCAGGAGTGGTCGCAGACTGCTCGCAGGCTCCGATGCCGCGCCGGCACGTCCCGCACCGAGGATGTCAGCAAGTCTAGGCCGCGCCCCAGCTCGCCAGCCAGGTGCGCCACGATGTCGTGGATGGACAGCATTCGGGTCCAGGCCGCAGCTAGCTCGATGGCCAGGGGCAGCCCGTCGACGAGCCGGCAGATGCGGATCAGGTCCGGGATCATCTCTTCCGAGGGGGCAAAGCCAGCGTCGACCTGGCTCGCCCGGCGCAGGAACAACTGCACCGCGTCATAGCCCGACGGCGACTCGACCGTCTCCTCCGCAAGATAGCGCATCCCCGGCACGTCCAACACCCACTCGCCTTGCAGGTTCAGCCGCTCGCGGGAGGTGACCAGCAGCCGCACCCCGGGCGCCTGGTCGAGAATTTCAGACAGCAGGCCGGCGTCGTCGAGGAGGTGCTCCAGGTTGTCCAACAGCAGGAGCATCCGCTTCTGCCGCAAATAGTCCAACAACTGCTGCCGGGCATCGGCGCCTTCCTGCTCGTAGAACGAAAAGCCCAGGGCGCTGGCGATGCTGGGCACCACGAACTCGGCGGCACTCACCCCGGCGAGTGGGACAAAGCAGACGCCGTGGGCGTAGAGGGCGGGCGAGCGGTCCGCTTGCCGCGCTGCCGCTTCGAGCGCCAGGCGGCTCTTGCCCACGCCGCCGGGGCCGACCAGCGCCAGCAGCCGGCAGTCCAGGTTCCGGAGCAGCCGGGCAATCTCGGCCAGTTCCGCCTCGCGCCCGACAAAGGACGTGGGCTGAGGCGGCAGGTTCTTGCGGGGCCCTGGCGCCAGAGAGACCTGGCCGGGCTCCCCGGGCGGTGAGGGAGGCCGGCCGGCCTGAATGTCCTCGTAGAGCTGGCTCGTTGCCTCTTCCGGTCGGGCGCCCAACTCTTCCTGCAGGAAACGCGCGCACTCACGGTATTGGCGCAGGGCCGCTGCCCGCTGGCCGTCCCAGGCATAGAGCCGCATCAATGCCCGGTGGGCCGCTTCGTGCAGGGGATCGAGCGCCAGCCAGCGCCGGGCGTGGGCGATAGCTGGCCCATAGTCCCGCCGGGCGGCGTGGCAGCGCACCAGCCGCTGCAAGACGCCCGCCAGCTCGGCGCGCAGACCCTCCCGCTCAAAAAACTGCCATTCGTCGAACCCCGGGCTGTCGGGCAGCGTGAATCCGGCCATAAAGTCGTCGCGATAGAGCGCTGCCGCCTCGGCTAGGGAGGTCAGGCAGGTGGGACAGACCTCGGTGTCTGCTTGGCCCTCGACCGGGCAGGCGACCAGGTGGTCGCGAAAGACGGCCATGTCCAGCCAGAGGTCGGTCTCGTGCCTCAGCCGGGCGGTCTCGGCATCGACGTCCAGCCACCCCTTGCCGAGTGCCTTGTTGAGGAGCCACAGGGTGCGGCGCAGGTTAGCAAAGGCCCGCGCCTGATCGTACTCCGGCCAAAACAGGGTGGCCAGCGCCTCGCGGCTGTGGGCCTGCTCGGTGACGGCCAGGTAGGCGAGCAGCGCCATGGCTTTGCGCGTGGAAATAGGGACTGCTGACTCGTCCCGCTCCAGTTGCGGCGGTCCCAGCAAGTACAGCCTGGGCGCCCTGGGGTGTTGTGGTTGAGACATGCTTATCCCTCCTGATGCCAACGATTGTACCATAACTGGCCCACTTGGGCAATCACCAATTTGCCAGGTAACGCCGCCGCAAACGCTCCTGCACACGTCCCGGTACCGGACGAGGGCGATACTGGAAGCAGTCCGATCAAAAGCATTTCCAGGAGCGTAACGATGAACAAGAACAGAATCAGGGTCTTTCTTTTTTTGCTAATGCTGTCTCTCGGCTTCCTGTCTGGAGACTCGACGGGCTCCGATCTTGCCCCGGCGGAGCAGCCCGCGGCTTCTGCGCCAACTGTCACCCTGCGGGCAGCGTCCGAGGCAGCTATCGTCTTCAAGACGCAGAACGGTGTGACGGTGGACGGCGTCCCGCCGGAGACGCGGGACGCTCCCCACCTGGTGCTGCGCCGCAACGGCGCATTGACAGACCCCGCCGAGCGCACGCTCGTCGTGGAGGTGACGGGCGTCGAGGTGCCGCCGCCGGGCGCGACCGTAACGCTCAGCGTCGAGACCCAGCGTGGCGATCCCGACCGGGCTGAGGAATCGCCGCCCAGAATCAAGGTGTGGCGCGAGTCCCGCTGGATCGCCAATTCCACAGGGGGCACCCAGCCGGACGTCACCGTCGTTTTTCGTCACGAGTTCACGGCGACCATCCGGTCCGAAGCTGGGGCGACTGCCGGGGCAATAGCCACGCCCACCGACTACATGCGCTACGACCTGGTCGTGACCACTGGCCGGCGCCCGCTATACGCTTTCCGCCAGGACTATGCCCTTCTCCTGGAAAACCAGTGGATCGCGCCGCTGCCGCAGGTGGCGGATGCGTCGCCTGGCGCCGCGCCCGACGAGCTGGTGGTCTACTACAACGACATGGTCCCCTTCCGCCGGGATGGGCGCGACGCCAGCGCCTGGCTACCGAGAGATCTCGTCTCCGATTACGTCCGCGGCGAGCTGATCCCGGCCATGGTCGAGGCCTTCCGCCTCCAGACCGACGACTGGGGGTTCCCCTGGTACCCGGAGTGGACGGGCCACCGGCCCGCAAACGACGCGGAGCGGTTGAGCGTCGCTCTGGCCGACGGCGAGGCCTGGTTCCACGGCCAGACACTAGGCCAGGGAAACGCGGGCATCTACCTCAACGTTAACCGGGGCCTGGTCGAGTACGAGACCTTCACCGACGGGCTGATGAGCACCTTTCACCACGAGCTTTTTCACAATCACCAGCGCAACCTCCACCAATACCTGGGCGGCAGCGGCCAGGTTGGCGGGGTGGGCGGCGCCTGGGGCTTTTTCGCTGAAGGGATAGCGGTGCTGGCCTCTTCGGTGGGGCAGCCGGGCGTCCACTTTGGCCAGACGTGGGGAGCGCGCGCCTATGCTCTCAATGCCCGGGGGTTCGTGGGCCGCGCAGGAATCTCGCAGGGCGACCTGAACAAAAGCTACGCGCGGATGAACCCCTATCACGCGGCCGCATACTGGCGGTTTCTGTACGAGCAGTGTGGGGGCCTACAGGCGGGCGTCGAGGACCCCGCCGCCGGCATGGTCGTGATCCGGCAGGTGCTGGTGACGCTCTACGGTGGGGACATCGTGAACATCGAGGCGTCGACGGATCTCGTGAGCAAAATGCCCGCAATCATGGATGAGGCCTTACGCGGCTCGTCGTGTCCCTTCGGGACCTACCAGGAGAGTTTGTTGGCCTCTGCTCGCGCCATCTATGCCCTGCGGCTGGACGGCGGCCGGTGCCAGGAGCCGGGCCTCCCGGCCGGCTGCGGGTTCTACGACCCGGAGACCCTGTACCACAAGCCGGGCGCGAGCACCCTCACCTACAGGGGGGAGGAGATTGTCTACTCGGCCTCAGAGCAACTCTATCCCGCCGGGATCCCGAGCAGTTTCGGGATGGACCTGGTCGAGGTGGAGCTGGATGCTGCCGCCAATGGTACGTCCTTGACGATCAAAGTCTACGGCACGCCAGGGTCCGCTGCGGTGTTCAACGTGCAGCTCTTGAGGCTGACCGACGAAATCCTGGCAGCGCAGAGTACGGCGCCGGAGGCGGTCGCGCGGATAGGTCCAGAAAGGCCGTTCGTGCATGTGATTCCGCAGATCGACACGACAGAATACAACAGGCTGAGCCTGGTCATTACCCGCGTGGATGCCGAGGAACGATTGGACGGAGACGGGGCTTACACGATCGTGCTCCGCGCGGATGCCTAGAATCGATCCTGGTTTGCTTTTCTTCTGGCATTGGAGAGCGATAGCCGCGCAGTCAAAGTGGAGCCGTTACGGGGATGGCCGACCGCATGCTCAGTTTCGCCTACGAGCGCTTTGACGGGCAGGTGCCTGAACCGGGCGAGTTCGACGACGAGGACCGCAAGCTGCTAGCCCAGGTCGAGGTCGGCTTCCAGACCGTGGGCGATCTGTACAAGGGCTGCAAGTTCCGCGCCGCCCTGGGCGAAGCGCTGGCTCTGGCCCGCGAGGCCAACGGCTACCTGGACCGCAAAGCGCCCTGGTTCCAGATCAAGGAGGACAAGGCCGCGGCGGCGACGACGGTGTACGCGATCCTGCGAGCTGTGGATAGCGAGCAACTGCAGGCCCAACTTGCCCCCAAGCTATTTGGGTGTGCAGCCCGCTTGGTGGGGTCAGCGCTCGTCTCGGCTTGAGCTAGCCTTCCTCCAGCAACCGCTTCAAGGCGCTGAGATCGGCTTCATGCTGCTTTTGGAGCTGCTTTTTTACCAACCCCTCTGCGAGCTTGAAGACACCGCCGACTTCAATCTTGCCACTCATAGTATACTTGGTGCCGCCATTCGCTGACTCGAACCTCAAAGTGCCCTCAGCCGCCACCGGCCCGCTTACCACTCTCCAGCTGAATTGGCTGGGTGGGACCCAGGCTATTTGGCGAGTGCGTCGCGATCGGGCCAATCCGGCCACAACAGGCCGGCGAGCACTTCGCGAGGGTGGGGACGATCGGCTTCGACGGCCAGGTAGGCCAGCAGCGCACGCACCTTGACCGACTTGAAGGTCGTGACGGATTGTCCATCCAGCGCGACCTGGAAGGGTCCCAGACAGGAAATTGACAAACGGTGCATACTTCCTCCAGCGGCACCAGGCGAACCCGGTACCTGGGCCTATTATACACAAAAAGGACCGATTGGGCAATGGCCACGATCTCGCCACGTTCCCGCCACGATCTCGGCACGCCTGTCTGATATAGTAGCAGTAACGAGAATGAAGCCGGGGGAGATATTCCCCACAAGATGAAAGAAGGATAGCCGTGAACCAGAGGACATGGATTCTGAACGTGGTGCGGATGGCGGGTGAGAAGGTCGTGAAGCCCAACAGCCGGGTTGTGACGTACACGCTGCTGTCGATGGCCGTCGTGTTGGTGGTGCTATGAGTGTACAACGTGAGTACTCAACCGGAACCGAGGTGTCAGCCGTCCCATGGTGGAGTTGGACCGGTCCAGGCGGGTCCTCAGGTAGCTGTTGGGTGCGATGGCAGCGTAGAACGCCGGATTGTCTTCAGGTGAGCCGTAGGCCGCAAGCATTTCTGGCAGCCAGCGCCACCTGCCGCCCTCCGGGTCCATGGCCGGCAGGGAGCTGTCGCCGCCGCCACCTCCCTCCCACCTGCGCTCGAAGAGATCCGCATACGAGGCTACCGTACCGGCCCAGATCACACCCGCCTTGACGTCGGCGGTAGTGACCATGATCCGCAGGGTGATGCCGCCGCCCATGGAATGGCCCACATGCCGATCTGCTCCGGATTGGCGTTGGGGAAGCTTTTGAGCGATGCGACGGCGTTCAGGACGTCTATGGTGTAGGCCGGGGAGCCGTAGCCTCCGGCTGCATCCCCCTCCGACCGGCCGTGCCCGCGATAGTCCGGGCGAAAGACGAGATAGCCTTCTCGGGCAAAGGCGTCGACGTACGCCACGTAGCGCTCGGTGGTGCGGTACTGTCCGGGAGGGATGTAGCCATGGTTGAAGACAATCACAGGCCAGCCGCTGCGGCCCGCGCCTGCGTCGTGCCGCAG
>JAFGOG010000148.1 GCA_016926595.1 Anaerolineae bacterium
CGGGGGCGCTTCCACCTTCATCCCTCTACCCCTGCCTGTCCGTAACCCTCTGCCGCTGGCAGCCTGTTTCGCGCCTTGCCCCGATCCAGGCCCCTACCACGCCGGCGTCGCCATCCCCGTCTGATCCACCCAGTGCGGCGCCCAGGCCAGCGCCACCAGCTCCACCGCAATGTCCGCCTTCTTCGGCTTGATCGCCACCGTGTCCAGCTCCTCCGTCGCCGGGTCGATCTTCTCCGCCAGAGCCTCTACCTTCTCCTCTAGCTCCGCCTCCAGCTCCTTCAGCCTCTCCTCCTTGGCCTCCACCGTCTCCTTCGCCCGCGCCACGTCGCTCTGCTGCTGCGACGACCGCCCCGCGCCCCTTGCCGCGCTCGCCGCCTTGCCGATCGCCGACGTGCTGATCTTCTTCTTGCCAAACAGGCTCAGCAGCGTCCCCCCGATCGACAGCCCCGTCGACAGGTGCGCCTGCTTCGCCTGGCTCGCCTCCCGGTCGGCGGCCTGCTTGGCCCTGCGGAGCTGCTCCTCGGCCGTGTCGATCTTGGCTGCGTACTTGGCCCGCAGCTTCTCAATCTCCTCGTCCCGCGCCTCGCGCGCCGACTGCTGCAGCCGGATCCGAAACTCCCGCTCCGTCTCCTCCGGCTGCGACACTGCCTTCAGGCTCGGACTCCTCAACAGCTCCAGCGTCTGCGTGGCGTACAGCCACCCGGCCAGGTCCCGCGTCCAGGCCTTATAGCTCCGCGCCTGCGCCGCCGCCCCTGGCAGGTCGCCGTAGCGCGCCTCCTCCTCCGGCTCCTTCTCCAGGTCCGACACCGCCAGCTCCACCGCCTCGGCCCTTTCCCAATCCACCGGGATCGCCTCCTCGGTGATCGGCGTCAGCCACACCCCCGGCCGGGTATAGTGCACCCTCGTCTTGGCGTCGGCAAAGCGCACCTGGGCCGCCCCCACGATCCGCGGCGTATACACCAGACTGCTGCCGCGCGGCGCCCGCCCGCGGACCGGGATATAAAAGCGCGGCACCTCCGGCGACAGCGCCGGCGGCCCTCCCGCCGCCGCCGCGGCGACCCCGGGTCCGGCCGCGGCCGCCTCCGCCTTGACCGCGCCCCCGCCGCCCGCCGCCGGCCCCGCCTCCGCCTTATAGCCGGCCATCAGCTCCTTCACCTGGTCCCGCGTCAGCGGCCCGGGCAGGTACGACATCGCGAACCGCGTCTGGAACAGGGCCGGCGCCGAGTCGTGAATATTGTTCATCAGAAACACCCGCTTGCCGAGCGCCGAGATCGTCCGCTCCAGCTCCTGGCGGTTAAACCCGGCCTGCGCCGCCACCGACGCCCCCTCCAGCCCGTCCAGCAGCCGCGACTTGTCCCGCTCCGTCTGCAGCCGGCCGATGAACCACGTCCCGGCGTTCGACAGCCCCTTATAGTCCAGGTCCACCGGGTTCTGCGTCGACAGCACCATCCCCACCCCAAACGCCCGCGCCTGCTTAAACAGCGTCAGCAGCGGCAGCTTGGACGGCGGATTGCTCAGCGGCGGAAAATAGCCAAACACCTCGTCCATATACACGATCGCCCGCAGGCTCGTCGTCCCCGGCTGCGAGCGCATCCAGCCCAGTACCTGGTTCAGCAGCAGCGGCACAAAAAACATCCGCTCCGGATCGCTCAGGTGCGACAGGTTAAAGATCGCCACCCGCGGCTTTCCCCTCTCCGTGTGCAGGATCTGGCCAATGTCCAGCGCCTCCCCTTCCAGCCAGGCGTTAAACCCCGGCGAGGCCAGCAGGTTATTGAGCGCCATCACCAGCCCAAAGCGGTCCTTCGCCGGGTAGAACGACTCGATGTCCAGCACCCCCACCTTGCTCACCGGCGGATTCTGCACCTGGTGGATGATCATCGCCAGGTCCAGGTCCTGTCCCTGCCGCCACGCCTGGTCCATGATCGTCGACAGCAGAATATGCTCCCGGCTCTGCACCGGGTCGGCCTCGATCCCCACCAGCGTCAGCAGGCTGGTCGCCGTCGTCGTAATCCGCTCCCGCAGCAGATCGTCATCCTCGACGATCGCCTCCTCCGGCGCCGCGAACGACTTTAAAATCGAAATCGGCACCCCGGCGCTGCTGCCGGGCGTATAGATCACAAACTCGGCCGCGCTGCGCAGCCGCTCCACCCGGTCCCCATCCTGGCCCCAGTCGGCCAGCCCCTTCTTCCAGAACGCCGCCTGCTGGGCCGCGTGCTCCTGCGCCGATATGCCGGCCTGGCGGGCGTCGTCCACGTTGATCCACGGCAGAAAATCCTCCCCCCTGAACTGCGGAAAAGTCAGCAGCAGATTGCCCATGTCGCCCTTGGGGTCGATGGCGATCACCGGCACCTTGTCCAGCACCGCCTCCTCGATCAGATCGATCCCCAGCCCCGTCTTGCCGCTCCCCGTCATCCCCACGATCACCGCGTGGGTCACCAGGTCCTTGGCGTCGTACAACAGCAGCCCGTCCTTCAGCTTCCTCTCCTTCAGGTCGTACTGCCGCCCCAGGTAAAAAACCCCCAGCTTTTCAAAATCCTCCATCTTTGACCCTCCTTCCATCATCTTCGTAGAACCAGCCGCGCCGCCCCTACACCCCCCATTATACCACGCCTGCGCCCCCCCGCCAAAGCCGAAAACCCCCCCCGCCCTTCCTGCCCCCTCGACAATCCCGTAGGGGCGGCCCCATGTGGCCGCCCTCCCCCTGCCCCCCCCGACAATCCCGTAGGGGCGGCCCCATGTGGCCGCCCTCTCCCCCGTGCCCCCGACAATCCCGTAGGGGCGGCCCCATGTGGCCGCCCTCCCCCCCCTGCCCGCGACGATCCCGTAGGGGCGGCCCCATGTGGCCGCCCTCCCCCCCATGCCCGCGACAATCCCGTAGGGGCGGCCCCATGTGGCCGCCCTCTTTTTGCCGCCCTCCAAGGGTATTGACAAATACCCCCGAATATGCTATAATCTATTGCACAGCGCCCGATTCTGCACCGTTCCATCGGCGCCCAATCCCAGGACAGAGACGTCCGCCGCTTCATAGCTCGCCATAGCTCCGTTGCGAGCCTACGCCTTCTTCGCAGCATCGTTGCAGACGCCCATCCCGGCGGATCGACGCCGGGACAGTTCAATGCTGGCCGTCTTGGCTTGCCTCCGGCGCAGTGGGGCCGCCGTCGGCCTCTGCGCCGGGCGCCATGAAAGGGGGTGATCCCGGCAAATGGCCACGCGCCTTGTCCGTAACACCTATTACGACCATCTCACAAATTCGGAAAAAGGAGATAAACCATGTCCGAGCTCGAATTGCCGTACAGCATCCAGCAGTTGAGAGGCCCGGTCGCGGACCCGGCCATCACCATGTTGTTGAGAAAAGATCTGCTGGCCCAGATCAAATTCCGCGCCCTCCAGATGGAGATGCAGCAGCTAGAGCAGCAGGTAGCGATCGTCAAGCTGCAAATGGATATGCTGGCCAAGGAGTACAAGATCCGCTAGGCATCGCCGCCGACGACGGCGCGGGGGAGGCTCCGGGGGGTCCCGGAGCCTCCCTACAATACGATATCCCGGCACGACGATGCCGGGGAGGAGCCAGCCATGAAGCCACAACCCGCCGCGCCCACCTGCGATCTCCTGCTGCTGGGCTACGAAGAGTGGGAAAACCTGGGCCTGCGCTACATCGCCGCCTTTTTGCTGGAGAACGGCGTGCGGGCCAGGGTCCATCCCCTGGGCGCCCCCCCGGAACAGATCCTCGACCTCATCCGCCGCGAAAACCCCGCAATCGTCGGCTTTTCCCTCATCTTCCAGCGCATGCTCCCCGATTTCGCCGGCCTCATCGCCTACCTGCGCGCCAACGGCGTTCGCGCCCATTTCACCATCGGCGGCCATTTCCCCAGCATCGAGCCCCAGCTCACCCTCCAGACCATCCCCGGCCTCGATTCAGTCGTCTGTGGTGAGGGCGAGCTCACCCTCCTCGAGCTGTTCCGCCGCCTCCCCCAGCCCGGCGCCTGGGACCAGATCAAAGGCCTGGCCTTCCGCGACGCCCCCGACGGCTCCATCCACCTCACCCCGCCCCGCCCCAAGATCCCCGACCTCGATTCCCTGCCCTACCCCGTCCGCGCCGAGCGCATGCCCACCCACCGCGGCTTGGGACTTTGCTCCATCCTGGCCAGCCGCGGCTGCTACTACGATTGCAGCTTCTGCTCCATCCAGACCTTCTACGGCCAATCGCCCGGACCCCGCCGCCGCGCCCGCTCCCCGGCCAACGTCGCCGCCGAGATGGAACAGCTCTTCCACCAGCGCGGCATGCGCCTCTTTGTCTTTGAAGACGACGACCTCTTCATGCGCGGCCGCGTCCCCAGACAGTGGATCGACGGCCTGGTCCGCGAGCTCAAGCAGCGCGACCTCGCTGACCACATCCTGTGGCGCGTCTCCTGCCGCGTCGACGACGTCGACCCCGAGCCAATCGCCGCCATGATGGAAGCGGGTCTGATGAGCGTCTACATCGGCATCGAATCGGGCAACAACCACGGACTCGAAACCTTCAACAAGCACTACACCGTCGACGACATCCACCGCGCCCTGGCCCAGCTCCGCGCCATCGGCGTCCCCTACGAGTACGGCTTCATGGTCCTCAGCCCCGACACCACCTTTGCCACCCTGCGAGAGGACATCGCCTTCCTCAAAGAGATCAGCGCCGGCGGCGAGGCCGTACTCCAATTCACCAAAATGCTGCCCTACTCCGGCACCCCGATCAACCGCCGCTTGCAGCGGGAAGGCAGGCTGGCCGGCGACCTGGCCGCGCCCGACTATGACTACCTCGACCCCCGGCTTGGCCTCCTCCAGCTCTTCTTCAGCGAGGCCTTTCACGACCGCAACTTTGACCCCAAGGGCCTGGCCGAGCGCCTCCGCTTTGCCAAGCTCGACGTCGCCGTCGTCCGCAAATACTTCTCCGCCCAGTACGACGCGCAGGCCTACGCCGCCGCCGTCCGCGACCTGATCCGCCGCAGCAACGAAGAGGCCCTCGAAAAAATGAGCATGGCCGTCCATTTCATGGCAAGCCGCACCCAGGCCGAGATCGTCGGCGACTGGCTCGCCCTCGAGCTCCTCGTCCAGGAGGAAAAGCGGGTCGAAGCCCAGCTCAGCGCCGCCCTCGAGTGGCTCATGGCCAGCTATGACTCCCAGGCCGAGCTGGTGCCCGCCCCACAGGGCGGCGTGCCAAAAACCGTGTGAATGTTGTAAAAATAGAAAGGAGATATTTCTTGGAGAACATCACTCCCGAACAAAGAGAGCTTCTAGAGCTGCTCTACCAGAGGGACCCCGAAGCGGAAATCGAATGGGACGACGTCCGCGGTGTTGCCGCCTCCATCCGTGGCCGTCTGGACATCGATCCTGGCCTCGAGCCCGAGGGAAAGCTTTGGACCTTTCTCGAGCGGTTTGGACCCCTCGTCGGCCCTCCCGATCTGGCCGGCGGCCTCAAGCCGCTGCGGCAGATCTCCGACGACCTGGGTTGGGTTCACCTCCTCTATGCCTACCTCAGGGAAGACGTCGAGCTGTACGGCGCCAAGCTGGCCCTTCACATCCCCCCCAATAGCGAGCTCCTGGAGGTCGACTCGGGGCTGTGGCGCGACGTCGAGGTCGACCTCGCCCCCCAGATCGACCCCCCCAAGGTGGAAGAGATCCTCGTCGAGCGGATCGCCCAAATCCCCGGCTTTGACGCCTTCCGCCGTGAGGCCCTAAAGCTTGAAGCGCCATTCCCCTTCACCGACCCGCCGCGCCTGGTCATCTACCCCTGGCAGGGCAAGCTCCGCCTGGCCTGGACTACCTACGGCTACGGCGACCTCGACGAGCGGGAAGGCGTGCGGGTGGAAGTGCCGTACATCACCTACGGCCAGATCTTTGTCGACGCCTTGACCGGCGAGCGATTCCTCTTTGCCCCAACCATGCAGACGGCCGAAACCGCCGCCGCCGGCTCCGGCCTGGCCGTCACCCCCCTGACCGGTACCCACACCACCCGGACGCTGAACGTGGTGCGGGTCGACGCCGGCGCCACCTACCGGCTCAAAGACACCACCCACAACCGCCACATCGTCACCTTTGACGCCGCCTGCAGCGCGTCCTACGACTCGCAGGTCGAGATCGCGACCGCGCTCAAAGGCGGCGCCCTGCCCGTGTCCGAGGACACCGACGGCGACCACAACTGGAACCGGCTCCCGGCCAACGCCACGGCCGCCGAGCGGACCTCCGGCCAGCAGCCCGAAGTCGACGCCCACCACATGGCCAGGCAGCAGTACGAGTGGTACCACGCCGTCGCCGGCGGCCGCGACGGCTGGGACGCCGGCCTCTTTCCCAACCCCCCGGTCCCGCCCCAGGTCTTGAACATAGTCGCCCACTGCCGGTGGCCGGGCGGCAGTTGCCAGGACGCCAACGCCTACCAATGGAACTATAAATCGGGCGGAACCTGGGTCTTTTGGCTGGCCTTCATGGACGGCGACAACACCAACTACGATTACATGGCCGGCTCCCGCTTTATCTTTGCCCACGAATACCAGCACGCCATCACCAACTTTTCCTTCGAGGATGCCAGCGGCAACCCGGGCCTCACCTACAGCGGCTGGCTGGGGGCCGTCCACGAGGGCCTGTCCGACACCTTTGGCATCCTGACCACCGGCGACTGGCTGCCGGGTCGCGACATCTCCCGCGCCGCGACCCCCCAGATCTTTCGCAACCTGGTCTACCCCCGCGACACTGCCTGTTACGCTGCGAACAAGCTGGACCATTTTGCCGACCGCAACACCACCGCCAACTATTACGCCCGCGGCACCATCCTGGCCCACTGCGCCTACCTCATGGGCAAGGGCGGCGTCCACCAGCGCGCCGCCCGCACCCCGCAGCTTATCCCCGTCCCCGGCCTGGGCTGGACCACCGTGGGCGGCAAAGACATGCCCAAGGCAGCCCGCATCTGGTACCGGGCCGTCGCCATCCGCTTTGGCACCTCCGCCGCCGCCACCGGCATGCCGGCCAACGACGAGCAGTCCTTCCGCACCCTCCGCACCGCCGTCGTCCGTTCCGCCGAGGACCTCTATGGCGCCGGCTCGGCCGAGCACCGCAACACCATCCTGGCCTTTTACGCCGTCGGCCTCCATCCCACCGATACCCACTATGGCCCCGACGTCACCTTCCTGCGCTGGGGGATCGACTGGGACCTGTCGCGCGCCTACGTCGGGCTGACCAGCCCGAACTACTCCTCCCTCGACCTATTCGTCAACAACAACGGCGGGTCGGGCTGGAACGCCCTCGTCAACGTCGTCGATCCCGCCACCGGCCTGCCGACCGGCTTTGAGAACACGGTCTACTGCCGCGTCCGCAACGTGGGCGACCAGCAGGCCGACGACATAATAGTCACCTTCGACTATGCCAAGGCCGGCACCGCTACCTGGACCTGGCTGCCCGTCCTCGACAAGAACGGAAACCCTCAGACGCTCAACGTCGGGTCGCTGGCCGCCGGCGCGTCCAACTTTGCCGACAGCGCCCAAAACTCGCCGCCGGCCGCCGCCAGCGTCAAGTGGTGCATCCCGCCTCTGGCGCCCGGGGAGACCGTGGACCACTTTTGCCTGCGGGCCAGGGTGACCGCCTCCAACGACGTCAACACCCACAACAACGAGGTCCAGTCCAACGTCGCCTACGCGGCCTACACGCCTCCCGCCCCGGCGCGGGCGGCCTTTATCGCCGGCAACCCCGACCCTGAGCGGTCGATCCGCGTCAAACTGGAAGTCAAGAGCAGCCTGCCCAAGGGGTGGAGAGTATCGCTTAGGGGCATCGACCGCCGCCGGTGGCTCAAGCCGGGGGAGGAGCGGACCTTTGAGGTCGTCGTCGACATGCCCCCTGGCGCCGACAAAAAACTCGAGCCGCCCCTCGACGGCGACCTGCACGGGGTCCTCCATGGGGAGATTGACGAGAGATTCGAGGGGGCCTTGGTCGAGACGCTCCTGGATGGCGCCCGCCTGGTGGGCCAGTTCTCCACCGTCGTGGGCGACAAGCTGACCGTGTGCGGCCGCTTCGAGGGCGAGATCGACCTGGTGTCTGGCGAGGTGCGGGGCGTTGTCCTCGGCCCGCACCCCGAAAAGGTCGGGCGCAAGATCGAGCTCGATCTGGAAGGCTGGCTGCGGCCCTGGCGCCGCGTAGACATCAGCCAAAAAGTCGGCGCCCAGATCATCGGTGGCGTGACCCTCCAGGTGCAAGTCCCCTGGATGCGCGGTCCCTTCCTCAAGCCGCCGCCAACCGCTACCCGCGTCCGCCTCCCCTAGACCACATCGCCGCAGACCCTGAGGCCGCCCTCCCCCCCTCAGGGTCTGCCGCGCGTTGCCCCCTCACCCCCCTCTGTAGGGGCGGCCCCGTGTGGCCGCCCTCCGTAG
>JAFGOG010000149.1 GCA_016926595.1 Anaerolineae bacterium
GCCAACGGGCCGCCGTCGGGCAGGCTGTCCTCGCCAACGTTGGCCACGTACAGCCGGGGCTTGGCAGTGAGCAGGGTCAGCGGCTGCAACAACTCCGCTTCGTGCGCCGACAGCGTGAACTGGCCGGCGGTGCGCCCGGTTTGTAGGTAGGTCTTGAGCCGCGCCAGTAGGTCCAGCTCGGCGGCATAGACCTTGGGCTGGGCTTTGGCCGAGGAGCGGACCTTTTCTTCGCGGCGCTCTACGGTGGACAGGTCGGCCAGGATCAGCTCCAGGTCAATCACTTCGCAGTCGGCCACCGGATCGAGCTCGGCAGTGACGTGGGCTACGTCTGGGTCTTTAAAGCAGCGGACGACCAGGGCGATAGCGTCGACGTTGCGGATGTGTCCCAGGAATTGGTTGCCCAGCCCTTCGCCTTGGTGGGCGCCCTTGACCAGCCCGGCAATGTCGACAAACTCGACAACGGTCGGCTTGACCTCTTTGGGCCGGACAATGGCGGCTACCCGGTCAAGCCGGGGGTCAGGTACGGCCACCACGCCGACGTTGGGCTCGATGGTGGTGAACGGGTAACTGGCCACCGCCGCACCAGCCTTGGTCAGTGCGTTGAACAGGGTGCTCTTGCCCACATTGGGCAGACCGACAATGCCAATTTGCAGACTCATAAGCCATTCCCCTCGCTGCTTTTGGGTAGTATAACACCAAACGACCCTGGAGGCAAGGCACTTGCGCAAAACATCGGTCTGTGGCAGAATAGGCTACCCAGCCTACTTCCCTGCAGGTTCCCCAACCTGCGGGAGGGTAAGCAGCTAGAGGGGAGGGGAGCAAGCCATGAAGATGACCAAACGGGAACGATTGGAGGCGACGATCCGGGGGGAGGCCACTGACCGGCCGCCGGTGGCGCTGTGGCGTCATTTCCCGGGCGACGACCAAGATCCGGCTGAGCTGGCGGCCTCGACGGTGGCTTTCCAGCGCCAGTACAATTTCGATTTCGTCAAGGTGACGCCTGCCAGCAGCTTTTGCGTCTGCGACTGGGGTGCCCAAGACCGCTGGATCGGCAACGAGGAGGGGACGCGGCAGTATACGCAGCGGCCGATTGCCAAACCGGACGACTGGCTCGTCCTCCCGCCCCTCGATCCGGAACGGGGAGCGCTCGGCGCGCAGCTCCGCTGCCTTGAGTTGATCCGTAAAGCGCTCGGTGACGAGACGCCCTTCATCCAGACGATCTTTAACCCGCTGGCGCAGGCCAAGAACCTGGCCGGGCAGCAGGTGATGCTGGCCCACCTTCGCCAAGCCCCCGACGCTCTGCGGGCAGGGCTGGCGATCATCGCCGAGAGCACCGTGCGCTTTATCGAGGCGGCGCGGCAGCGGGGCATCGCCGGCGTCTTTATGGCGGTGCAGCACGCCAGCTACGAGCTGCTGTCGGAGGCCGAATACCGGGAATTCGGCGTTCCCTTCGACCGGCGTCTGCTGCAAGCCGCGGACGGCCTGTGGCTCAATGTGCTGCACCTGCACGGCGAGCGGGTGATGTTCAACCTGCTGGCCGATTACCTGGTACACGTGGTCAACTGGCATGACCGGGAGACACCGCCGACGCTTGGTGAGGGGCAGTTGCGGGTGAAGGGTGCGGTGCTGGGCGGGCTCCGACAATGGGAGACGATGGTTCGCGGCAGCCCCGCCGACGTGCGCCGCGAGGCGCTCGACGCTTTCCAGCAGACGGGCGGGCGGCGGTTCATCTTGGGCACGGGATGCGTGACGCCGATCACGGCGCCATGGGCTAATCTACGCGCGTCGCGGGCGGTGGTGGAGGAGCGGGACTAGGGTGACAACAGCCATTGCGCCTGTCTACAGATTTGACGTCGAGGTGGAAGGCGACGACGAATTCAAGCGCTATCTTCAGCGTATACTGAATGAGCACCACGAGACAGCTTATCCTTTGATGGAAGTGCCGAAATCAAAGAGGTTCATGATCCGCGTGACAGACGAGGCGGGCGTTGTCGTCGGCGGAGCTCTCATATGGGCGTATTGGGGTTGGTTGGATTTCAGCCTGATAGCGCTGGAGAAAAAGGTACGGGGTCGTGGATTGGGGCGGCAGTTGATGGCCGTGATCGAAGAAAAGGCACGCGAAGAAGGCTGTACTAGGATTCGGGTGGAAGCCTTTGAGCATGAGGTGGGGTTCTATCAGAGGATGGGGTTCCGGGTAGTCGGGCAACTTGAGGACTATCCTGAAGGCCATAGCTACTATTGGATGCGCAAGGATCTTCAGTAGGAGGTAGGGCTTGAGCACAGGAAGCGACTGCGCCATCCAGCGCGGCTTACCCCAGGTCTGGGCGATCCCGGAACTCGACGGTGCGCCGCTCGGTGCCGTGCAGCTCCAGCACGATTAGCTCGTTTTCGCCTTTAACGAGAAGCGGCGCGGGGACATAGAGCGTACGCTGTGGCCCTAGGCGCCAGTAGCGCCCCAGGTTAAATCCGTTAACCCAGCATACCCCCTTGGTCCAGCCGGGCAGGGCGAGGAATGTGTCGCCCGGATCGGTCACGGTGAACCGGCCGCGGTAGAAGGCCGGCCCGCCTGTGGTGGATGACGGCTTGAGGTCCAGCCTCGACAGATCGTCGAGCGGCAGGGGGAACAGGCTCCAGCCAAACAGGTATTGCTCACCCAGGAGAACTCCCTCATTGATGCCCTTGCGGTCGAGCAGATCTGGGCCGAAGTTGACGCGTCCCATGTTCTCGACCAGGATGTCCAGCGTTGCACCGCCGTGCGGGGTGGTGAGCAACAGGCTCGCGTCCGGGGATGTGCGCTCCAGGACGCCGGCCGGCTGCCGGTCGAGGAAGATCTGTGCCCGGTCGTGGAGGCCGTGGATGGTAAGCGTGGCTTCCAACGGCCCGGAGACCTGGGTGCGATACAGGATCAAACCAAAGTCCTGTCCTAGCGTTTCCATCGGCTCCGGGGCAGCAAGCTGGATGGGAGAAGACAGGCCGTCGAGCACGTCGAACAGTGTCGCCGACTCGGATAGGTCAACCGGGCCTAGTGCTATCTTGGGAGCGGGGGTTGGAAGATTGGTCTCGGGCAAGGGCGCATAGTGGCCGATCACGTTGCGCAGAGCCCAGTATTTGGGCGTTGTGTCGCCGGCCTCACTCAACGGGGCGTCGTAATCGTAGCTGGTGACGGTGGGCTGAAAGATCCCATCGACGATGTTGGCGCCGTTCATAAAGCCGAAATTGGTGCCACCGTGGAACATGTACAGGCTGACCGAGGCGCTGGCCCGGAGGATCTCGTCCAGCGCGGCGGCGGTTTCTTCAGGAGTCCGGGTGTGGTGCTCCTCGCCCCAATGATCAAACCAGCCGTCCCAGAACTCGGTGACCATGAGCGGCCCATCAGGCTGGTGCTCGCGCAGCTTGCCGAGGGCGGCCTTTACGCCAGAGGCAAAATTCACCGTCTTTAGGATGCCCGGTAGCGTCCCGGCTCGAAGGGTCTCATCGCGTGGGCCGTCAGACGTAAACAGCAGTACGTCAACCCCGTGGGCGCGCATGCCCTCGACCAGGTGGCGCAGATAGGCTTGATCGTTGCCGTAACTGCCATACTCGTTTTCGACCTGCATGGCCAGGATGGGCCCGCCGTGGGTGACCTGGAGCGGGGCCAGGCGGGGCAGGAGGGCGTCGAAGAAGCGGTCGACCGCCTCCAGGTAGGCTGGGTGCGAGCAGCGCAGGCGCATGGTCGGATCGCGCAACAGCCAGGCCGGTAGCCCACCCAGGTCCCACTCGGAGCAGATGTAGGGGCCAGGCCGGACGATGGCATGCAGGCCCAATTCGGCCGCGATTGCCAGATAGCACACCAAGTCGAGGCCGGCGTCGAAGCGGAATGTTCCCGGCTCGGGCTCGTGGAGGTTCCAGGCGATGTAGGTCTCGACGGTGTTGAGGCCCATGGCGCGCAGCTTGAGCAGGCGATCCCGCCAGTAGGCGGGCGGGATGCGGAAATAGTGCATGGCGCCGGCCAGGATGCGGAACGGTCTGCCGTCGAGAAGGAACTGGTTATCGTGGACGGTGAATGTGCTCACCCTCTCTTCTCCTTTGATGATGGACTACTGAACAGATCAGGCTAACATGCCGGCGACGAGGGCTATTATCGCACGGTCTGGGTGCTGTGTCAAAGGGGTGGATGGGCCGATGGGGGCTGTAAAGGCCAGGCGGGGATAGTGGATAGTTGTAGCACAACACTGGGCAGGGAGTGCATAGCATGTATGGTTGATCATAGACTTTTCCATTCTGCAGCTTGGGAGGGCGCGGGCGCCGGGCCGGCGCCCTGAAGTTCTTGTCGAGATGCAATTTGCATCCTGTGCTGTATTTTGGTAGAATCTAGCACCAAACAGGCCAGCCCATAAGGGCGGGTAGCACAAGAAACCCTTTGGAGTAACAAGTATCTTGATCAGTGTGGAAGAAGCCCTGGCGGAGATCCTGAGCCACGTCCGGCCGTTGGAACCGGAACGGGTGCCTATTCTGGAGGCGCTGAGCAGAGTCCTGGCCGAGGAGATCGTCTCTGACATCGACATCCCGCCTTTTGACAATTCGGCCATGGACGGCTATGCTGTCCGTGTAGCCGACGTGGCCGGGGCGCCGGTTCACCTGACGGTGAGGGGCAGCGTGGCGGCGGGGTATGTCACTGCGGCGCGGCTGGAGCCGGGGACGGCGATCCGGATCATGACCGGGGCGCCGATGCCGGATGGCGCCGATGCGGTTGTTCCTTTTGAGGATACGAGCGACGCCGACCGGTCCAAGGAAGCGAGGCTGGCGGTCCCGGCGACCGAGATCGAGGTGCGCATCCCAGCCAAGCCAAGGGACCATGTACGGCCGGCTGGCGAGGATCTGCGCCGCGGCGAGCAGGTGATGGCCTTGGGACGAGTGATCCGCGCCCAGGAGATTGGGGTGCTGGCGTCGCTGGGCCGGGCAACGGTGCTGGTCCATCGCCGGCCGCGGGTGGCGATCCTGGCCACCGGCGACGAACTGCTGGAGGTGCACGAGCCGCTAGCGCCGGGCAAGATCCGGAACTCGAACGAGTATACCAACACGGCGCTGGTGACCCGCACCGGCGGCGTTCCGATCAGACTGGGGATTGCCCGCGACACGGCCGGCGAGCTGACGGCCAAGATCCGGGAAGGACTGGCTCAGGGTGCCGACCTGTTCCTGACGTCGGGCGGTGTGTCGGTGGGCGACTATGATGTGGTTAAGGATGTGCTGGGCGCTGAGGGGCGGATGCAGTTCTGGCAGGTGAATATGAGGCCGGGCAAGCCGTTGGCTTTTGGACTGCTGCCGGGCGGCGTGCCGCTGATCGGCCTGCCGGGCAACCCGGTGTCGGCGATGGTGTCGTTTGAGCAGTTTGCCCGGCCCGCGATCCTAAGGATGCTGGGGCACGCCGACTTGACCAAGCCGACCATACGGGCGATCACGGACGATCCGCTCACCACCAGCGGGCGGCGCACCTATACCCGGGTGATCGTCACCCATCGTGAGGGGCGCTATCATGCCCGAACCACCGGCGAGCAGGGTTCGGGGATCCTGACGTCGATGGCCAGGGCCAATGGACTGGCGGTGGTGCCGGAAGGGGTCGATTACCTGCCAGCCGGAAGCGAGGTGACGGTGCAGATGCTCGACTGGCCCGAGGGGGTGGGTGTTTGAAGCAAGAGGGGGGTGTGCCGGTTGTGTCGTTCGTCGGCAAGTCGGGTGTGGGCAAGACAACGGCGCTGGAGCTGGTGATCCGCGAGCTGAAACGGCGCGGGCGCCGGGTGGGCACGGTCAAGCATGACACCCACGGTTTTGATATGGACAAGCCGGGCAAGGATTCATGGCGCCACGCCGAGGCGGGCAGCGACGTGGTGGTTGTGTCGGGACCGCGCAAGATAGCGCTGATCCACCGGCTGGACGAAGAGATGGCTCTGGACGAGATCATCCGGTTGATGGGCGATGTGGAGATCGTTCTGACCGAAGGCTATAAGCGGGGCGACAAGCCCAAGATCGAGGTGACGCGCAAGGAGCGCGGCACCGAGTTGTTGTGCCAGGCTGAAGAGCTGGTGGGAATTATGGCCGATTACCCCCTGGAGGTGGAGATGCCAGTGCCGTTATTCGCACTGGACGACGCCGCCGGCGTCGTTGATCTGCTTGAAAAACTCTATTTACATGATGTGGGAGTGGATAGAAGATGACACGCATCATCTGCAGAGCATCCGAGTGCGTCTATTATGAGGATGGCGTCTGTGGTTCAGAAGAGATCGAATACGATCCGGATGCCGGGTGCCTGACCTTCGAAGATATCTCAGACCTCCCGCCTGAGGAAGAGGAGGAACCGTTCGTCTGGGTAGAAGAGTCGGACGGGGATCTGCTGGACGAAGACGAGGATGAGGATGAGGACGAGGAGGAGGGCGACTGGAAGGAGGAGGACGACTGGCAGGATGATTGGGACGAAGAGGGCGAGCGGTGAAGGCAGCCGACATCCTGCTCACTGATGGCCTGGTGGTCACGGTGAATGCCTTGGGAGAGATCATCCCCCAAGGCGCAATTGCTATTAAGGGCGGCCGGATCGTCGACGTTGGAGCGACTGAGGCGATCACCGCCGAATGGCAGGCGCCCGAGATAGTCGATTGCCGGGGGATGGCTATTCTACCCGGTCTGATCAATGCCCATAGCCACGTGCCGATGAGCCTGCTGCGCGGGCTGGCCGATGACCTGCGGCTCGACGTGTGGCTGTTTGGCTATATGCTGCCGGTGGAGCGCGAGTTTGTTGGCCCCGAGTTCTGCCGGTGGGGGACGTTGCTGTCGTGCGCGGAGATGATCCGTTCCGGCGTCACCTGCTTTGCCGACATGTACTATTACGAGCACGTGGTTGCCGAGGCAGCGGCTGAGGCGGGGATGCGAGCGGTGTGCGCCGAGACGATTATGAAGTGGCCCACTCCCGATGCCGAGAGTTATGATGAGAGCCTGGCCATGTGCCGTCGCTTTGTCGAGACCTGGCGGGACCATCCCCTGGTCACCCCGGCGGTTGGTCCCCATTCACCCGAGACGACCACGCCTGAACTGCTCCAGGAGTCGGCGCGGTTGGCCGCCGAGTATGGCGTGCCGCTGCTGATCCACATCGCCGAGACGGCCAGCGGCGCCGACGAGGCGCACGCCTTGTATGGGACATCTTCGATCGAGGTGCTGGATAGGTTGGGCATATTGGGGCAGCGGGTGGTGGCTGCCCACTGTGTCCACGTCACTGCTGGGGAACGGGCGATCATGGCTGCGCGTGGGGTGGGCGCGGCTCACTGCCCGACCAGCAACCTGAAGCTGGCCAGCGGAGTGGCCGACGTGGTGGCCCTGCTGGAGGCGGGAGCTGAGGTCAGCATCGGCACTGATGGTCAGGCCAGCAATAACGATCAGGATATGTTCGAGGAGATGCACCTGGCGGCGCTGTTGCCCAAGGGGATTCGCCTGGATCCGACGGCAATGCCGGCCCGGAAGGCCTTTGAGCTGGCCACTATCGGCGGGGCGCGGGTGTTGGGGCTGGATCAGATCACCGGCTCGCTGGAGGTGGGCAAACAGGCCGATATAGCAGTCGTGGCGCTCGACTGCGTCCACAACGCGCCCCATTTTGTCGATCTGTCGCGTGACAATATCTATTCGCAGTTGGTTTACGCGGCCAAAAGCGAGGACGTGCAGCACGTGTTGATCGGCGGTCGGTGGGTGATGCGCGAACGGCGGCTGTTGACCATTGACGAGGCGCAGGTGCGCCTCGAGGCGCAGCGGATCGCCGGTCAGGTAGGGGCATTCCTGGCTCGCCGCGAGCAGAGCCTGCTCGACAAGCTGGTGGCGTTGGGCGCTCTGCAGTGGGGCGAGACGTACGAGGTGCAGGTCAAGGTTCGTGTGGCCCCTCTGGGCGAAGAGGCGCTGGTGGCTAGGTTGTTGACCTGCCCCCAGGTCATGGTCATCAAGCCGAGCGGGCGCAAGCAGTACGATACCTATTTTCTGTTCGATGATCCGCAGCAGGGGGTCATCCGCTACCGCGAGGATTATCTGTTGGACCGAGACCTTGAGGTCAAGCCGATCTACAACCTGACGCTGCGCGGCCCGACGGTGGAGCGTGAATATTCCGATTCGATTGTGCTGTCCAGGTCGCGGTTTACGGCCAGCGCCGACCGCAGTCTGCGCTTCTATCGCGAGTATTTCCAGCCCCAGTCCGAAAAGCGTGTGGACAAGATCCGGCGCAGGTGGCACGTCAAGTACAAGGGGGTCGAGTTTGCGGTAAACATCGACCGCTTGACCCAACCCCCGTCGGACGAGGTCTATTTAGAGATCAAGGCCCGCACCTGGAGCAAGCAGGATGCGCTGCAAAAGGCAGAGATGATCTCAGAGATCCTCGACCTGTTGACTGTGGACAAGGCCGGGCTGGTCCGGGATGAATATGTGACGCTGTAGTATTTCACTCCCGTAGGTCCTTAACCTGCGGGAGGATATGTCGAGTGATCATCCTCCCACCCCCCAAAGGAGCCTGGTTCAGGTTTCCCAAGCCGCGGGAGGATGGTGGTTTAGCCCAGGTATTTGCCTACGATAGGGCGGAGCTGCTCGATCTTGGCCGGCGGGATCAGGTCACGACTGGTGATGATGGCCGTGGCGAGGGTTTGGCCGCAGTCGCAGGGGCGCTCGTCGGTCAGGAGCGGCACCAGCTTGGCGATTGCCCGCTTGGTCAGGGCGGCGTTGGCCATCAGGTTGTCGATCAGCATCTGGACGTTGACAGCTTCCTCGGTGTCGTGCCACACGTCATAATCGGTGATATGAGCCATGGTAGCGTAGCAGATCTCGGCCTCGCGGGCGAGCTGAGCCTCGGGCACGGCGGTCATGCCGATGATGTCAACCCCCCAAGAGCGGTAGATGCGGCTCTCTGCCTGAGTGCTAAAGCGGGGTCCCTCGATGGTGACAAAGGTACCGTCCATGTGGACGGTGCCGCCTGCCTGCTGGACGGCCTGGTACAGCGCTTGGCGCAGGTGTTGGCAGAAGGGCTCGGCAAAGCTGATGTGGGCCACCAGGCCGTCGCCAAAGAAGGACAGGTCGCGCTTTTTGGTGTTGTCGTAGATCTGATCGGGGATGACGATATGGCGCGGGGCGTACTTTTCTTTCATGCTGCCGCAGGCACTGATGGAGACGATCCGTTCGACTCCCAGGCTCTTGAGCGCCCAGATGTTGGCCCGGTAGGGAACCTCAGTGGGCGTCAGCCGGTGGCCGCGTCCATGGCGGGGTAGAAAGGCGATCCGCGTGCCGGCCAGCGTGCCGATGACCAGGCTGTCTGACGGATCGCCAAAGGGGGTGGCGACGCGTCGTTCCTCTACATTGGTCAGGCCTTCCATGTCGTATATTCCCGATCCGCCAATGACGGCGAGTTTTACCTCGGCCATGCATTCCTCCCTGTTGCTGTCATGCGGCGATTATATCATCGAGTGCTAATGGTGACAAATTGGGCGAAAAGTGGTATAATGAGGCATCTTGACCGGGAGTCTGATCATGGAAGATCTGGTAATTGCCGTCGATCTGGGGGGGACTCAGTTGCGGGTGGCCGCGTACAGCGGCGGCCGCCACATGGTTGTTCGTCATGCCGAGCCGACGAAAGCGGCCGAGGGCATGGAGGCGGTGCTAAACCGAATAGTGACCGGCGTCCGTGCGGTGGGCGATGAGGTCGGCTGGGATCGCGTCAAAGCTATTGGGGTGTCGGCGCCAGGCCCACTGGATCCGTGGCAGGGTGTGATCTTGTGGGCGCCGAACCTGCCGGGCTGGAAGGATGTCCCCCTCGGCGAGCGGCTGAGCCAGGCCCTAGATCGTCCCGTCTTGATGGGGAACGACGCTAACCTGGCAGCGTTGGCCGAGCAGAGGCACGGCGCCGGCAAGGGGTACACCGACATGATCTATATCACGGTTAGTACCGGAATCGGCGGTGGGGTCATCAGCGACAACCGCCTGATCATCGGGCGGCGTGGTTTGGGCGCTGAGGTGGGCCACATGACGGTGGAGGCCCATGGCCCGGTGTGCAACTGCGGCAACATCGGTTGCCTGGAGACGATGGCTTCGGGCACAGCGCTGGCCCGGCAGGCGCGCGAGATAGTTGCAGCCGGCATCCGGACTCGCATCGCCGACTTGGTGGGCAGCGACCTGGAGCGGGTCAGCGCCAAGATCATTCATGAAGCAGCCGAAGACGGCGATCCTGTGGCAGTGGACTTGTGGCGCAAGGCGGGCGTGTACCTGGGCGTCGGCATTGTCAACCTGATGTACCTGTTCGGCCCGGGCGTGATCGTCATTGGCGGTGGCTTGACCAAGGCGGGCGATCTGTTGTTTGCGCCGATGAGAGTGACAATACGGCAGAGGATCAAGGAAGTCTATTGGAGGGATTGCCCCATCGTTCCGCCAGCATTGGGCGACGACGTTTCGCTGATAGGCGCGGCCACGTTGGCGATAGAGGGTCTCAAGGGGGGGTAGTGGGTTGTCGCAGAGCCACTCGCACAAGCACGTGGTCTATATCGTGTCTGACGCGACCGGCGCCACCGGAAGGCGGGTAGTCGATGCGGCGCTGACCCAGTTCGGCGGGGCTGAGGTGACAGTGGAGCAGGTAGCTGGCATCGATGAGGCCGACGAGGTCAGGCAGATTGTGAAGCGGGTGGCTGGCACCGGGGGGACGATTGTTTATACGATGGTTGTGCCTGAACTGCGCCAGATGATGCTCGATGAAGGGCGACGCCGGCACGTAGTGACCATAGACCTGATGGGGCCGCTGCTGGCCCGCCTGTCGGAAAGTCTGGAGTTGGCCCCCCTGGCCCGGCCAGGACTGCTCCGCCAGATCGACCAGAGCTATTTGCAGCGCCTGGAGGCGATCGATTATACGGTCCGCCACGACGATGGCCGCAACCCGGACGATCTGCCCCAGGCTGACCTAGTGATCGTCGGCGTGTCGCGCACGGGCAAGACACCGCTCAGTATCTTTCTGGCCTACCGCGGCTGGAAAGTGGCGAACGTGCCGATCATCAAGGACCTGGACCCGCCGCCAGCGCTATCCGTGGTAGACCGGAACCGGATCATCGCCGTGACGATCCAACCCCTTCGCCTGGCCGAGCTGCGCCAGAGCCGCGTCAACCGGCTGGCCAGGGGAGTGCCTCTCGATTATGCCCGGGCAGAGCATATCCAGTGCGAACTGGACTGGGCTGCGCTGATTGTGCGCCGCGAGCGCTGGCCGGTGTTGGACGTGACCAACAAGTCGATTGAAGAGTCGGCGGCAGAGATCGTGGCCCTGCATGGGCGACGGACAGGGGAAGAACTGTGACTATTCCCGGTCAGCCGCCGCCGATGATGTGGATGACCTGGATCTGATCACCGTCAGCTATTGGCTGAGCGGTGTGCCGCGCGGGGCCGCCAGAAGCTTGCGGCACAGACGGCACCAGCCTGCCATTTATCGACACGGCGACATAGTGGTGGGTAAAGTTGCAGGCAGCCAGGACATCGCCGATCGTCATGCCCTCGTGCCAGGGAATGTCCCATCGGTCGTTAACCCGAACCATTAGCCTCCATGAGTTTTGATCAGCTCAACTATGTCAGGATAGTCGATGCCGAGCTCCTGCACCTTCTGTAAGGTTGGGATGCCCCGCTCGTTCCAACCGCGCCGCTTGTAGACGGCATCAATCAGCTTTTCGTACTGTTCCTCGCGGTACCGGCGCAGCGCCAGCCTCTTTTCGTCGGTGGTCATCTTGGTCGGGTCGACGCCAATCAGCTCGCGGAGCTGCTTGTCGTACCGCTCGGCGCGGCTTTCATACTCCTCGTTGGTCACCGGGCCCACGGAACGGTAAGGGATAGCATCGTGCTCCCGGGTGCCATAACCCATCTTTAGGTTGAACAGCCGCTGGAAATTGTAGACTGTTTCGGACATGGCGACCAGATCCTCGCCGGTCTGGACGTCGGTACGGCCGGTGATGGCGCGGAAGAGATCGACATAATTTTGGACATGCTCGGGTACCTTGGCGGCCTCTATGCCTTTGTAATCAACCCGGTTGGCGGCCGGCTCGACGTCGTTCCAAGGTAGCTTGCACAGCCCGTTGAGGCCGAACCAGGTGCGCCACATGGGAAAGTAGTGGAGCGCCTCGGCCTTGTCCTCGAATGTGGGGATCTGGTTGTTGACGGCGTCCATGAAGATCAGCCACGCTTCGTCGTGCTGTGGTCCTTTGTTGGCCAGGCCATAGCCGCCCTGCTGGGCCAGCGATTCTTTGGTCACGTACTCGCTGTATTCCAGCCCCTTGCATTCCATGCCGATGTCCTGTAGGAACTGGGGATCGGTGCCGTACCGCTCGACAAAGATCTGCTTCATGCGGCGGATGCCCTGGCCCAAGGTCAGGCCAAAGCCTTCGCCGCGACCGATCTGGTGCAAGACCTCGAGCATGGCGTCGGCGTTGCCAAAGCTCAGATCCAGGCCACCGGTGGTCTGTTTGTTCAAGATGCCAGCCTCGTAACACTCCATGGCAAAGGCGAGGGCGGTGCCGAAGGAGATGGTGTCGATGCCGTAGGTGTCGCAGTAGAAATTGGCCTCCAGCACGGCATGGGGGTCCCAGATGCCACAGTTGGCGCCGATGCCGGCTACCGTCTCGTATTCAGGCCCGTCGACCGTCACCCTCTCGCCCTTGTGCGGCCCGGTGTAGATCTCAAAGTTTTCTGCGCACTTGGCGCAGGCCAGGGTGCAGCCGTACCAGCAGCCGTCGGGGATGCCCAAGCTGAAGAACTTGACAAACTCGGGCGAGAAGATCTTGACCGCTTCGGGGTGGGCGCCGTACTGAAAGTTGTGCACTGGCAGGATGTCGTAGTCGTTCATGATCTTGGTCAAGTGATTGGTGCCGTCGTAGCGCATGGTGAACATGATCGGGTCGCGCTCATAGATCTCGCGGTGCATCTTGGCGCCCACCTGCTGCATGGTTGGCAGGTCGTTGGGGTGGAGGCTGTCGCCCTTGAGGCCGACCCACTTGACTACCACTGCCTTGATCTTTTTGCGGCGCAGCACAGTACCGATGCCGCCGCGCCCGGCCTGCTTCACGCGTGCTACCTGGCGGCGGATGTCGTAGAAGCTGAGGTTTAGGCAGCCGATGAGAGAGTGCTCGGCGCCAACGCCTGACGTGACCGACGACACGCCGCGCTTTTCTTCGGGCGTCTTGCCGAACAGCGCGACCATCTCTTCCGCCAGCTCGTACGTATTGACCGATTCTTCGGGCGCGGTCATGATCTGGACCAGGCCGGCATTGCCGTCGATAAAGACGATCACTTCGCGGTCGGCGATGCCCTGGATTTCGATGGCGTCAAATCCGGCGAACTTGAGCAGCGGGCCAAAGTAGCCGCCGACGTTGCTGTCGACCACCGTACCGGTGAGGGGCGAGATGGCAGCGGCAATCGACTTGCCGGTGCCAGGGTACTGGGTGGTGCCGCCGATGGGACCGGCAGAGATGACGACCTCGTTTTCAGGGCTGTCCCACCGGGTTTTGCCGGTGACGGCATTCCACAACAGCCATAGGTCAAAGCCACGGCCGCCGGTGAAAGTACGCTTCATCCGGTCGTCGACCGGCTTGGCGGCGATGGTGTTGTTCGAGACGTTGACGAATAAGGTTTGGCCGGCGTAGCCCTTGTCAACAGGGCGCGGCTCGTAATGGAACTCGGCCAGGACCTGGTGGCCTGCTTGTAGGGCCTCGATCCGCTGCGGGGTGATTTGGGGTGCTGGCATGGTTTACCTCTGCCTTTCGGTGACCGTCAGGGGCGCATCCTCGACGGTTTCGATGCTCAGGGCGCCAGTCGGGCACTCTTTGGCGCAGATGCCGCAGGAGATGCATTTGAACGGCTCGACCTGGTCCTCGTGGTAGTACATTGTTAATGTCGGGCAAAAACCAACGCACGACAGGCAGCCGACACACAGCTTCTTGTCGATGCGGACAACGCCTGCCTTGTCGCGGGAGATGGCCCCGGTAGGGCAGACGTCGATGCACTCACCGCATTGGGAGCAGACGGCCATGCTGACCTCGGCGTTGCCCAAGCTGGTGATGCGGATCGACGATTTGGCACGATCCACCTGTTTGAACCAGGCGTGGGAGCAGACCTCCTCGCACAGGTAGCAGGCGATGCACAGATCTTTGTTGGTGACTAGAACCTTCATCGTTCACTTCCTCTCTGCCGGTATTGTGTGCGCCCTATAATGAGCACTCTCACCTGGACGGTGAGAGCACGAGGAACCAGACCGCGGCGGCCTGGCCTCGTCGCCGTCCCGCTCAGGAGCAGGAGGATATTATACCCAAACAAAGGGACGTGGTCAAATAGAAGAGCCGCCAAGCCAAAGAAAAGGGTCCTGGAGGTTTCGAGAACCTCCAGGACCTCTTGGGATGCCGCGGCTATTCGGGTTCTTGGACGGTGATGAGCACTGAGGTCTTGCCCGACTCGCTGTCGGTGGTGATGGTGATGCTGGCGGTGGAGCCGTCTTTGGTGTACTCCATCATGAA
>JAFGOG010000150.1 GCA_016926595.1 Anaerolineae bacterium
CGTTCACCTGCCAGGCCGCAAGATCCAGCGCCGCCTGGGGGTTGGTATAGCCCAGCGTCACCGATATAATCGCTTCGTACAGGATCTCCCGTACCTGGAATTCGGCCACCACCGCCGGTTCCGGCCGGGCATAGGGCAGGATCTCCTGGGTCTGTTGCCGGATGAAAGGGTAGGCTGCCAGCGTGTCGGTCATAACTGTCAGCGCCGAGGCGCGGACCGGCATCGCTGCCAGCTTGTCTGCCCAGCGGGCTGCCTGCGGAGTGGACGTGAGCCACCGGAGCAGTTGCCATGCGGCCTGTTGTCGCTCCGGATCGCCGCTCAGGATGAAAAAACTGGGACCGTAAAGAACGGTCGCCGGATGGCTGGGGTCGGCTTGGGGGATCATCGCCTGGTGCCAATCGAATGCAGGTATCCCGCTCTGCACTGCCTGGTCATAGGCTGTAGCGTACAGTAGATTGTTGCCGGTGGAGGAGAAGGCAAAAATAGTCTGGCCGTTGGTAAAGGCCACATAGTCCCCATAGGTCTCCTCGGGCCGCCACGCCAGTCCTGCGTCCATCAGCCGGCGGAGTAGGGCCAGGCTCTCTACGCCGGCCGAGCTGTTGAAGGTCGCTCGCGTCCCGTCGTCGCTCAGTTGCTGGCCGCCGCGGCTGTACAGCCAGGCGTCGAACACCGACACGCTCTCTACGAAAGCAAGGCAGCGAACCCCGGTCTGGGCCCACACGTCAAAGCAGGCCTGCTCGAACTCGGCCCAGGTGGCCGGCGGCTGTTTCCAGCCTGCCTGGGCCAGCAGCGAATCGTTGACCCACATGCCGATGGCGTTGTGAGCGAATGGAAAGGCCAGAAGCTGCCCGCCGAGGGCTGGAAACCGGCCGGCCTCCAGCGCGCTGGAGTAGATGTCGGCCAGGTCGGCGTCGCTTAGCCCCAGCTCGGGATCGTTGACATACCCGTCGAGCGGCGCGACCAGGCCCTGCGCCGCCAGCTCGGCGATCGAGCTGGGAAAAGCCACCGCGAGGTCGGGCAGCTCTCCGCCCTCCTGGAGCTGAAGCAGGATCGCCTCGTAGACGCCCAGGACGCCGCTCTTGGCTGCGACCTCTACCCGGACGCCGGGCGTTGCCGTTTCAAAGTCGCGCGCCATTTCAAAGAGCAATTGGCCCTCAGGCCGGTCGAGTGGGTAGGGCTCCCAGAAAACGATCGTCGTCATGGTCGGTGGCAAGGCGGCAGTCGGCGGCGGTTCCGCGGTGGACAGGTCTGTCATGCTTGCTTCGGGCTCGCTCGTCGGCAGCGTGCTCTGGGGCAGGTCGCAGGCGGTGACCAGTAAGCAGCATACCGCCAGCAGCAGGCAGCAAGTTAGCAGGCCGATGTGAGTACGACAACGCATGAAAATCGGGTTCATCTCCGCGCCTAAAAGCCCTCCAGGCGAGACAGATCGACGATGCCCCGGCTGAGCCTCCAGATAGCCTGCAACAGGCCGAGTCGATTTTCACGCAGCGCCCGATCCTCGTGCATGACCAGCACATCATCGAAAAACCGGTCAATGACCGGGATCATGGGCCACAGGGCGATCAACAGCCGGTCCACATCGCTTTCCGGGGTGATCTGAGCGCAGGCGGCCTGGAAGGCATCCCACAGAGCCGCCGTCGCCGGCTCGGGGTCGAGGCCGGGCTGGAAGGCGAACTGCTGCGTCTGGTCGCGCACGATGCGGATACAGCGGCCGTAGGCGTTGAGCAGGTCCATCCAGTCGTCGCGCGCCACCCAGGCAGCCAGTTGGCCTGCGGTGCGGTAGGCGTTGTACGGGTTGCCGGCCCGCTCGGCCAGGACAGCATCCACGACGTCGTAGCGAAGCCCTTTTTCCCGCAGCCAGACCCTCAGACGCTCCCCAACAAAGTCCACGACCTTTTCTACGACCTCGCCGGCAGCCGGGACCGGCATGATCGCCGCTGCCTCGGCCAGCAGCGGTCGCAGCGGTAGCGAGATTTTGTGGGCAGTCAGGATCTGGACTATGCTCAGGGCGTCGCGGCGCAAGTGGTAGGGATCGGACGAGCTGCTGGGGGCCAGCCCTACGGCAAAGAGACCCACCAAGCTGTCGAGACGGTTGGCCAGGCCCAAGGCCAGGCCGGGTCGTGTCTCGGGCAGCGCGTCGCCGGCAAAGCGCGGCAGATAGTGCTCAAAGATGGCCGTGGCCACCGCCTCATCCTCGCCGGCCAGCCGGGCATAATGACGGCCCATGAACCCCTGGAGGCTGGTGAACTCGACCACGAGCTGGGTGGCCAGGTCGGCCTTGGACAGGTGCGCGGCGCGTTGGGTGACGGCCTGCTCGGCCTCGCTCAACCCCAGCGTCCGGCTCATCGGCGGCGTCAGCCTTTCCAGGCGCTTGCTCTTGTCCAGCATCGAGCCCAGCTTTTCCTGGAAGGTGAGGGTGTCCAGGCGCGGCAGGAAGTTGTCCAGCGGCCGGGCCGTGTCCTGGTCGTAGAAGAACTTGGCGTCGGCAAAGCGGGCGCGCAGCACGTCTTCGTAGCCCTGGCGCACCACATCCAGGCTCTGGTCGTCGCCGTTGCGCACGGCGACAAAGTGAGGCAGCAGGTCGCTGCCTGCTGCGCCGGTAACCGGGAAATAGCGCTGGTGCTTTTTCATGGCGGTGACCAGCACTTCGTGCGGCAGGTCCAGGTATTCCGGCTCAAAGCTGCCCAGCACGGCGGTGGGCCGCTCGACCATGTTGGTGACCTCGTCCATGAGGTCAGGATCGGCGAGGATGCGTCCACCGGCCGAGGCGGCCAGCGCTTCAGCCTGGGCGCTAATCTGCTCGCGGCGCTCGGCCACGTCGACGACGATCCGGTGATCGGCCATCACTGCCAGATAGTCGTCAGCGCTCGCCAGCTTGATCTCCGGCGAGCCAAGTGGCCGCAGTCCACGCGTCGTCCGGCCGCTGCTTACGCCGGCGTAAGCAAAGGGGACGACCTGATCACCGAGCAGGGCCGCCAGCCAGCGCAGCGGGCGGGGGAAGGAGACGTTGGCCTCGTTCCAGCGCATCGTCTTGGGGAAGCGCATCCCGGCGAGCAGCCTGGGCAGCTCTTCGGCCAGGAGGTCACCGGCGAGCCGCCCCGGCTCGGTCTTGGTGGCCACCAAGTACGATTTGTTCCCGTCGGTCGCCACCCGCAGCGCCTCGACGGGCACACCCTGCTTCTGGGCAAAGCCCTGCCCGGCGCGGGTCAGGTTGCCCTCGGCGTCAAACGCGACTTGTGCGGGAGGACCCTGCACCTCGACGGTGCGATCTGGCTGGCGCGGCGCAAGCCGGTACACCAGAACGGCCTGCCGGCGCGGCGTGCCGATCGCTCGCACCGATTCGAAACTCAGCCGGTTGGCGGCCAGCGCCTCGGGGACCAGTGCCTGGAGCTGCTCTAGGGCCAAGTTTAGGTCGGTCACCGGCAGCTCTTCGGTGCCGATCTCGAGGAGGAAGGTTGAAGGTGCGGAGGAGGGCGCAGGGGAGGGCGCGGGGGAGGGCGCGGAGACCGCGCCCCTACGGTCTGTGGGCTTGACAAACGGGAAGCCCATCTCTTTGCGCTGCTCGACGTACAGCCGGGCTACCTGGCGAGTCAGATCGCGCATCCGGCCAAAGTAGGAGGCGCGTTCGGTGACGCCGATGGCGCCGCGGGCGTCAAGGATGTCAAAGGTGTGGGAACAGCGCAGGATATAGTCATAGGCCGGGATGACCAGGCCGCGGGCCATGCCGGCCTTGGCCTCGGCTTCGTACAGGCTGTACATCTGGCTGAGGCGCTCCACGTCGGCCAGCTCAAAGTTGTAGGTGCACTGCTCGATCTCGGAGCGCATATAGATGTCGCGGTAGGTGTGCACGCCGTCCCAGTCGATATCCCAGACCGAACGGACGCCCTGGAGATACATGACGATCCGCTCTAGGCCGTAGGTCAGCTCCACGGCGACAGGGTCTAGGGTCAGCCCGCCGGACTGCTGGAAATAGGTGTACTGGCTGATCTCCTGGCCGTCGAGCCAGACCTCCCAGCCCAGACCCCAGGCGCCCAGGGCCGGGCTCTCCCAGTTATCCTCCACAAAGCGCACGTCGTGCTCGCGCATGTCGATGCCCAGCGCTTCGAGGCTGCCCAGGTAGAGCTCTTGGGGATTGCCGGGGTCGGGCTTGAGGATGACCTGGTATTGGGTGAATAGCTGCATGCGATTTGGATTTTCGGCATAGCGTCCGTCGGCGGGCCGGTAGGAGGGCTCGACGTAGGCCACGTTCCACGGCTCGGGTCCCAAGACGCGCAGGGTGGTGGCCGGATTGCCCGTGCCGGCGCCCATCTTTTCACTGTACGGCTGCCACACCAGGCAGCCATAGTCGGCCCAGTAGCGGTCCAGGCGCATCACGACTTTTTGGAAGGATAGAGGTCTGGTCATAGTTTCCCTATTCGTTCTGTTCCTTGTTCTGGATATGGGTTAGTATTTCAGCCTGCCGGGCCAGGTACCGCTCGGTGTCGGCCCGGCCAAACTCGACGCTAAAGCGGTTCTCGGCTTTGACCATGTTGCCCCGCAGGGCGTCCTCCAGGTCGACACCGCACAGGTAGGCCAGCTTGAACAGAAAAGTGGCGGCGTCGGCCAGCTCCTCGGCCAGTTTGGCGCGCAGGTCGCCGGCGTCTCGAGCGTCGCGATAGCCCTCAAAGTACTGCACTTCGCGGGCGATCTCGCCCATCTCTTCGACCAGGTGTAGAAAGGAGTGGGCAGGCGTAATCTTGTCCCAGCCCCGCTCGGTGTCGTAGCCTTGGAGCCAGGTTTGGTATTCGCGGATGTGCATCGTCAGTTCGCCTCCGTCTGGCGGCGCAGGCGCTCGATAAAATCGACCGACTTGACCTTGCGCTCCAGGTGATGGGTGATGTAGCGGTAGTTCAGCCGCTCGACCTCGGCCTGCGTGCCGGGATTCAGCCGCAGCAGCCGGCAGGTGTCCCAGTCGCGGGTTTGCAGGAAACGGAGCACCTTGAGGGCGGTGGCCGATAGCTCGACGGCGTCGCGAATGGAACCATTCGGCTCGCGGCCGCACCGGCCGCAAAAAACCGTCCCCTGGGCCGGGCTGAAATAGTTGGTCTCCGGCTCCAGCGCCTTCTTGCAGGCCCCGCAGGCAAAGAGCTGCGGCTGGTAGCCGGCCAGGCCCAGCAGGTGGATCTCGTAGTAGCGGGCCACGAGGGGCAGGTCGTCGGCGGCTGCCAGCCAGCCAAGGGCCTCTTTGAGCAGGGCAAACAGGGGCCGGTTCTCGTCCTGTTCGGGGGTGAACGCGTCGGTCAGCTCGGCGACATAGTAGGCGTAAGTGGCGCGCAGCAGGTCTTCGTGCAGCGGCAGGAACGGCTCGATCGTCTCGGCCTGGGTGATAATGTCCAGCTCGTGCCCGACGGCGACCAGGTAGCGGCCGTAGCTGAACAGCTCGACGTGGCCGCTCTTGCGGCTGGCCGGCTTGCGAGCGCCCTTGGCGATGAGCCGCAGCTTGCCCCGTTCAGGCGTGAACACGGTGAGCAGGCGATCTGCTTCGCCGAAATCGGTCCGCCTGAGGACGATCGCCTCGGTTTGGTATAGGCGCTCGCGGTGTGACATGCTCTGATTTCCCTCTGTGGGGGTCTATTATATCACCGCTTGGCTCTACAGACAAATAAGGAAACAGCCTACCCTTCTGCAAGTTTACAGAGATCCCCTCTAGGGGACAAACCTGCGGGAGGATAGGCTGAGGCAGGATGAATGGGTTCGGGCTAATAGTACCCCTTCAACCCGGTATCCACCTGCACGTTGGTCAGCACTGCGCCGACGATGCGGGCGTTGATCTGCTGCAGGCGCTGGACGGCGGTGCGGGCGTGTTCGCGGCGGGTGTGGCCGGCGCTGACCACCAGCACTACGCCGTCCACCTTGGTGGCCAGCACGGCGGCGTCGGTGACGGCCACGACGGGCGGGGTGTCGAACAGGACCTGGTCGGCCCGCTCGGCCAGGACGGCGATGATCTCCTCCATTCGCCGCGAGCCCATCACCTCCGCCGGGTTGGGGGGCAGCGGGCCGCTGGTCAGGACCGACAGCCCATCCACGGCTGTCTTGACCAGGGGCGGCGAGGCCAGGGCCGCGTCGTCCATCATCATCGTCGTCAGGCCGGCGTCGTTGGGCAGGCCAAAAACCTGGTGCAGCATGGGGCGCCGTAGATCGGCATCGACCAGGATGACCCGGCGCCCTGTTTGGGCCGAGACGACGGCCAGGTTGGCCAGGGTCGTCGACTTGCCCTCGCTCACCCCGGCCGAGGTGATGACCAGGGTCTTCAGGGCGCGATCCAGGCCGGCAAAGTCGAGGTTTGTCCGCAGGGTGCGATACGCCTCGCTGATGGGCGAGCGCGACTCGGCAATCGTGATCAGTTCGTTCAGTTTGTCGCTCATGACACCAGTTCCTCGTCAGTCATTTTGGGGGTCATTCGTCGTTCACATGCCGTCTACAACAGGCCCATGATCAGTGCCCCGAGGCCGGCCCCGATCACCAACCCGATCATAAAGACCAGCAGCAGGCCCGAATTGACCCAGGCCGGCAATCCAAAGCGCTGCCCCCCGCCGCCGGCCTTACCGATGGTGGGAACGGTGCCCAACACGGAAATGCCGACCGCCTTTTCCACGTCGCCGATCGTGCGCAGGACGTCGGATTGCAGCCATTCGAGAAAGAAGACAATGACGCCGCCGATGATCGCCCCAAAGACCGCGCCGGCCAGTACGTTGAACTTGACCTTGGGCGAGGCCAGGGGCACGTCGCGGATGTCGTCCACCTTTCCGACTTCGATGCGGTCGCTCTTGTCCTGCTCGCTGTTCCATTGCCGGCGCTCCTCGACGAATACGTCGGCCAGCGTCTGGGCCATCTGCCGGGCTTCTTCCGGGTCGCGGCTCTCGGCCTGGATGGTGATGCTCAGATTGGAGGAATCGGCGCTGACGTCGAGATTGGCCAGGAAATCGTAGGTGCTCATGTCGAGCTGGGCGCGGTCGATCGCTTTCTGGGTCATGGTGTGGCTGGTGATGTTGAGCACATAGCTGCGCAGGAGCTCTTTGGTGGCCTGGCTCAGGCCCCAGTCGGCCCGCGCCGGATTGACGCTGAGCTGGATGCTGGCCCGGTAGATCCCGGGCATGACCTTGCTGACGCCGAACGCGGCCACGGCGGCCACGACGGCGACCAGCAGGATGATCCAGCCGCGCTTCTTGGCGATATTCCAATACTCACGAAACTCCACTAGCACCTCCCCGATCGGATCGGTTTACAGTCCCAGGCATTGTAGCACGGAAATCCCAGAATCCAAAATCAAAAATCAAGTCATTGCCGGCCTTGGCGCGTACGCCGGAAGAGGCCCTGGCGGGGGATCTCCCCCAGCACGTTGAGGTTCAGCGACTCGAGTTCGGCGCGGTCGCGGACGGTGGCGTCCATATAGTCCCACAGAAAAGCAAGGGCCACGCCGGCCACCAACGCCACGAGCAGCCGGATCGGCAGGTCCAGCTTGTCCTTCAGACTGCGGCCCACCTGGCCAATGCCTGGGCCGTCGATCAGCACGGCCCTGGCCGGCGCGCCGGCCAGTTGGGGAAAATAGTCTGCGCCGGCATCCTGGACGATCGCGCCGATTGCCTCGGCGATCTTTTGGGCCTGATCAGGATCGCCCCAGGTAATGCTTACCGTCATGATGCGGTGCTCGCGACCGGCCCAGATCGTTCCTGCAGGCACGACGAATCCGACGCGCTCGCTGACCCTGGCGGCCATGTCGCCGCCCTTGAGCACTTCGGACAGGTCGTCGGCCAGGTATTCGGAAGCCAGCCAGGTATCGGACCGGCCCTCGCCCGAGACCGCGCTGACGGCTTCTTCCCCTTCGATGCCGATGGCAAAGCGCATGGTTGCCTGGTAGACCGGCGCCGGTGACCGGTAGGTCACCAGGCTCACGATCAGGACGACGGCCAGCAGAGCGGCGATCAGCCACCAACGCCGCCAGATGATGCGCCAATACTGTCGTAGCTCCATCTTCTCACCTCATGGTTGGGGCGCCTGTCACAGCTCGCTCCCGATTTGTGTGACCCAAGCGCCGATCTTTTCCTTGAACACGCTCGCGTCAAATTGCTGTGCATGCGCCCGGATGGCCGCCGTGTCAAAGTCAAGGTCGTCAAAGCGCCGGACGGCCTCGGCCAGCGATGCGGCGGTTGGCTCGGAGAAAAAAGTCCCGGTCACGCCATCCACCACCGTATCCAGGGCGCCGCCCCGGGCGTAGGCGATTGCTGGCCGGCCGGCGGCCATCGCTTCCACCGGGGCGATGGCGAAATCTTCCAGGCCGGGCAGGATATAGGCCCGGCAGCGGGCGTACAGCTCGGGCAGCGCCTCGTCAGGCACTCGCCCAAGAAAACGCACGCTAGGCCCGGACAGGGCTTCCAGCCGCGCCCGGTCGCGCCCGTCGCCGGCGACCCACAGCGCAAGTCCCAGCTCTGAAAAGGCCTGCACGGCCAGGTCGATCCGCTTATAGGGGATCAGGCGGGAGACGATGAGAAAATAATCGTCGTGCGAGCCGGCCGGCCCGCGGTGGAAGCGGCGGGTGCTGACCGGCGGGTGGATCACCGCCGAATCGCGGCCGTAGAAGCGCTGGATGCGGCCCTGTATCTCGGTTGAGATGGCGGCAAAGGCGGTGACTCGTTGTGCGGCTGCCCGCTCCCAGCGCTGCAGCCAGCCGAGCAGGAGGCGGGTCATCAGGCGGGCCGGGCGGCCAATCTGCTCTCTCTCGACATAGGCGTCGTAATCCCAGACAAAGCGGGTCGGGGTCAGGCAGTAGCACAGGTGGCGGGTTTCGGGCGGGGTGCGAACCCCGAGGCAGAAGGCGCTCTTGTTAGAGATGACCAGGTCATAGCCGCGCAGAGTCAGCCCGCCAAAGGCCAGCGGGTAGAGCGGCAGGTAGGGCTGGTGGCGGCGGTGGATGGCCGGCAGCCGGTTCATCCAGGTGGTATGGATCTCCCAGCGGCGGTAAGCCGCAGGCATGGCTTCCGGCGAGTAGATCGAGGTGTAGACAGGGGCGGCAGGAAAGAGCTCCACCAGCGCCTCTAGCACGGCCTCGGCCCCGCCTATTTGGTTGAGCCAATCATGGACGAGCGCCATTTTCATGAGCTGCACCGGCCCCAGTATACCAGAAAGGCGTCGAAACGACAACCAGACCCCAGGGGTTTTCCTAAACCCTTGGGGCCTGTGGTATAATGAGGCTATGTACGAAGCGATCATCGGCATGGAGGTCCATGCCCAGCTCTCGACCAGATCCAAGATCTTCTGTGGGTGTGACGCCCGCGTCTTTGGGGCCGAGCCGAACACGCACGTTTGTCCCGTCTGTTTGGGCATGCCCGGCGCCCTGCCGGTCATCAACCGCAAGGCGGTGGAGGCGACGGTCAAGGTCGGGCTGGCTCTGAACTGCGAGATCGCCGAGACGGCCGTCTTTTCGCGCAAGAACTATTTCTACCCGGACCTGCCCAAGTCGTACCAGATCAGCATGTACGACTTTCCCCTGTGCCGGCACGGCTGGCTTGGCGTGGGCGGGCCGGACGACCCGGCCCGCCGGATCGCCATCCGGCGGGTCCACCTGGAGGAGGATACGGGCAAGTTGTTCCACGCCGGCGACCACAGCCTGGTGGATTTCAACCGCTCTGGCCTGCCGTTGATCGAAATCGTCACCGAGCCCGACATCCGCACTCCTGAGGAGGCGCGGCAGTACCTGGTCAAACTGCGGGCGATCCTGCGCGCGTTGGGTGTCTCGACCGGCGACATGGAAAAGGGCGCCATGCGCTGCGAAGCGAACGTCTCGCTGCGGCCGGTGGGCAGCGACATGTTGGGCGTCAAGGTGGAGATCAAGAATCTGAACTCCTTCCGGTCGGTCAAGCTGGCTCTCGAGTACGAGATCGCCCGCCAGGCCGGCGTGCTGGACGGCGGCGGCCGGGTGCGCCAGGTGACAATGGGCTGGAACGAGCAGAGTGGACGGACGGTGGAGCAGCGCGTCAAGGAAGAGTCGGAGGATTACCGCTACTTCCCCGAGCCCGATCTGCCGCCTCTGCGCATCTCCACAGCCTGGGTGCAGGAGATCCGGGAGACACTGCCCGAGCTGCCCGATGCCCGCCAAGATCGCCTTGTCCGTGAGCATGGCCTGCCTTGGGCCGACGCCGGACTTGTAGCCGTGGACCAGGCAGTGGCCGACTATTTCGACGCAGCGGTCGTGGCTGGCAGGGAGAGGGGGGTGTCTGCCAGGACGATAGCCCACTGGCTCATCGGCGACCTGTTCCGCTGGCTCAGGTCCAACAATGCCGAGATCGCCGATGTCCGGGCAGAACCGCCGGCGTTCGTCGATCTGCTGCTGCTGGTAGAGCAGAACACGATCACAGCCAGCAGCGGCCGGGCGGTGCTCGACGAGATGCTGACCACAGGCCGGCCCCCGGCCGAAATCGTCGCCGCGCACGGTCTGGCTCAGATCGCCGAACAGGAAGCCTTGGCCGGCGTGGTGGACCAGGTCATCGCCGCCCATCCCGACCTGGCGGCGCAATACCGGGGTGGCAAGGGCGCGCTCTTGCGCTGGTTTGTGGGCGAGGTGATGAAAGCTACCCAGGGCAAGGCCAATCCCCACCTGGCAACCACCCTACTCCAGGATAGGCTGGGCAGTGACTTCTTGTAAAGCTTTCATGAGGCGTGCTTGATTTGCATAGGGCCGGCACCTGTGCTATAATCGCACCCGTAACCGGCAAGCTTGGCAGGTTGCTTTTGCGAGATATACCCAAGTATACGACGAGGTAGATTTCGGGTATATTTTTTGTTTGCCCGATTTCCGCTAGATTCTGGCCTCGCAAGAGCCCGCACGAGGTTGGTCAGAAAATCAAATTCAGTTCAATGAGGAGAGAAAGCACATGAGTGAGTTGAACCCCTTCAAAATCGCCCAGGCCCAGTTGGACGAAGCGGCCAAGATCATGGACCTGGACCCCTCTGTTCACGAGCTGCTGCGCTGGCCACTGCGCGAGCTGCACGTGACCTTGCCCGTCCGGATGGACGACGGCACCACCAAGGTCTTTCACGGTTTTCGCGTCCAGTACAACGACGCCCGAGGTCCGACGAAGGGCGGCATCCGTTTCTTTCCCACCGAAACGATCGACACCGTCCGCGCCTTGGCAGCGTGGATGACCTGGAAAACGGCCGTAGTAGACATCCCGCTGGGCGGCGGCAAAGGCGGCATCATCTGCAACCCCAAGGAGCTGTCAGTGTCTGAGCTCGAGCGGCTCAGCCGGGCCTACATCCGTGCCGTCGGCCACTTTATTGGCGAAGAGACCGACGTGCCCGCGCCCGACGTCTACACTACGCCACAGATCATGGCTTGGATGATGGACGAGTACAGCATTATGCGCGGCTACAACGTGCCGGGCGTGATCACCGGCAAGCCGCTGCCGTTGGGTGGTTCGGCAGGCCGGGGCGACGCGACGGCTCGCGGCGGCATGTTCACCATCCGCGAGGCGGCCAAGCTGTTGGGCGTCGACCTGAAAAACGCGACTGTGGCGGTGCAGGGTTATGGCAATGCCGGTCAGTTCGCCCACCAGTTGATGGCCTCCATGTTCGGCTCCAAGGTTGTCGCCGTGTCCGACTCCAAGGGTGGAGTCTACTGCGCCGACGGCCTGGACTATGATGCTACGCTGGCCTGGAAGAACGACAAGGGCACGGTCGCCACCTACAAATGCTGCGACGCGTGCACCAAGGTCACCAACGAAGCGTTGCTGGAGCTGGATGTGGACATTCTGATTCCGGCTGCCCTGGAGAACCAGATCACAAAAGAGAATGCCGGCAACGTCAAGGCCAAGATCCTGGCCGAGCTGGCCAACGGTCCCACCACGCCCGAAGCGGACGAAATCCTGTTCAAGAATGGCGTCTATGTCATCCCCGACTTTTTGTGCAACGCCGGTGGTGTGACAGTGTCCTACTTTGAGCAGGTGCAGAACGCCTATGACTATTACTGGGATATTGACGAGGTCCGGGTGCGGCTGGACAAAAAGATGACGGCCGCTTTCCACGCCGTGCACCAGACGGCCAAGAAGTATGGCGTGAACAACCGGATGGGTGCCTATATCGTGTCGGTCGCCCGTGTGGCCGAGGCGATGAAGCTGAGGGGCTGGGTGTAACCCGCTGCCAACAAAAGAGCCCGGTTTCGCTTGCGAAACCGGGCTCTTTAGTTATCGCGGTAGGTAGAGGACGGGATCCACCCGCACGCCGTTCTTGATGATCTCGAAATGGAGGTGCGGCCCGGTGCTGCGGCCTGTGTTACCCATCAGCGCGATCTTTTCTCCTCGTTTCACGATCTGGCCGCCCTTGACCAGGATCTTGCTCAGGTGGGCGTAGCGCGTTTTGTAGCCGTTGCCGTGGTCGAGGACCACCTGCAAGCCATAACCCCACGTATCCTGACCGGCCAGCGCCACATAGCCATCGTCGGCGGCATAGATCGGCGTGCCGGTGCGGTTGGCAATGTCGATCCCATAGTGGTAGCTGGTAAAGCCCCGTATCCAGTAACCAACCACAGGCCACATGAAACGGCCAGACCCGACCGGCGCGCCCTTGGGCGGGGTGCCTACTATCTGTAGGACATAGTAGGGCGTGCGTGGTTTCGGGGCCGGTTTGGTGCCATCGACGAGGATCAGCTTTTGGCCAACGGTCAAAGTATAGGGCGGAACCAGCCCGTTTAACTCCAAGCCAGTAATCTTTTCTACGGTTGTTTTGTAGGTCTTGGCCAGTTTTTCGACGGTGTCACCGGCCTTGACGGTGTAGTAGATGCCGTCGACCGGTAGGATGTTGAGAAGCTGGCCTACACTCAACAGGTCAGGATCTGCTTCGACCTCCGGGTTGGCCCAGGCGATCGTTTCTACTTGGAGGCCAAAAGCCTCGCCGATACCCCACAGCGTATCGTTAGCCTGGACAGTGTAGGTTATGATCCCGACCCTTTCCCGCTCTGGGACGATGGTGTGGGGAACAGGCGCCTGAAACAGGAGGGTGGTATTGCGGACAGGGCGATATGAGCCTCGGCTGCTCACGGTCGTGGTGCTCTCGGATTCGGATTCAGGCGCCGACGTAGGCGCCGGTAACTGCACGTTGATTTCGGGCAGTCTGACCCGGCTGACCGTCACGACGCCAAAAGCCATCAGGATCACCACCATGTGCAGAGCATAACGGTTGACCGGATGGCTGGCTTCTCCGTTGGCTCCCAGCCAACGGCTGAAAGCGGGCCGCAGTTGGCTTGTCAGTGATCTGCAATATTGCCAGATGCTCGCTGCCTGTTGCGCTACCCTGTCTCTGGGCACAGCTCGGATCTTGCCTGCTACCTGGCCGCCCCACAGAGCTACGAACCGGTGTGCGCTGCGTCCATCCTCGATCGACGCCGGTTCGCGCTCTTGAAGTGGGAGTTCAGTCATACCTCGCTCCATCTAGTTTTCGCCGCCATACCTTTTGCGGCCACGGCAATTATAGCATGGACGTAGCGAGCGGACAAATCGCGCGGCAAGGAGGGCTGCGTTGAGCGGATAGGCCAATCTGGCCTGTGCACGCCGGTGCCAGGCGACATAATTCAAGATGGCCGGCTAGGATGCGTCGCGGTTCAGGGTTGCCAGGAATTCGGCGTTGCTGCGGGTTCTACCCAGGCGTTCCAGTACCGGTTCGACGGCGTCGGCTCCGCCGCCCAAGGCGTCGATCATGCGCCGCAGGGTCCACACCCGGGACAGTACCTCTCTGCTGAGCATTAGCTCTTCACGCCGCGTGCTGGTGCGTTCGATGTCGATGGCCGGGAAGAGGCGACGCTCTGCCAGCTTGCGGTTCAGGTGCATCTCCATGTTGCCGGTGCCCTTGAACTCCTCGTAGATCACGTCGTCCATGCGGCTGCCGGTGTCTACCAGGCAGGTGGCGATGATCGTCAGGCTGCCGCCTTCTTCCACTTTGCGCGCTGCGCCAAAGAATCGCTTGGGCGGGTAGAGGGCTGCCGGGTCGATACCGCCGGACAGGGTTCGCCCGCTCGGCGGCACCACCAGGTTGTAGGCCCTGGCCAAACGGGTGATCGAGTCGGCCAGAATGACCACATCCTGCCCAAGCTCCACCAACCGCTTGGCGCGCTCGAGGGCCATCTCGGCCACGCGCACGTGGTGTTGAACCGGTTCGTCAAAGGTGGCGGCTGTTACCTCGGCCTCGACCGAGCGGGCCATGTCCGTCACCTCCTCAGGACGTTCGCCGATGAGGACGACCATCATGTGCAGATCGTGATAGTTAGAGGTCAGCCCGTTGGCAATCTCCTTGAGGATGGTGGTCTTGCCGGCCTTGGGCGGCGATACGACCAGGCCGCGCTGGCCTCGTCCGATCGGAGCCAGCATGTCCAGCAGGCGGGTGGACAGGGGGTGGGTTTCCGTCTCCAGGCGCATCTGTTCGCGAGGAAAGATGGGCGTCAATTGATCGAACCAGGGTCGCGTTTTGGCTTGCTCCGGGTCCACGGTGTTGACAGCCTCTACCTTCAACAGCCCATAGTACTTTTCGTTCTCCTTGGGTGCCCGGATCTGGCCGGTCACCGTATCCCCGATCCGCAGGCCAAAGCGGCGGATCTGGGATTGGGAAACATAGATGTCGTCTGGGCTGGGCAGTAGATCGCCTGAACGGAGGAAACCGATGCCATCCGATACGATGTCCAGGATGCCGCCGCCGAACAGGTAGCCATCTTTTTCGGCCTGGGCTTGCAGCAAGCGCATCGCCAAGTCATGCTTCTTCAGCCGGCTGTAGCCGGACAGGTCGAACTGGCGGGCCATCTCCTGCAGCTCACTTAAAGTTTTGGTCTCAAGCTCAACAATATTCACTTCTATGCTCCACAAAAGGGATGTTAGCCTGGCGGCCTTTCCTTGTATTGGAAAGTGCCGAGGCTATGGCGGGCTGCCTGGCATGTTGGCCATCATGGTTTAGACACAAAGGACACAAGGGCACGCGCCAGGCGACCCATTGGCTTAAACGTAAAGGGCAGCTAACCGCGGAGAAAACTGCTACCATCCTACCAGCAATGATATAATAGCATATATTCGATTTGGAGTCAAATCGGTTTCAAAACAGTTCCAACCAACAATTCTCACGCGCGCTCGTGCATGCAGCGGAGCTTGTCCGGGCTCACCGGGATATGTAAACAAGACGCCAAAGAGCGAGCAATAGTTCCAGCAATTGGCAACCTTGGTCAAGCGCCGGGCAGCAGTCTCGGAGCAGTTTGCATTGTACTATATATGCTTTGATTTTGCAAAATGCGGAGGATGATTGGATTCGCCCCCTTTACCGGGCGCTCCCTCAAGCCGTGCTCTGTCACTTTATCCTCCCCTGGGTGTTACTTGATTTGGATCGGCCCCAGGTACAGGTCGCTGCCGAGGGGGCTCAGCCAGCGGCCCCAGGGGACGGGTTGGCCGTCGCGCAGTACCCGCATTTTGAGCTCGTAGGTTCCGGCGTGGATGCCCTGGGGTATGGTCAGGATGGGCCACTGGCGTACCACGATCTGTTGGCCGGGCCACTGCGCGGCCGCAAAGCGGCCGCCCAACGGCTCCTCGCCTACGGGGTAGGTCTTGTCACCTTCAAGCCAGAAAAGCAGACGCAGGTCGCCCTTCGGCCTGCGCTGTGCCTGCCACAGCAGGGTCAACGGCAGGGCATCGCCGGGGCGGGCCTCGGTCTGGGGGCCTGGCGGCGTGAATCCCAGCAGCTCGACATCGCCAAAGAAGGCGTTGACGACCCGGCCCAGGCTCGTTTCCAACACCTTGCGGGATGGACGGGTCGGGTTGCCGTTCAGGGGCAAGGCTGCCAGCTCAGTGCGACCCAGCTCCAGGGTAGTGGCGGGGTCGTAGACGACGAGTGTGGGGGCATAGTCGCCCGGTGGGAGGCCGGCAGGCAGGGGGATGTCGTAGACGTCGGTCACTATCTCGCCAGGGCGCCAGGCGGTAGTGGGATAGGTGTTGGCCACCGGCTCGGCGTCGACGGCGGCCACGGTGACGCCGTCGGCGTTCACCAGGCGCGCCGAGATTTTGAACCGCTGGCCCAATCCTCTAGGTGTGCGCCACCAGAGGGCGAGCTCCGCCCAGGCTCGATCGTGGGCTCGGCGCTCCTTGACGCCGTAGCCAAGCAACCGCAACCCCTCGACTGGCCTTACCTCGACCGGGAAGGGCATGGCGGGCATCTCTGATGCAGGCCGGGCTACACGGACTAGGGTCTCGACATTGCCGGCTACATCGATCAGACCGATTACGGCGCTCAAAGAATAGTCTGCCTCCAGGCCGGGCAACGGCCGCGTGAGGTAAACGGTCCGTCCTTGGGCCAAGGCTCCCTCAACTTTCTCTCGGCGGGCGGCCTCGGCGTCGGCGACAACGGTCTTTATGTCCCGGCGTAGCTCCTGGACTTGGATGTAGCGCAGGAGGGTCATCTCGCCCAGCAGGCCCACCACGGTGCTGTTATCGGGCAGCAGTTCCAGCACAGTGTCTCCATAGTCGTGCACGATCCAGTCCCGGCTGCGGTCGAGTTCTGAGTAGCTGCCGGCGGCGATGGCCAGCGGCTGGACAGCGGCGGCCAGGAAGAGGAGCAGGCGGCCGGTCGCCATCAGCCGGCGCAGGCCAAGGCTCGGTCCGCGCGGCCGCGCTAGGTTTGCAGCCCAATCCAGTCCAAGGCCGATCCACACGGCAGCCAGCAGGAAGGCCGGGATGATAAAGACCTCGACGTCGGGCACGCGATATAGGACGGCAAAGGCGACATAAGCGGCGAACGACAGTCCGCTGAGGGCCAATGCTCTCATATGCTTCCTCAAAGCTAGGTCGAGTACGCCTACCACGGCAAAGGCCAGACCCACAGGCCCAAATTGCTGCCAGAAGAGGCTGCCATAGAATGAGGCGTCGAGGTCGCGGGCCAGTGGATTGTCGCCGAGGAATGCTCCATAGTCGCCGGCGAGCACCCAGTGCCAGAATCCGCTCCAGGTATTGACATAAGTGCCATCCAGTGAGCCGACGTGCCCGCGCAGCGGCAGGTAGAGGTACAAAAGCAGTGGCGCGAGCAGGCACAGGGCCAGGAGCACTGCCGGCCGCCCTACGATCTGGCGCCACCTGGGCTGGCTGGGGTGATCCGGTCCCAGCAGGGCGGCCCGGCTCAAGACGCGCCGCTCGGTGAGCAGGGTGAATATAACCAGTGGCGCTGCCAACAGAACAATCGTGCGGTGGTGGGTCAGGCTCAGACCAAAGAGGGCCACGGCAGCAAAGGTCAGCGGGTGGAGGCGCAGGCGTTGGCCGGCAGGCACCGCCGGGAAAAAGCGCCGGTAGGCGGCGCGAACAGCCTGCGTTGCCTGTCCGACGGCCGGCGGCAGGTGCAACCCTCGTCGTTCGCCGGGCAGGAAGAGGCCTTTCCCTGGCTCCTTTGCAGCAGCCGGCCCGGCTGCTGCAAAGGAGCCAGGCATGGTTTCGGAAAGGGGCCGGCGGGA
>JAFGOG010000151.1 GCA_016926595.1 Anaerolineae bacterium
CGACCGTTGGGGGCGCAAACCACTGCTGCTGGCCGGAGCGGCCCTCTTTGCCCTGGCGCCAGTCTGTTATGCGCTTGCTGGCTCGGTGCGGCCGTTCATGGCCATCCGCATCGTCCACGGGATCGGGATTGCCGCCTTTACCACAGCCTACACAGCCTTTGTCGCCGATCTGGCGCCGCCCGCGCAGCGCGGTGAGACGATAGGCCTGGCCGGGCTCACCAGCAACCTGGGCCTATTCTTCATGCCGGCGTTGGGGGCTATGGTCCTGGCGCAGTGGGGCTACGTCCCTCACTTTCTGGCTGCTGCTGGGACGGCAGCGGTGGGCGTGCTGTTGATCCTGCCCATCGCCGAGCCCAAGCCAGACCGGCCAGACTCAACCGGCGTCCGCTTGGGAGTTGTGCTGCGGTTGCGGCCTGTGTGGGTGGCAGCGCTGGCCAGCACTGGGCTGGCGGTGGCCTATGGCGCGACTCTCAGCTTCATGGCGCCGCTGGCGGCAGAACGCGGCCTGACGGCGGCAGGCGCCTACTTCTCGGCCTTTGCCGCTGCGCTGATGCTCGCCCAAGTGTTGGCTGGCTGGCTGTCCGATCGGATCGGGCGCCTGGCCGTCGCCGCTCCGGGCCTGGCCGTCGCCGCACTGGCTACAGCCTGGCTGGCCGTGGCGCGCAGCGACGCGACCCTGCTGGCCGCAGGTGCTGCTTTTGGCTCAAGCTGGGGCCTGGTCCGGGGCGGGCTGGATGCTGCCGTCGTCGACGCCGTGTCGGCCGAGGATCGAGGCACAGCGATTGGCCTGCTTTACACCTGCTTTGATGCCGGGGTTGGAGTCGGCGCGTTTGGACTGGGCGTGGCGGCGCAGCAGTACGGCTACGCAACTACCTTTGGTCTGGCAGCAGCGTGGGCTACCGTAGCCCTGGTCGCATATCTCGGCCTGGGCCACGTGCAGCGGATAACGGGTGCATGACCCGGATCAGCACCTGTTGTCAGTGAGTGTCAGGGTTAGCGATTTTGTCGTATTTCGTAGCAGTCCTTACAATAAACGGGGCGGTCTTCGCGAGGCTTGAAGGGGACCTGGGTGGGCTGGCCGCAGTCGGCGCAGATGGCATCGTACATCTGCCGTGGTGGGCGCTCTGTCCGGTTCCGGTACTCCCCTCCGCCCGAAGCGCTGTAGGTTCTGTCGGAACCGGACCGGCTGTCGCCGTATCGGTCTCCACCCGAGCGGTTGGATCGCCGGGCAGCACGGCAGGAAGGGCAGCGTCGCGGCTCCGAGAAGCCTCGCTCCTGGTAGAACGCCTGCTCGCCAGCGGTGAAGACAAAGTTGCCGTGACAATCGGCGCATTCCAATACCCGATCTTGAAAGTTAGACATGCGGACTAGATTCTCCTCCTCCGATATGGGGTTTTCCCCTTACAAAAGGCCGCCAGGTTGTCGAGTTCCCGGCGGCCTAGATCAACAACTCTTGTTGAAACCCTGCCACGTCGCCCGGACAAATGCTATTATAGCGTAGATGGCAGAAAATGTCAAGTAGGGCGCCGCGCGCCCTGGGTCAAGTCTGGGATCTCTGTAGGTACAGCGGGCAGCCGCCGCCGCACAGGCTGAAATCAGGGCAGTTGTGACATTTTTCCATCGCAAAATCCCGGTTCCGCAGATAGCGGGCCAGCTCGTGATTCCAGATCGCATCCCACGGATCGCTCAGAATGTTGCCCAGCGCGACATAGTAGCTTTGACAGGGGATCACATCGCCGTTGGGCTCGACGGCCATGTTATACCTCGCCGCCGTGCAGCCCTTGATGCCCAGCTCAGCGCCGATCGGGTCGAACTCACAATACTGGGTCGGCGTGTACCAGATCAGGCGCATCCGGTGTTCCTCGGTCGTGGCCTTGACCCGTTCCAGGATCGGCCCCAGGTCGGCTTCGGCAATGCCGCTGCCGACTGCCACCGCCGCGCCCGAATAGATCAGGCTGTTGCAGCCAAAGGTAGGCACGCCCAGCGACGCAGCAAAGGCGATCGTCTCCTCTATCACCCCCACATTTGCTGTGGTCAGCGTCGTGTTGGTCATCATGTACACGTCGGCGGCGACCACCGTCTTGATCCCCGCCACCGTCTCCTGCCACGCCCCGGCCGAGCCCACCATCTGATCGTGGATCGCCTCGTCGTGGCTCTCCAGCGTGATCTGGATATGGTCCAGGCCAGCTTGCAGCAACTGATCCAGGTAAGCCCGGTCGCCCAACCGGCGGCCATTGGTCTGCAGGCCCGTAACCAGGCCCACCTGCTCGGCATAGCGCACCAGCTCGACCAGGTCGGGCCACAGCGTCGGCTCGCCGCCGGTGAAGGTGATGTGCGGGATGCCCAATTCCCAACAGCGGTCTATGACCCGCTTCCACTGCTCGGTCGACATCTCCGGAAAATCGCGGGGCCGGCCAACGTAACAGTGTGGGCAGTCGTTTTGGCAGCGGTAGGTGAGGGCCAGGTCCATGCGGTACGGCGCCGACAGCTCGACGCTCATCGGCTCGATCTGTTCCACGTCCAGGTAGGTGACCGGGCAGACCTCCTCACCCGCTCGGGCAATGGTCAAAATCGTATCTTGCAACTGCTCGAAATCGGTGAGGACCGTCTCCCGCTTGACCTTGTAACGCCGGGCGATCTCGCGGATCGCTTCCTCGGCTGGCCTTTCTTCGACGATCAGCTTGGCATATTCGGTCGCCGTCTGGTTGAGATGGAGGACCTTGGCGGCGTTGATCAGCAGCACGCCGCGCCCGTCGCCCTCCACCCGGAGGTGCAGCCGGAACTGCTGCGGCGCGTTGGGCGGCGTCTGGTAGTGATACAGGCCTGGCGCCAGCGGTCGGTAAGGCTCAAACCATTTCCTGATCTGTTTCGTAAGGCTCATGGTCCCTACCTTCCACCGCCAGCGCAGGCGCAGGCGCATCCGGCGCAGGCGCAGGCGCAAGCGCAGCTACGCCCACCGCCGCCGCTCCGGCTGGAGCTGGACGTCACGGGCGGCGGGTTGGTCTTGGCCGTCACCCCTCCGGCAAACCCCTCGACGCTGCTGACCACCGTGTTGGCGGCGTTTTCGATGCCGGTGACCACGGTGTTGGCAAAGTCGGCGCCGGGAAGGGTGGGCAGGGTCACCGGCTGACCAGGGCTGGATGGCGAGGGCATGCTCGGTCTGGAGGGCGTACCACTGCTGACCCATGGTCGGTAGCCCCACCACCAGTTCGGCAGCACCACCGGGCGGTCGTGAAAGACGCGGCGGGTATGATCGTCCCAATCCTTATCCAGCATCGTCCACTCCAAGCCTTCGCCCCACCGCGCCCCGAGCACCTCTGGCGTATCGGCGGCCTCGACCTGTTGCCAGGCGCGGGCGCCAATGTCTTTGTAATAGGCCGCCGACTCACTGCGGCCAAAGCCGGTCATCTTTTTATTCACATCGCCGATCAGGTTGATCATCATCTCCCGTAGATCTTTTTCCCTGAGTGTTCCATCCGGCTCGACGGCGTCGAGAAAGCCCTTTTCATACTCGCGCAGTTGGGTGTCGCCCAAGGGGGCGTTGGTGACCTGCACCTTCAGCGGCTTCTGTGACTCGACGGTGATCTGACCCTTCTTGATCAGCGAAAACAGGATCATGGTCAGCACCTTGTTCAGGGGCGCTTCGAGCAGGATGGCCGCTTCGACGGCGGTCAGCCCTCGCTTGATGCCGGTTCCCTCCACGCTGAGAGAGGGTGGCAGGTACTGCATTTTGCGCCGTTTCTGACTCGTGCTGCCCAGGAAGGACAGCCCGGCCATGCCGCCGCCGATCACCACGAACCAGAGAAAAGGGCTGGCGCACAGCGCGCCCAGGTTGATGTTAAAGGCCGGTGGCTTTTGAACCACCCCCTCCACCAGGTACTTTTTAGGAAAAGAGGCCCCGAATTTGTACTCTTGGCTGCCGCTGGCGCTGTCGTTTATCCACGTATAAAAGACCCGCTCCGCATCGTCAAAGCCGGCGAAGGAGAATTGCTGTTTGTGATAGCGCGGTTCTTCGGCGGTTACGCCCGGCGGAAAGTGAAAGGTCACCTCCAGGCGGGTTGTGCCGTGAACGAACTCGCTGCCGAAATAGTTGGGCGCAAACTCGATGCTGGCATACTCTGCATCTTCGCTGTCCTGGTAGAACATGTTGCGCACCGGTACCTCAAAGTGGAGCGTGCCTGTCTGGCCTGGTCGGATGGCATGGCTGCCCATCCCTACCGCTATCCCCGGATTCACGTACGGTGATTCTGTGATGTTGGTCAGCGGCGTTCCATCTATCGATGCCCGGGCATCGGCCAGGCTATAGCTGTCGTTCGGTATGCCAATGTCCACGTCGGTGATCGGATCCGCGCCGGGATCGCAGGTGAAGGTCATGTCGTAAACGATCAGCACGGTGCCATCGCGTTCGAGGTAGAGGTTGACGCGGTTCTCGTCCAGAGTAAAGCTGAGGTCCTGGGCGATGGCCGTCGGCGCCAGCAGGACCAGGCCCAGCATGGCGAGAAAAGTCAGTGCCCACGCTGCGTTGGCTCGTCGTCTGGCCATAGCTTCCTCCTTGCTTACCACTTGGGCTCTTCAGTCAGTTGGTAGGTTGTGCCGCAGTAGGGGCATGAGACCACGATAGCCCCTTGCGCCGTGCTGATGGCATTCTTGTCGAGTTGCGAGCCGCAGTTGCGGCACTTGAGCGTTTCCATCTCCATATCGCCGGCCAGGTCGATCTGCTGCCGGATGGTGATCTCCTGCTTCGGTTTGGGTTCGCGCAGCCGTACGGCCACGACGATCCCCAACCCGATCAGCACCGACAACCCGCCCACCAGCAGCCGGCCGCCGGGATTGCCGGTGTTGCTGAAAGCGGCCCACAGAAACAGGACGCCAAAGAATATCAGGATCCCTGCCGCGATGTAGCCAATGATCTTGCCCGTGCTCATCTCCCCTCCCCGCTGTGAGTCTGTATAAAAGGTGACTGAAACCGCTATTGCAAAGAGGTCATTTCCAGTAAAAGACCCGGGCGTTGCTGGCCGGACGGAACTCTTCGCCGATCCACGTCCCGTCCTCAGCCACGCCGGTCCGGCGCACGACCAGTACCCGCCACCGCCAGCGCTGCGGCTGGTCCAGGCCACTGACGTACAGGTTGGCCGGCATCCGCCAGGAGGTAACCTTGGTCCAGAAAAACAGTGGTTGCTCTTCCTCCGAATCTGTCCACCGCAGGCGCACCACGTACCATTCGTCCTCGTCCAGGATGCCCATCGAGGCCCAGTTAAGCAGAATGACGGCGCCAGGCCCTTCAAAGGTCGCTTCGTCGGCGGGAGCCAACAGCTCAACCGGCCGATTGTCAGGTCCTGGGGTGGGGGTCCATGTTGCGACAGGCGTCTGCAGAATGGATGGGGCGGTCAGCGGCTGAGTGAAGGCCAGTGCTCCGGTCAGGTCTGGGGCCGTGCCCAACGCTGGCGCGGACGTTTGGGATGCTTCCGGCGTTGCGGTGGGCGCAGCTGCGGCCTCGCCCGTTTTGGTCGGGATGGTAAGCTGCTGGCCAACGTTGATCAGGTTATTCTTCAGCCCGTTAGTCTTTTTCAGGTCTTCGACGGTCACCCCAAACTTGACGGCGATATCGAATAGCGTGTCGTTAGCCCGCACTTCGTAGGCCTTGGCTGGGACCGGTGTGTCCGTCGGTACAGCTCCGGGCTGCACGATGACGAGCCGGGCGCCGGCGTAAATGGTGGTCGCGTCGGTGATGCCGTTGGCCTTCATCAACGCTGCGGTAGTCGTGTTGAATCTAGTAGCAATCTCGCCCAGCGTGTCGTTAGCCTTGACGACATAAATAACCGGCGTGGGCGATGGCACAATCGTCGGAGTTGGGGTCGGGATGTCGGCTACAGGTAGGGGGATGATCAATTGCTGCCCGGGCTTGATGATCGTGTTTTCCTTCAGACTGTTGGCTGTGAGTATGGCCTTGGCGGTCGTGCCGTATTGCTTGGCAATATTGGTGATCACTTCGCCCGATTTGACGACGTGAACCGTTTGGTTGGGCGGCAGAGTAGGCGTTGGCGACGGCGTCGGTGAAGCGAGCGGCGTGGCCGTAGGCGCCACAGTATAAGCGGCGGTTGGAGTGGGTGAGGGGTTGGGTGTGTCGGTCGCTGGGACGCCCGCCATGGCCTGGGGCTGGCGGATCTGCCACGGTCTCCATACCCAGACGACGGCAACGGCCAATACCAACAACAGCGGCAGCATCAAATCGCCGGTAGGCAGCCGCACGTTCCTCTTTTTCTGTTCCTTTAGCACAGCCCCGCACATTAGGCAGTTCTCAGCCCGCTGTGCCACCGGCGTCCCGCAGTGAGGACAATGCCTCTGGGGCTTGGATTCCATTATCTCTTTATACTCCACTCGCAGACGAGCTGCACTTATTATACCAGATTTCGACCCCTATGCAAGCGGTCGGCGGCCAGCGGTCAGCCTCGAAATCGGCCACCGTGAGCTGATAGCTATCAGCGCCAACGCCAACAACAGGCAGATCACGGTCAGAGCTTTGCCCGCCACCCGTACCGGCGTATCACCCCACCGCAGTAGAACGTGGTGCTCTCCAGCCGGCACGTCCACGGTCAGCAGCCCATAGGCTGTTTCGGGCCGCAGTTTCGCATCGGGCAGGCGCTCGCCGTCGATGTATACACGCCAACCGGGGAAATAGTAGGTATAAAAGCGGAGTGCCGTCCCTCTTTCAGACCGGACCCACAGCTCGTCCGAAGCGCCGCTGGCGCGGATCATCTCCACTTCAGCGCCAGCGGCCAGCGCCTCAGCCGTCACCAACGGGCCGCCGGCCAGGTACTGCTCCACCAGCGGCGAGTCAGATGGCTGCTCCTGAGCCCAGGCGGTCATGCCCACCATGTCAGGGTATTCGCGATCAAACTTGAGCGCTAGGAGCGGCCCCTCGGCAATGTCAGGCGCCGGCGTGTACTCGGGCAGGGTGTAGGGAAAGCTCGCCAGCACTACTACCAGGATCAACAGTGCCCTATACCCCCCGGACAGCTCGGGTTTCAGCCTTGCGCCTTGGGCGTGGGCGACCGCCGCGCCGGCCAGGACGGCCATGGTCACCGTCGTCAGAGCCAACAGCCGCCACGGGAACTGGATCAGCGAGGCGATCGGCAGCAGAGCCCACGCCGGCGCCGACAGGGGGAGCATGAACGCCACAACCAGGAGCGTCGCCCCGGCCAAAAAGAGGATCAGCGCCCGGTCTTTGGTCGGCCGGCCCCTGCGGAAGGCAAAAATGGTCGCGGCCAGCCCCAGGATGACCGGCACGGTGCCCAACTGAAACGACATCCCATCGGCCGGGCCGGGGAGGGCCGGATCGTAGCCCCAGAAACCGGACAGGAGCTGGAAGGGATAGACAAAGTGCTGGGCATAGCTGTAACCTTCCGCTACCCACTGTTCCTGGGAAATGTAGCGTCGCTCCAGCAGGTTGGGCAGAAGCAGCGCCGCCGCGATCCCCATTCCCCACGCCGCCCCGCCCAGGGCGGCCATGGCCCGCCCCACCAGCTTGCCCAGACCGTGGGCGATCCTGGCGTGTTCGGCCAGCAGGCGGAACAGGACATAGGCCGCCAGCAGCGGCGTAAAAACAATGGCCGTGACGTTGTGGGTCAGCCACAGCGCGCCGTAGGCCAGGCCCGCCAGCGCCAGCCGCCGGGCGGTGGCCTTTTCGGCCAGGTTGTGAAAGGCGAGCAGCGTCAGCGGCATCCACACAAAGGCGCAATACTCGGCCAGCGCTGCCCTGACATAGATGTCAGCCAGGTGGTAGGGCGTGTAGACATACACAACGGCCGCCAGCAGCCCGGGAAGTCGGCCCAGCACACGCCGGGCGTAGGCGTACATGGCCAGCCCGGCGCCAACCGTCGCCAGCGCCCAAATCCACTTGACGGCTGCCACCTTGCCGGCGCCCAGCAGGAGGAACACCTCGGCGCCGTAATAGGCCAGCGGCGAATACAGCACGAAGGTCGGATAGCCGTAGCCCAGCGCATGATCGGTGCCCCAGCCGGGATACCACACCCCATCGCGCAGCGCTGCGTCAAACTCGGTTAGGAAGAATACACTATGGGGCGCATCGTGAGCGTCGAAAAAATAGTTCGGGCCGGCCAGCGGCAGGACGGCGACCAGGGAGCAGACGACGACCACCAAGATAAAGGGATCCGAGTTTCGGATCTTGGAGAGCAGGGTGCGCATCGGGCTTGCCTATTCACCTGCTTCAGAGATGTCACTCTGCTCAGATCTGTCACCCTGAGCGTAGCGAAGGGTCTCGGCGTGGTCTGGAAGAGATTCTTCGCTTCGCTCGGAATGACCCGCATCGGACCGGCGGCGCCTGAAGGCAAACCGGCCCACGACCAGGGCAAGCACCAGGGCCAGGCTGGCGAAGCTGATGGCCGTGCCCAGCTTGCGGATGGGCGTGTCTTCGAAGCGGAGCAGAACCTGCCCATCGCCGGCCGGCACTCGGACGGTGATCAGGCCCAACTTGCCGCGGATGGCAATCGGCAGCTCCTGAACGGGCTGGCCCGTATCTGTATCTAGGAGGTAGGCGCGCCAGCCGGGATAGTAAAAAGTGTTAAAAGTGATCAACGCCGGGTTCGTGGCATAGTAGGCGATCCGTTCCCGGTTGGTGTGCAGCTCCAAGGTTTCGGCCCCGATCTTGCCTGCCTGCGCCTGCCGGTAGAGATATTTATAGTTGATCTTGGAGGTGAGCGGCTCGCCGGCGATGTACAAGTCGGCAATCGGCGACCAGCGGGGGATCTCGCTCACCCAGGCGGTCGAGCCGGTCATCTCGTCGGACGATTGCTGGAACTGCATCAACCCGACCATCGACACCGGCTGTTCCGACATCTTGGCCTGCATGTAGGGCAGGCTGCCCAGGATCAACAGCGCAACCAGGACAAGGGTTACACCCATACCCGCGTCGCCGGTGGGCACAGCCTGGGCCAGCCCTCGCTCGGACCGCAGCCCGCGTGCCGTGACGCCGCACAGAAAGGCCATCGACACGGTCGTTACGGCCAGCAGCCGCCATGGGAACTGGACCAGCCGGGCCAGCGGCAGCGCCTTCCACAACGGTGTCGAGGCCGCCAGCATGAGCCATACGACCACAGCCGTCAGCGCCACAAAGAATGCGGCCAGGCGGGCAGCTCCCTTTCCGCCGGCTGGCGTAGATCGGCGCTGGCGCCACAGTGCTGCCAGGCTGAACAGGCCGAGCACGGTCGGCACGATGCCCAGTTGAAAGCTCACCTGGTCGTCCGGGCCGGGCACGCTCACGCCCGTGCCCCACGCCGGCGAAAAAAGCTGAAAGAGCTCGACGAAATCGCCGCCCCAGGCGTAGCGGCCGCCGTACCACTGGTCGACGCGGACAAAGCGGTTCTCGGTCATGGCCGGGATGGCAAACAGGGCGCTGAGACCAACGCCCAGCGCCAGCCCAAAGGCGACCGGCGCCAGGACGTGCCCCACGTGTCCCAGCCACGGCAGCGCCGACTCGCGCGACATCTGGCGCCACGGCTGCTCCTCGTTGACCCGGGCCAGGGTCAGGGCCAGCAGGTAGAAAAACAGGATTACGGTCAGCAGCAGAGTCACCAGCGGGCTGGTGAACATCAAAGCGCCATAGACCAGCGCCAGTCCCAGCACATTGGCCAGGCGCGGCCGGCGGACCGCCGCCCAGGCGGCCCACAACACCAACGGTACGAAAACATAGGCGACCGATTCGGCCAGCGCCGCCCGGACGTAAATGTCCACCAGCCGGTAAGGGATAACCATGTAGGCCACCGCCGCCACCAGGGCCGCCTGGCGGCCGGCGCCGTTGTCCCCCCCCTCGCCCAACGCCTTCCGGACAAAACCGTACATCGCCAGGCCAGAGGCGACGACCGACAGCCCGAACACGATCTTGACCGAGTCGGCCAAGCCAAACCCCAGCAGGTGCCAGGCCTCGCCGGCGTAGGACGCCAGCGGCCCATAGATGTTAAAGAAAGGGTAGCCATAGCCAAAGGCGAAATCGGGCTGCCAGCGTGGGTAGAGCACGCCGTCCTGGATGCTCCGGTCCAGCTCAAAGATAAAATAGACGCTGTGGCGCGCGTCGTGGGCCTCCCAGAAATAGCCCGGCTGCAGCAGCGGGCCGATGCTGAACAGCGACAGGAGGACGACCAGCAGGAGGTAAGGGTCGAGCCTACGGGACATCGATGAACACCGTTTCGTCGTCGCGGCCCACGATGGCCGCCCGCTCGCCGCTGTCGAGCAGATACAGACCGATGGCCAGGCGATAGGGGCCGCGCGGCAGGCCGGCCCCCAGGTCCAGACTATGCCGGTCGGCAATGATTGTGCCCGGCTGCCAGGTGTCGGTTGGGCAGGCGCCGTCGCACGGCCGCGAATCGCGTTGAGTGACCTTGCTGCCGTCGGGCGCCAGCAGGTGAACAAAGACGGTATAGTCGTCGATCACCGGCTCGGTCGCCTGCCAGGTGAGCGTCACGGTCAGGGTCGCGGTGATCTCGGCGACCGGAGGGAGTGGCGCCGCCTGCGCGTCGAGGAGCAGGATTTGGGGCGCGCCGGCCCCCACCGGCTGGATCACGCCGGGCGGCTCGAGGCCGGGATCGACCCGTGTAAAGCGCGGCGCCAGGTAGGGGTAGCTGGCCAGGACAACCAGCGCCGCCAGTCCGGCCCAGGCCGGCAGCTCCCCCAGCCGCCTGTCCAGCCGGACCGCCGACCCGGCCAGGAAAGCCAGCGGCAGCCCGGCCAGCG
>JAFGOG010000152.1 GCA_016926595.1 Anaerolineae bacterium
AAGCCGGGGGGTTGTCTCCCGGCTTTTATGTTTACCGGCTGGCGGACTGATCTTTTGTAGGCGGCAGATAGCTGTGGTATAATGGTTTGTAGATTTCTGGCTCGTTCACGGTACGGCAGCACGAGCAATGCGCAAAACGCTCAGACTTGTCGTTCTAATTCTACTTGCTCCGCTCGTGTACGCTTTTGCTTGCGAAGCGTACCTGTTCGTGCGCTCCAATGTCACCCTTCAAAGTATAACCTGGTTTCTGGCCGGCCTGGCATCCTGCACGGTGCTCTACACCATCTTGGTCAGCTTTGACAGCAAAACCGTCCGATTAGCAGAAAGCCTTAGGCATGAGTTGGCGCACTTTGTGGCATCAACCCTACTGCTCAAGATGCCCGAGAGCTTGCTGGTGACCAGCAGGGAAGAAGGAACAGTTGGGCTAACAGGGCCAGTCAGGCCTTGGTTCTGGGCAGTCCTGGCGCCCTACTATTTCCCCGTGTTTACGATCCCACTGCTGCTGATCAAGCCTGTAGTATCCACGTCGCTGCGGAATGTCATGGACCTGCTCATCGGTTTCACCCTTGCTTTCCACTATTTGTCTACAGTCAGGCGCGGGTTTTACGGGCAAATAGATGTCAAGACCATGGGGAGGATTTTTTCCACGATCGTAACCCTGGCGCTCAACGTGGTGTGGCTGGTGATCATCCTGTGTGTGGTAACTAACAACTATGCCGGCATCGTAACCTATTTCAAAAGCTCGCTCATCAGGGCGTTGGGGATATACAAGGCGATACCCCAATGGTGGGAGGTCACAGGACGCCAGGTGGTGGGGCAGGCATGGGAGGCGGTGAAGGGGTTGTGGGAATGAGGGGCGCGGATTGCCCGCGCCTAGCGGCAGGGTAGGTATGATCCGCGCCGGGCGGTAGAGCAGGAGCTGGGGAGGAAGCACACAGAGCGCCCGAGGAGGGTTCCCGCGCAGAGCGTGGGAACCAGGGAATTGGGGCAGCACGACACGGATTGTGACACGGATACACGGATGGTATGCGAGCCGGTAGAAATCTGGGCGATGCCAGCAAGGAGGCAAGGATGAACGGTCGTGACAGGGTGCTGACGGCGTTGGACGGCGGCGAGCCGGACCGGGTGGCGCGGGCGCTGAGCTTTTATCACGTGGAGATCGGGCGTCTGGCGCCGGCCGGCCTGTACCAGGGGGACGAGGCGGTGGCGGACGTGAATTTCGTCCGGTTTCCCCTGTCGGCGGAGGAAAAGGCGCTGGAGCGGCTGGCCGAGCCGTATGCACCCGACACGCGGCTGGGCAGCCCTGCCCAGGTGGCCACTTATGCACGGTGGGGCTATCGCCCTGAAACGCCTGCCTACAGCAGCCCACTGGCCGGCGCGAGGTCGTTGGACGACCTACGCCGCTTCCCCTTCCCCGACACCAGCAGACCTTACCAGGCCAAGGGGCTGGCCCGCCAAGTCCGGGAGATGCATGCCCGGGGGATGGCCGCCGGCGGCAACCTGCCGCACCTGGGCGGCGAGCTGTTCGAGGCGGCGTGGCGGCTGCGCGGGCTGGAGAATTTCCTATTGGACCTGGTGGAGCGCCCTGACTGGGCCGATTTCCTGCTCGACCGGCTGGCCGGCCTGGCCCGGCGCAACGCCGAGGCGGTAGCCCGGGCCGGCGTGGACCTGCTGGCCCTCGACGACGACGTGGGGATGCCGGGGACGATGATCATCAGCCCGGCGATATGGCGGCGGTTTTTCAAGCCGCGCATGGCGGAGATCATCGAGGCGGCGCGGGCGATCCGGCCCGGCCTACGCGTCCTATACCACAGCGACGGCTATTTCGAGCCGATCGTCGGCGACCTGGTCGAGATCGGGGTCAATGCCATCAATCCGCTCCAGCCGGAACACATGGACGCGATCCAGATCCGCCGCCGATTTGGGCCAAAGCTGGCGCTGTGGGGCACGGTCGGCCGGCAAACGACCTTTAGCTTTGCAACACCTGAGGAGATCCGGCGCGAGGTGCGGGAGCGGATCGAGACGCTGGGCCGCGCCGGGCTGATCCTGTGCCCGGCCTATGACATCGACGAGCCTGACATCCCGTGGGCCAACGTGGCGGCGTTCGTGGAGGCGGTGGAAGCGTACGGATGAAATGTTTTAGAGCTCTTCGGCAATGGCCACGAGCCGATGCGGGTTGAGGATGACGATGTAGCCCTCGCGGGTGTCGACCAGCCCTTCCTTCTGGAACTTGGACACGGTACGGATGGCCGTTTCGAGGACGGCGCCGGCCATGTCGGCGATCTCCTGGCGGCTGAGGGGGACGGTGATGCGCACCGCCCCATTGGCGGCGCGCTCGCCGGCGGTAGAGGCCAGGCGGAGCAGGACGCGGGCCACGCGGCGCTCGACCTTTTCGACCGCCAGGCTGCGGATCGCCTCCTGGGCGTTTTGCAGGCGACGTCCCAGCTCCTGGAGGAGCGCCCAGGCCAGGTCGGGGTGGGCGCGCACCAGGTCGACGTACTCGGCGCGGCGCAGGCTGACCGTCACCGAGGGCTCGAGGGCCTGGGCTGAGGCCGGGTAGGCATCGCCGATCAGCACCCCCACTTCGCCCACGACCTGGCCCGGGCCAAAGGTGGCCAGGATGGTGTCACGGCCACTCTCGGAGTGCTTGACCATCTTGACCCGGCCCTGGAGGACGATGACCAGCCGGTCGGCCGGGTCGCCTTCCCAGAAAATAGTCTCATCCGCGGCGTAGCTGCGCCGGGCCAGGCGCCCCTCGATCCGCGCCCGCTCTTTCGCGGGCAGGGGGCTGAATAAAGGGCTGCGGGCCAGGAGGTCAGAAGCGCTCATCTCGGCACGGCACGATGAGCCGCACGGCCCGCTCGAAAAAGAAATAGTCCCACGCCCAGTTGATCATGACCAGGATGCGGTTGCGAAAGCCGATTAACAGGAACAGGTGCACGGCCAGCCAGATGAACCAGGCGAAAAAGCCGGTGAAGGTGAGGGTGCGCGGGATCACCCGGAGGGGCAGGCTGGCCACGCCGGCGTTGCGGCCGATGGTCACCATGATGCCGGGGCTCTTGTAGCGGAAGGGCTGAAGCTCCTGGCCGCGGATGTGGCGCAGGATGTTGGCGCAGGCCACCGTGGCCTCCTGGACGGCGCCGGAGGCGACCATCGGCACGGCGCCGCCGTCGTGGGGCACGTAGGCCAGGTCGCCGATGACATACGCTTCGGGATGGCCGGGCACCTGGAGGGTGGGCAGGACCGCCACCCGGCCGTTGGGCGTCGCCGGCAGGCCAGAGGCCTTGAAGCGGGGATCGCCCTGCACGCCAGCGGTCCAGACGACGGTGTGGGTGGGGATGACCGTGCCGTCCTTGAGGGTCACCGCCCCGGGCGCGACCTGGGCAACGGGCGTTTTCAACCGCAAATCGACGCCACGCTTTTTGAGATGGGCGGCGGTGTAGGCCCGCAGCTTGTCGGGCAGGGCCGGTAGCAGGGCATCCATGGCTTCCAACAGGATGACGCGCATCTCCCGGACGTCCAGGGTGCGATAGTCCTTGGCCAGCGGGCCGCGGATCAGCTCGATCAGGGCGCCGGCAAACTCGACGCCGGTGGCGCCGCCGCCGACGACAACAAAGGTCAGCGCCGCCTGGCGCCGCCCGGGATCCGGCTCGTGGACCGCCTCTTCGAAGCAGCGCAGGATCTGGTTGCGCAGGTTGACGGCATGGAGCACAGAGGTCAGCGGGAAGGCGTGCTCCTCGGCGCCCGGCACGCCAAAGGTGTTGGGGGCGCTGCCGGGGGCCAGGATCAGGAAATCGTAGGGGATCGGGGCGCCGCCGGTCAGCAGGACCTTTTTGTCCAGGTCCACGCCCTGCACTTCGGCCAGGATAAACTCGACGCCGCGCTTGCGGCGCAGGATGCTGCGCACCGGGTAGGCGATGTCGGTGGTTTCCAGCTCGGCCGCGGCGACCTGGTAGACCAGGGGCAGGAAGCTGTGATAGTTGTTGCGGTCGACGACGGTGATGCGGACCGGGGCCTTGGCCAGATGGCGAACGGCGGCCAGGCCGCCAAAGCCGGCCCCGACGATCACGACGCGCGGGCGATCAGAAGCGTCTGTCACGTGTACGAGCCTCCACGACGCCCATTGTAACCGCTTTGCGGTGTGGTGTCAAAACAGATCTGATGAAGGAGTTGCCCCAGGAGAGGGCAGTCCAGGCGGCGGTGCGGTTAAGCCTCGTTCACCCTTTTGGCGTGTCCAATTCGTCGAGCGCAGAACGGATCACCTGGGCGCTGGCGCGCAGGGCGTCCTCCTCGCCGGCGCTGAGCGGCAGGGGGAAGGTCTCGCCGACGCCGGCGCCACTGACCAGGTGGGGCAGCGACAGGCTCACGTCCTTGACGCCGAGGACGTCGGGCATGGGCGCGGAGACGGTCAGGATGGCCCGCTGGTCGAACAGGATGGCGCTCACCAGGCGGGCCAGCGCCGCGCCGACGCCATAGTAGGTGGCGCC
>JAFGOG010000153.1 GCA_016926595.1 Anaerolineae bacterium
GACTATTTGATGTCCTTCCCCGGCCGCTTCCAGGAGCACTTTTTGCCCGATCAGCTCGACCGGATCAGCGTCAGCTTCCTGGTCGACTCGATGCGCAAGCAGCGCGGCGGCTGCGCCACGAACATCGCCTACAGCCTGGCCCTGCTGGGCGAGCGGCCCACGGTCATGGCCACCGTCGGCCAGGATTTCGGCGAGTACCGCGCCTTCCTCGATCAGGCCGGCGTCGACACCTCGGCTATCATCGCCGTCGACGGCGAGTTCACCTCCTCCTTCTTTGTCAACACCGACCAGGACAACAACCAGATCGCCAGTTTTTACATCGGGGCCATGGCCCGCGCCGATCAGCTCTCATTCCGCGACCTGGACTACCGCGCCATCGACCTGACCATCGTCTCGCCCAACGCCCCGGCGGCCATGATCAAATACCCGCACGAGTGCCACGAGCTGGGCATCCCCTACATCTACGACCCCAGCCAGCAGATCATCCGCCTCAGCGGTGAGGAGCTGCTGGACGGCACGCGTGGCGCCCGCCTGCTGATCGTCAACGAGTACGAATTTGGCATGATCCGCCACAAGACCGGCCTGTCGGAAAAAGAGCTGCTGGCCCTGCCGCAGGCGACGATCGTCACCCAAGGCGCAGCCGGCTCGACCATCTACGCCGGCGACCGGGAGTACCACATCCCCGCCGTGCCGCCCGACATCCTGGCCGAGCCGACCGGGGTTGGCGACGCCTACCGCGCCGGGATCATCGCCGGCATGCTGCGCGGCTTTTCCTGGGAGACCACCGGCCGGATCGCCGCCCTGGCCGCCACCTATGTGCTGGAGCAGTTTGGCACCCAAAACCATCGCTATACGCCCGACCAGTTCGTGGCGCGCTATCGCCGCGCCTTTGGCCACGCGCCCGAACTGGACGAGCTGCTGATCAAGAAATCCGGTTCATCTGCTCTGGCCCCCGTCTCGGGGGCGAGAAATCCATAAAGGAGTAGGAATGTGACGCTACAACACGATGTCAAAGACTTGAGCCTGGCCGACGCCGGCCAGCGCAAGGTCGAGTGGGCCGAGCAGGAGATGCCGGTCCTGCGCCTGATCCGCGAGCGATTCGACCGCGAAAAGCCGCTGGCCGGCATACGCATCACCGCCTGCCTGCACGTGACCACCGAGACAGCCAACCTGATGCGCACCCTAAAGGCGGGCGGCGCTGACGTGCGGCTGTGCGCCAGCAACCCGCTCAGCACCCAGGACGACGCAGCCGCCGCCCTGGTAGCCAACTATGGCGTGCCGGTGTTTGCCATCAAAGGCGAGGACCACGCCACCTATTACCGCCACATCCACCAGGCGCTCGACCACCGCCCTCAAGTGACCATGGACGACGGCGCCGACACGGTCGGCGTGCTCCACAAAGAGCGGACCGACCTGCTGCCGGGCATCATCGCCGGCACCGAAGAGACGACCACCGGCGTCATTCGGCTTCGGGCCATGGCCCAAGACGGCGTGCTCGGCTACCCGATCGTGGCCGTCAACGACGCCACCACCAAGCACTTTTTCGACAACCGCTATGGCACCGGGCAGAGCACGATCGACGGTATCATCCGCGCCACTAACGTCCTACTGGCCGGCAAGAACGTCGTCGTGGCCGGCTATGGCTGGTGCAGCCGGGGCATCGCCATGCGCGCCAGGGGCATGGGCGCCAACGTCATCATCACCGAAGTGGACCCCCTCCGCGCCCTGGAGGCGGTCATGGACGGCAACCGGGTCATGCCTATGCTTGAGGCAGCCCCGCTTGGCGACATCTTGGTCACCTCAACCGGCGACAAGAACGTCATCGACGGCTGCCATTTCGAGCGGATGAAAGACGGCGCCATCCTGGCCAACTCGGGCCATTTCAACGTCGAGATCAACATCCCGGCCCTTCGCGAGATGTCCGTCTCCTCGCGCGAGCCCCGCCCCTTTGTCGAGCAGTTCACCATGGCCGACGGCCGCCGCATCTCGGTCCTGGGCGAGGGCCGCTTGATCAACCTGGCCGCTGCCGAGGGGCATCCCTCGGCTGTCATGGACATGTCGTTCGCCAACCAGGCGCTGTGCGCCGAGCACGTTGTCCGTCACGCTGCCGAGCTGGAGAAAAAGGTCTACTCTGTGCCCGAGGCCATCGACAAAGAGATCGCCCGGCTCAAGCTCAAGGCGATGGGCATCGACATCGACACCCTGACCCCTGAACAGGCCCACTACCTGTCCTCGTGGGAAGAAGGCACCTAATCCTACAACATTCGTGCTACCTGTCCTGGCCGGCGGGCCAGGACAGGTAGCAAATAGATTGAAGGAGCAAGAAACCAATGTCAATAACCACAACCTTTATGACATCGCCCAAGTTCTTTTTTACCTCCGAGTCGGTCACCGAGGGTCACCCCGACAAGCTGTGCGACCAGATCTCGGACGCCGTCCTGGACGCTATCTTTAAGGATGATCCCAACGCCCGCGTGGCCTGCGAGGCGAGTGTCACCACCGGCATGGTCCTGGTCTTTGGCGAGATCACGACCAAAACCTACGTCGACCTCAATTCTCTCATCCGTGACGTGGTGCTCGACATCGGCTACACCCGCGCCAAGTTCGGCTTTGACGGCGAGACCTGCGGTGTGCTGGTCTCGATCAAAGAGCAGAGCGCCGACATCGCCCTGGGCGTCGATAAGGCCCTCGAGGCCAAGCGCGGCGAGATGACCGATGCTGAGATCGAGGCCACCGGCGCCGGCGACCAGGGCATGATGGTCGGCTTTGCCTGCACCGAGACGCCCGAGCTGATGCCGATGCCGATCATGCTGGCCCACAAGCTCTGCCGCCGCCTGAGCCAGGTCCGCCGCGAAGAGATCCTGCCCTACCTCCGCCCCGACGGCAAGAGCCAGGTCACCGTCGAGTACGAGTATGGGCGGCCCAAGCGGGTGGACACTATCGTCATCTCTGCCCAGCACTCGCCCGACGTCGCCCAGGACAAGATCCGCGACGACGTCATCAACCGGGTCATCAAATACGTCGTCCCCAACGGTATGTTGGACGACGACACCAAGATCTATGTCAACCCCACCGGCCGCTTTGTCACCGGCGGCCCCAAGGGCGACGCCGGCCTCACCGGCCGCAAGATCATCGTCGACACCTACGGCGGCATGGCCAGCCACGGCGGCGGCTGCTTCTCGGGCAAGGACCCCACCAAGGTCGACCGCTCGGGCGCCTACTATGCCCGCTACGTCGCCAAGAACATCGTCGCCGCCGGCCTGGCCGACCGCGTCGAGCTCCAGATCAGCTATGCCATCGGCGTGGCTCGCCCCCTGTCCCTGGCCATCGAGACCTTTGGCACCGACAAGGTGCCCGACGACAAGATCGTCGAGCTGATCGAGCGCCATTTTGACTTTCGCCCGGCCGCCATCATCCGCGACCTGGACCTCCGCCGGCCCATCTACCGCGCCACCGCGGCCTATGGCCACTTTGGCCGCACCGACATCGACGCCACCTGGGAGCGCACCGACAAAGCCGACCTCCTGCGCCGCGACGCCGGCCTGTAGCCGCATCGCAGTGGGGGGTGTAGGGGAGGCTGCGAGCCTTCCCTACACCCCCCGGCAAGCGTCAGCCTTCCACCTGTAGCTCCACCCATCCGCCAAACACCTGGCCCGGCCCGTACAGATCCTGCTTGCCGTCCTGGTTCTCGTCAAACCCGTCCGTGACCTGCCCGGAAAGCTCGATGGTGGTCTCAACCCGGTGAGCGCCTGGCTCCAGGACCATCTCCAATCCTTCGAACACCTGCTCCGGAAAAGCCTTGCATCCCCCGCCAGACCGTGGTACAATGGCTGCAAATCCAGTTCGGGGAGACATCACATGGCGCTGAGCGATGGCAAGTCGTTGCTGAGCCGACGGTACCGCATCGCCGGCCGCAGGCTTGACGCATCCTAGGTTGATGCGCGCCATCGTCGAGCGGGAGGGCTCAACATGCAGACCTGGATCGGCCTGTTGCTGATTGCTCTCGGCTACCTGTCCGGCTCGGTCAACTATGCCATCCTCGTAACCAGGGTCGTCGCCGGCGTCGACATCCGCACGCTGGGCAATCGCAATCCGGGGACGGCTAACGTGGGTCGCAACGTGGGAAAGGGCTGGGCTGCGGTGGTGTTCTTTCTAGACCTGTTCAAGGGCCTGGGCCCCGTCCTCCTATCCGCTCAGCTCCTTCACCCCGCCAGCTCGCCGTGCAAAAACGCCGTCCTGGCGGCGGTGGGGATGGCGGCCATCTTGGGGCACAAAAAGCCGCTGTTCTTTGGTTTCAAGGGCGGCGGCGCCATCGCCACCTCCATCGGAGTCCTCGCCTACTTTGTCCCCGTCGAGGTCATGATTGCCCTCACCCTGGGCTTTGTCCTGGCGATGAGCTTTTTTCGGCGCGCCCGGCACGTGCTCGGCCAGTGGACCCCCATCCTGTTTCTGACAACCCTGCCCTTTCTGACTCTGGCTGTCAACGCCTGGCTGGACGTGCCCCTATTCGGCGGCGTCTCTTTGGGCGGACACCCCTGGGAAGTGCCGGTCATCGTCCTGGCGATCGCCCTGTTCATCTTGGCGCTCAACGCCTCGTTCATGGCGGAGCAACTGGGCCGGCCAGACCGGTAGGCGGATTCCAGGCCCCGAGCCCGCTCCAAAGGCCGGGCCGGATGGAACACCTTGCCCGTCCGCCGGCGCCTTGGCGAGCAACCCCTTTTGCCCGGCGATTGCCGGGGACTGCGGTGCCGCCGTAGGCGAATCGCCCCCTGTCGTCAATATCGGCGGCCGGGGCTTGTCGCTGAGAACGGGTCAGCCCACTCCCCGCCGCATCGCTGCGCCCATCGACCCCAGCAGCAGGACCGTAGTCGCCACGGTGACCAGCCACAGCCCCCGGTCCATGCGGAACATCGGCAGCCCCATCAGCAGGATCGCCCCAAAGAAAAGCAGGAGATAGGGGGTGAGAATGGCTGGACGCGCCGGCGAGCGGAACTCGACCGGCCAGACATACTCCACGGCGACCATGAGCATGACAAAAGCGATATAGACCGCTGAACCAACCCACTGCCGCCAGTCCGCGCCCGCCCCCACCAAAGCGGCCAGCGCCAGCGCCGCCGGCAGCGCGAGCGCGATGTTGGCATAGCCCAACAGGTGGTTGATCGCCCGGCTGCCCGTGCGCACCCGCGACATAAACCCCGCCGCCTGCAGCAGGTTGACGGCGTTCACCACCCCCCACACCGTCAGCGCCGCCCACCACGGATCGACCCGCATCTCAGCCTGCATATTGCGCCTCCCCCCTGTTGGCTCCAGGGTGCGTCCTGATCTTGTCCCTCCGGTCGCCTGTAATTCAGGCGTCCCTCATCCTGCCCACAATATAGCCGTCAAGTGGGTGAGTTGTCATCCCTCAAATGGGTGATTTGGGGCTTGATTCAGGCCCGAGGCGCAGTGCTCGCTGCGCCGGCTTGTCTCCCTTCTTGGACTACCCACACCATGCTGGCCAGGAACCCGGCCAGCATGATCGCTGCGCCGCTGAGATAGGGCAGGCTATAGTTCAGGTCAAAGGCAAAGCCAGCCCAGACCGGCCCCACGACGCGGCCCAGGCTGTTGAACGAGTTGTTGAGGCCCATCACCGCCCCCTGCTGCGCCTCCGCTCGCTTCGAGGTCAGTGACATGACCGCCGGGCGCAGCAGGGCATTGGGCAGGGTGAACAGCCCGGTGGTCAGCAGCACCGTCGCCAGGCTATTGGCCGCCAGCAGCAGGGCGAAGGTGACGGCGCTGCCAAGCAGGGTAGCCTTGATGACCGTCGCTTCACCCCAACGCTTGGTCAGCGGCCCGGTGAGCGCCCCTTGGGTGATCGCCGCCACGATGCCGGCGACGGTCAATATCCAGCCGACCTCTTCCGTGCCATAGCCAAACCTCTTCAAAGCATAGTAGCCAAAGATGCCCTGGAAATTGGTCAGCCCAAAGCTCACCAGGAAGGCCATGAACAGCAGCGCGCCTAGCGGGCCGGACAGCGCCTGCCACAGGCCTCGGACCTGGGCGGCTGGCTTGGCGCCACCCGCCATTTGTTGCCGGGCCTCGGCGGGCAGCGATTCGGGCAGAAAGAGCAGGACCAGCAGCAGGGTCAGCAGGCAGATGGCGGCCGTGAGAAAAAAGGGCGTAGCCAGCGACTCGCCGCCCAGCAGGCCGCCCAGCGCCGGGCCAAGAACCATGCCCAGCCCCGTCGCCGCCCCCAGCGCGCCCATCCCCCCGCCCCGGTCCCGTTCCGAGGTGCTGTCGCCGATGTAGGCCATCGTCGTCGGCATCGTGGCCGAGGAGAGCAGCGCGCCCGCGCCCCGGGCGACAAAGAGCATCCACAGCTCGGTGGATAGCCCAAAGAGCAGCATTGACAGCCCATAGCCGAGCAGCCCGACGGCGAGGACCGGCTTGCGCCCCCGGCGGTCCGACACGCCGCCCCACACAGGAGAGGCGACGAGCTGGATAAAGGGCGAGATGGCCACCAGCAGGCCCAGCTCGGTGGCGCTGGCACCCATGCTCTCGACGTAGAAAGGCATGAGGGGCATGACCATGCCAAAGCCCAGCATGACCACCCCCAGGGTCAGGGACAGAATGGCGACATTGTGCCGGTTGCCGGTCCTCATCGTTATCCTTCGACAAGGCTCACCAGGCCGGCAGCGCCATCCACGGTGATGGCCTGCCCGTTCTGGATGCGCTGCGTGGCCACGCCCGTGCCCAGCACGGCCGGAATGCCGTACTCGCGGGCGACGATAGAGCCGTGGCTCAACGGTCCGCCCACGTCGGTGACGATGCCGGCCGCCATGGCAAAGAGCGGCGTCCAGGCCGGGGTGGTCATCTCGGCCACCAGGATGTCGCCGGGCTGCATCTTGTGGAAATCCCCTGGGCCGAGCAGGACGCGGGCCGGGGCCGTCACCTTCCCAGGGCTGGCGGCCACGCCTTTTAGGACGGTAGCCGTCTGCTCCTCAGCGCTGACCGGCATAAAGGCGTCGACCTTGATGCCCATCACCCGGATCTTGGGCGGCAATTGCTGGGGCGGCGTCGCCTGCTTTTCGGCGCGCCACACCGCCCGACGCCGCCGGACGTGCTGGCGCAGGTCTTGGAGCCCCGCGCCGCGATCCAGCGCCGCGGCGCCATGCTCCACCTCGGCCCGCTCCAGCCAATAGATGTCGCCGGGTTCCGCGATGGCTCCGGCCTCCACAAAGCGGCGGCCCAGCTCATACAGCATCCGGCGCAGTACGGGGTAGCCCAGGCCAATGTCAAAGATCGAGTCTTCGCGGACCAGGGCAAAGGTCTGCGCCCAGCGCAGCGTCCAGCGAAGGAACCGCAGCTTGAGCCCTTTGACCCGGCCCAGCGCGGCCTGCACGGC
>JAFGOG010000154.1 GCA_016926595.1 Anaerolineae bacterium
AGCCGGACGGCACGCGCTACAACATCTTTTTCATCCTGCCCGCTTCGCACCTGGACAAGTACAACACGAACCGCCCCCGCGCCCGAAGCACGACAGCCGAGCCAGTCCCAAAAACTGGGACTGGCTTCCAGGAAAAGCCTGTCCCAGAAACTGGGATGAATTTTATACTCCCGGCAGCTACAACCCCTACCACTCCCGGCGCGGCCACAGGCCAGGTGATCACCGGCTTTGACCGCGAGGCCGTACTGGCCTACTTTGCCCGGCGCAAGGGCGATGAGTGCTACCGCGCCACGGCCCACGATGAGAAGAAACTGGCCTTGCTCCAGGAAGGCGGCTACAGCCAGGACGAGATCCTGGTCGCCGTCGACCTGGCCTTCGATACCCTGCCGCCGGATGCCCCGCCCATCCGCATGTTTTCCTACTGCGCCACCGTCGCGCTGGCGACACCACCTCGCCGGCTCTCCCCTGCCGAGGGCATCAAGAACACCACCACCGAGCCCACGGGAGACCCTGTCTCTCCGCCTCCCGCCACTGGCAGCGGGAAATCGGACACACTTTCTGTCCTGAAGTATGTCATACACCTGTACGAGTCGGAAATCGCCCTGGTCACGCCGCTGATCGAGGCCGAGCTGCGCACCCTCGTAGCCCAATACCCGGACCCTGATGAATGGGACACTGCCTTCCGCGAAGCGGTCCGGGCCAACGTGCCGCAACTACGTTACGTGCAGCAGGTGCTCAAAGGGCGGGCGACTCGTGCCAGGTCAACCCTTCCACTGTCAGGAGGAACCGATGTCAAACAACAATCGCAATCCGGCCGTTCCCGAGCGGGACGGAATGGGGATGGTCGTCGCGGCCGCGCCGCATCCCCTGGCCGTAGTACTGGAGCGACAACCGACGAGGAACTCCAGGCCGCCCAGCAACGGGCAGCCGCCATGCAGCCCCTCGACCTGGTCGCCGTCCTCGGCACCGCCGACGCATGACGATGAGACATGCTCGGTGTGCGGTGGGTTGGGCTGGCTGCGACTCGAGGTGTCGGTTGGAGATCCGCAGTTTGGGCAGTTGGTGCCCTGTGGCGACTGTGGCCAGGTGCACCGGCAGCGGATCGCTCGTTTCGACCGCTATTCGTCGCGCAAGGGGCGGGCCTTGAAGCAGCGCTTCGGCAACTTTGACCTGTCTGGTCCGGCAGCCGCTGCCACGGAAGCGTACAACGCGGCACTGCTCTTTGCCGCGGAACCCGTGGGCTGGCTGGTGATCCACGGGCCGAAGGGCAACGGCAAATCGCACCTGGCGGCGGCCATCGCGAACTATCTGATCGACGAGCGGGGGGTCGTGGCGCTGTTTCTGACGGTGCCCGATCTGCTGCGCAGCCTGCGCCAGGAGGTCCAGGATTCGGTGCACGGGCAGGGTGGCGATACCAGGATGCTTGAAACGGCCCAGGAGTCGCCGATCTTGATCCTGGACGACCTGGGCGCCGAGCGGTGGACCGAGTGGGCCGAGGAGCAGCTTTTTCTGCTGCTGGACTATCGCTACCGGTTGGAGTCGCCGACGGTGGTCATCACTAACGAGGAGCTGGAGCGGCTGCCCAGCCGCATCTACTCGCGCCTGGGCGACCGGACGCTGTGCAAGGTGGTGCACAATCCGGCACCCGACTATCGCTGGGGCGACGGGCGGGTCACGCGGTGAGGTGTGGTGAGGCTTTGAGTGTGTTGAGAAGCAGAAGCAACCTGGTCGCCGGCGAGAAAAGCCATACCCAGGTAGTCGATGGGGTTACGCCTTGTCGGCCAGTTGGCGAGTCACCCGCTGGCGCAGGGCGCGGACGTCATCGTCTGTCACGTGGAAGTCGATGCCGGCCCACAGGCCGCCCAACTTCACCACCTCGCCAGGTGGGACGAGGCGGTGCTTGTACTGGAGGTAGCCGATGAAATCCATCAGTTCCTTCCGGGCAGAGGGGGGCAACGCCTCAATTGCCTGCTTCAATTCAGAGTACTCGATCATCGATGACTTCCTGTACGTGAGTGGTCGGCAGACGTCTTCATGTGTTGGCCAGATCCGCGAGCAACTGCGCGTTTTCCTGTATGGCGCGTTCCAACGAGACACGGAATTCGTCGTGCGACGCCTTGTGCCGGACGTACTCGTGGATGGCCTCACGGATGACGTCGCTCACCATCCGGCTTTCCGCACGGGCTACCGTGCGCAACTGTTCGTACTCCGTTTCGTTCAAACGGAGGGTCAGCGATTTCATCGACTCACTCCCTTCGGTATCATAGCACCACGATACCATCAAGGAGTATGGATGTCAAACGAATCGACGCTCTCAGCCGCCAGGGTAGCGGCAGGAGCTCGGCAAACGCAAGATCACAGGAGGATGACATGAAGGGCAAAGAACCGGCATTCGACGGGGCACGGCTGCGGGCCATGCGCAAGGAGCGCGGGCTGTCGGTCCACGAGGTGGAGCAGACGGCGGGCGTTACAGCGCGCCACATCTGGCGGCTGGAAGCGGGCAAGCGGCCCAACGTGGCGGCGGTGACGCTGGCGCGCATCGCCCAGGCGGTAGAGGTGGACGTCAACTACCTGCTGGGGTTGACCGATTCACCCCAGCCTGGAGAGGAGACGGAACGATGACAGGTAGTATGGGCACGTTGCCCCGCAACTGGGAGCAGGCTTTCGGCTACGACGGCGAGGCCCGGTACGTGGCCTTTTACTGGACGCCGATTGGCGATGAGGCGCGGTACGACGATGGCCATGCCTCGGGCGACGGCAACTGGCAGATGTTTCTGCTCGTGCGCCACGAGCATCCCGAGCTGGACCGGCGCTATAACCTCGGCTACTCGGAAACAGAAGCCGACGACTGGCTGCTTTTCGACCGAGAGACGCGGGAGTTGGTGGTTCTACCCAAGGCTGAGGCTCAAACCCGTCTGCGGCAGCAGTACCCGAGTACCCCTCGGGCGTGGCCGCCCCTCGATCTGGACGCGGAGCTGACCCCCCTGGATTGGGAGATCATCCAGGAGGCAGTGCAGCAGGCGTTGGACAATGCCGAGGCCGCCATGCAGCACATCCGGCCATGCGACACCTGCTTCCTCAGCATTGCCCCTGGCTGGTTGCGGACGGAGGATGGCGGCTTTGACCGCTGCCCGGCGTGTGACGGTTGGGGGTTTCTGCCAGTTCCGGAGACGGCGACGGACGCAGAGGCGCAGCCGGCGAGAACCCTATTCTACCGGCGGGAATCATAACAGCAGGGTCGGAAGGACTCTGGCTTGTTCGGGGTGAGAGGGGAGGAGCAGTATGGCTGAGATGAACAACAACAGCAACAAAGGCTTGGGCCTTGGATGCAGTCCCCAGGTGACGCTGACTGTCGCTGCCTTGCTGATCCTCGGCGCTCTGGCCGTCTTTTTTCTGACCAGAGAACCGTCGGCGGCCGAGGTGGCGCGCGCCAGGCTTCAGATCGAGCGGGCGGAAGCCTTGCAGCCCTGGAACGTCGCCCTGGGCATCGCCTGGCGGGCGGTGGCCATCGGCGCCGGCGCGGTCCTGTTCCTGGCCCTGGCGGCCGGGGTCCGGCATGCCCTGCACTGGCTCGACACGCGCGCGCGGCTGATCCACCCCGATCCGCAGACCGGCCAGTTCCCGGCGGTCAAGGTGCGCCGTGGCGAGGCGATCGTGGACCTCAACCGCCTGCCGGACGGCAAGGTGATGACCGGTGTCGTAGGGGGCAAGGTCGGACTGCTGCTGGTCCTGCTGCTGCGCTACGTGTTGGGCAAGGACGTGCCCGAGCTGACCGAGCAGCCGGCCGTCCTGGTCACGCCGGCCGACACCTCGCCGGGGCAGTTGCAGGTCACCAGCCAGGCGCAGGTGGTGCAGGCGCTGGCGGCCGCGAGCCGTGGATCGGGGGCACCAGCGGCGGTGGGGGCCATGCTCCCCAGCCGGCCCGTGGCCCAGACCCTGCCGCCGCTCCTTCTCGAGGAGCGGCAGCCGCACGAGGTGCAACTGCTCCTGGAAGCCGGGCGGCGCGAGTGGGATAAGGGGCAGGTCGTAGACGGCTTGCAGCCGCAGGCTGTCGTGGCCGAATAGGGCCACCAGGGGAGGGGAAGATGGCCGACGAGACGGTAGATGCAGCCACCTTGCGATTGGCGACCAAGCTCTTTCGCAGCATGCGCCAGACCTTCATCAACCGGGGACTGTGCCAGCAGCGGCAGGACGGCAGCCTACGCGAGGCGGAGTGGATCGGCTGGCTGCCCTGGTTCGAGCGCCGAGCTTTTGCCTTCATCCTGGACACCGGCACGCTGCCCGTGTCGGTGGAGCGGCTGACCGACGAGCGGGTGGTGCACCAGGTGAGCACTACCCTGGGCGGGCGGCGGGTGGAGGTGGTCAACCACCGGGGCGTGGCCTGGCTGATCGCTATGGACGTGCCGCCCCTGGAAGAGCCTGTGGCCTCCCGGCGCCTGCCCCGGGAGGCAACGCTGGATCTCGGCGTCATCCCTGACGGCCGGTTCATGGTGCCCCTGGGCGTTGGCCATACGGGGCCGGAGTGGCGCTCGCTGCTGGACCTGGACTGCATCCTGGTGGGTGGCGTGCGCGGCTATGGCAAGACGACCTTCCTCTTTGCTGCGCTGGCCGCCCTGCTGCAGCGGCACAGCCTGGCCGAGCTGCGGGTGGCCATCGTCGATCCGAAGGGCTTTGACTTTGCCCTGTTCGACGGGGTGCCGCACCTATGGGGCGAGCGGGCCACCGATGCCGAAGAGGCAGCCCGGTTGCTGGCTGATCTGGTGGCCGAGATGAACGACCGGGGCGAGCAGTTCGCCCGGCTCGGTGTACGCCACCTGGAAGCCTTTAACGAGATGTCGCCCGAGCCGCTGCCTCTGCTGCTAGTTGTCGTCGATGAGGTCACCGATCTGATGCTGGAAGCGGGCAAACAGGCGGGTGCCTTGCAGCGCGATCTGGTGCGGCTGATCAGCAAGGGGCGGGCGGCGGGCATCATCCTGCTGGTGGCCACGCAGAACCCCAAGAGCGAGGTGTTCAGCACGCTAGCACGCGGCAATTTCCGAACCAGGATCGCATTCTGGGTCTCGGAGGCAGTCATGAGCCGGACGATCCTGAACCGGGGCGGGGCGGAGCACCTGCCCCAGGTCCGCGGGCGGATGCTGGTGCTGATGGAGGGACAGGGCGAGGAGCCGCTGGAGCTGCAGGGCTACTGGCTGGATGACGAGGCGATTAAGGCCGTCGTCGGTGAGCTGGCCGGGCGCGAGTACGCGCCGCTCACAGCCGGTGAGCAACTGGTCTTTGCCTGGGCGGCCGAACACGACGGCTACCTGAGCATCGAGGACATTGCTCGTCTCTTGGACATGACCGCCTGGCAGGCCAGGAAACTGGCCACGACCTGGGAGCGGCGCGGCTGGTTGGAAAAGGACCGGTCTGTGGGGAACAAACGCAAAGTGACAGGCGGTTTGTGCGCCCTGCTGCCGGAGTGTGAGGGAATGTGAGGCTTTGTGAGGAATGCGGTTTGTGGCGAAAACACCGCAGCGGGGAGGGGTGATGGGGCTGGACGTGTGGTTTGCGCAAGATGTGGCCAGGATTCTGGCTGCGACGCACGAGGCGATGGCGGCTTCAATGCGGGCCACCGCGCCACTCGATACCGAGACGGCAGAGGCCTATCGGACAGGCTTTGTGGATGCGCTGCGCGCGGTGGCGATTGCCTTTGGCGTGGCCGTGCCGATGAGGGAAAGCTCCCGTGCACGAAATGTTGTAGACGCCCAAGCCCGACAGTCCGGTCTTTGGCATCTGGAGTAGGCGAATGGGGACAGGCTCTGTCAGGAAAGACGCCAAATCCGCAACCGTTGCGGATTTGACGTCTCCAATATCAACCTACGTTGTGCGGTCCGGCTGGTGGCTGCGGTCAGGGTACTTGCGAACACAAGATGCCAGGTCGGCAACCGTTGCCGATTTGACGTCCAGAACATCAGGCTACGTCGTTCGGCTCGGCTACCCGCTGGAGCCAGGAGACCTGGTCAAAGTCGCCGTCAAAGCTGGCGACGCGCCTGATCTCGCGCTCCTGGCACGCCAGGGCAATCAGCGCGTCGTTAAAGTTCAGTTCTCCTTGCGAGCTTCTGACGAGCGAGAGAATGTCGGACTGCAAAGCGGGCACGTCAGCGCCGATCCAGGTGATCACGTCGGGTGGAAAGTTGGCGATGATCTGATCCAGCAGCGCGTCGATCTCGGCGAACCGCTTCTTCTCTCGAAGGCGCCGAGTCGCGATGCTCACGGTTTCGGCGATCACGCAGTCAAAGTAGACAGCCTGAAATCCAGACGAGCGCAGGGCCGTCTCCAGAGCAACGGCCCGATCGTGCCACAGGTCTTGTGGATCGAGCAAGCCAACCAGGAGCGAGGTGTCGAATGCAATGTCCATG
>JAFGOG010000155.1 GCA_016926595.1 Anaerolineae bacterium
GGCATTGACCACAAACTCGCCGCGCGCGTCCCAGCCCATGCTGTAGGCCGGCGACAGGTCGGCCCGCTCGGAAAAGCGGACCCAAAAGTCGGTGGATCCCTTGACCGCGAACAGGTCCAGGAGCTGGGCCTCGATCTTGGCCGTCTGCGGGCTGGCCGGAGCGGACGCCGGGGCGGCCACGACCAGCGCCGGCAGCAGGCTGAGCACGACCGCCAGGCCTATGATGAGATGAAAAGACGATTTAAGCTTCATGGTTCTCCTTTTTCTGTGTCTAATGTTGCTGCATTGCCGGAAACAGGCGGTCCGGCAGCGGACTATTAACGGACTGGACAATTATCAACAGGTCCTTCTCGATACTGCCCCTCCTTTCACCAGTATGGCACAAGACTTGCGGACTAAGTCCGAGGGCCTGAGATCCTTACTTAAAGACCACAGGCAGGTAGACGTAGGTTGGTTCCGGCTGCTGCCCGACGACGATATCCTGCTCGTAATAGTCACCCCAGCCGCAGGCGTTGCGGGCGCGGAGCGATACGGTGTAGGTGCCGACGGCGGTGTAGGCGTGGATCGGGTTCTGGATGCTGGCTCCGCCGCCGTCGCCAAAGTCCCAGTCCCATTCAATTGGGTTGTTGGTGCTGGCGTCGTAAAAGTAGACCGGCTGGCCGGGCTGTGGGTTGAGCGGCGAGAAGGTAAAGGCCGCCTCCGGCGCCGGATCGACGGTGACCGTCCCGGTCGCCACGTCCGATCCGCCGACGTTGGTGGCGGTCATGACCACGGTAAAGGCGCCCGCCTCGGCATACAGGTGCTCCGGCGACTCTTCCGTGCTGGTCGCACCGTCGCCGAAATCCCACAGGTAGCTGATCGGAATCCCGGCCGGGCCGCTGCTCAGGTTGGTAAAAGCCACCGGCGTGCCGATGCACACCGGGCTGTTGCTGGCAAAGGCCGCGGTAGGCGCGTCGGGGATATAGATCCCCACGTCGACGCTGTCGTTTAGACCCGCCGACTCGGCGGTGACGTGGGCCGTGCCCGGGGTCGCCCCCGCCGACAGGGTGGTCACCGCGTGGCCGTCGATGTCGCTGATGGCCGTCAGTGGATCGACGCTGCCCAGGCTGGTGGTAAAGGTGACGGGCCAGCCGGGCACCGGCGTGCCGTCCATCAGGCTGAGCGTAGCGGTGACCGTGGCCTGGCCGTAGACGATCGGAATGCTCGGCGGCGTGGCTTCCAGGTCGATCTGTTCGGGGGTAGAGCCGGTGGTGGTGCTCACAAAGACAGCAGTAAACGGGCCCCACTTGCCCTCATTATTGCGCCCGTGAACCAGGATATAATGCTGCCCCGGCGCCATGCCAGAAGTGTCAACCGTGGCCTGCACATCTTCGTTCGTCTCGCCCCACGCGCCGTCGGCGGGCGACATGGCGATGCCGGAGCCGTCCGCGCCGGGAGCGTCGACAAAGTACTCTGCGGCGGCGATCGGCTTGAGTGTGTCGCCGCCGTAGCGGTGGTCGGCGACGTTGGCGGTCAACGCCACCGGCGTGCCCTGGGGCACGCTGTCGGGGGTGACCACGATGTTCTGCGTGTCGGGGCCATAGGAGGTGATGTACGGTGTGCGGGCGATCTTGTGGGCAAAGATAAAGGCCGGCCCGTTCTCTGCCCAAAAGTCGCGCGTCATGCCGTCGATGCCGTCGATGCAGCCATAGGCCGGGAAAAAGCCGCCGCAACTGCCCGACTGTGGGCCTACTTCAAAGGTGAAGGAGGCGACGCCGAACTTGCCATAGGTCCAGTCGTCGGTCGAGCCGTCTACGGTGTAGAGAAAGCCGCTGGGGTAAAAGTCGTTGTAGTAGGCCATCTTGCGGGCGATCGTCTGCAACTGGGCATTGTTTGGCGCGCCCCCCTCGTCAAAGCCGAACGGCCACAATATCTCGTCCTGGTAGCTGTGCAGGCTGATAAACAGGCCGGTGGCGTCGTCGGGCGCGGCGGGTGGGATCTCGTCGTCGCCATTGTTGCCGTTCTGGTCGATCATGACCGTGGCGAAATATGCCTGGAAATAGGCGGTCTCTGGCTCGGAGGCGCGGCTGGGGCCGCGATAGGTCTCGCTGCATGGATTGCCGCTGGAGCCGTTGCAGCAGCCCCACTTGAAGCTGCTGTTGCGGTTCAGGTCCACACCATAGCTGGAAGCGCAGCCGTCGTCGTTGTCCAGGTTCTTGCGCCAGTAGGCGCCGGTGTTGGCTTCGTTGACCCGGTGGCCGTCGGGGTTTTGCGAGACCATGATATAGGCCACGTTGTGGTTCACCAGCCAGGTAACGTCGGGGTCGAGGCCATAGCCGCCCACGCCTTCGAAACCGGAGGTCAGGTACTTGATGTAGCGGATGGCCAGCTCCGGCGTCGACACTTCGCGGGCGTGGATGGCGGCCATGAGGAAAAAGACCGGCTTGGTGGAGATATCGCCATAGGCCGGGTCTTCGTTGGTAATGCGCAGCACCCATATGTCGCGGTGATAGCCGCCGTGCTCGGCCTGCCAGGCGTCGCCGATGTCGATCACCTCGGTGATGTCGCCATAGCTGGTCGCCGTATCCTGGAGAAAGTTAACCATGTAGCGGCCCAACGGGTTGGTATAGTCGGCGTCAAAGTAGTAGAAACGTTGATCGAGCGGGGCGTGAATGCCCAGCAGCGCCGTCTTCTCGGGGTCGATCTGTAGCCTGTAGCCCAGGCTTTCCAGCCACTGGTACTGGGCCGGATCGACAGCGGCGACTGCATAGCCAAGATCATAGTGGACTTCCCA
>JAFGOG010000156.1 GCA_016926595.1 Anaerolineae bacterium
GGCGGCGCAGCGCCTTGCGCTTGTTCGATTTGCCGGAATAGACGTCGGTATACACCTCGACCAGGACCCAGCCCTGGTTCTTGATGTGGCGCTTGGCCCGCTCCAGTTGTTCATCCAGACTATGTCCTTCTTCCTCCTGCTCGAAGGTGGACACCCGCCGGTAGATGACGGCCCGCAGCGGCCGGTCCTGGGGGTAGAGGGGCGTGTCCATCATCTCGTTCCAGTTCTGGCCAATGTCCTGCGCATCGGGGGTCGAGACCTGGACAAAGAGAGCCGCGGCGGCGGCGCTGAACGCCACCCAGCCCTCGCCCGACCGGCACAGCTCGGCGAACCGGGGTTGCAGGCAGAGCATCATCACCCCGGCGCCGAGCCGGAAGGCAATCCACAGCCGCGTGATGCAGGCGCGGATCCCCACCAGGCGGGACCATGCCCCAGCGACGAGCAAGGCCAGGAAGCCCCACAGGGCGAAGCATGTCTCCCGGTACAGGGTGTGCAGCAAAACGATTGGTTGAAACAGGGTCGCCAGGATCCGGGGAATTGAAAGACGGCCGGATGGTGCGACCGGGCCACTCAATCTGACTGGTACAAAGGCTTGGCCGGGTAGTGCGGCGAACATGCTATCCTCCTCGTGTCTGTTTGTCCGCGTTCTCATCGTCGGCCCGGGATGGCGCCGGGTCGAGGATCCTCTTGAGTATCTGGGCGACACGCCAGCAGAACTGGTCTGCCGCCTCCTCCGTCGCGGCCTGGGCCGCGTCTAGCATCGAGATCTGTGGGGTGCAGGACCCCGCCGCTTGCTTTTCCATCTTCTCGCTCCAGAATTGGGATATCGGAGCGACGCGTCACTCTCTACTTGCCGGCTTGACAATTCACCGAAAGGCGTTAAGATCAGAGACCAATCGGCAACTGCGACCCGGCACCGATCGACTGCTGGCTGCCAGTTGGTCACAGCATATCACGAACGAAACTCGAAATCAATGAGTTTACGCGAAAAGTACGCGAAAAGTACGCAGGTTTTACGCAGGGACGTATTTCATGCGACCTTCTCTGCCTGGCTGACAACGAAATGGAAGCGACATTTTCAAATCTACTAGAAACTCTACCCTTGTTTCTGGAAAAAGACTTGCGCGACCCAGATCTTGCCCTCCAGGATATCCCTCCCGTCCTGCACAAAGTCATCTCCCACCGTGCGAATCTAGGAGGAGTAAGATATGATTTCCAGCTCCGTCCCTGTGCAGAAATCGTCGGCCGGGTCCTTGACGACATTTGCCATGAACAGCTTGAAGCCATTATCCAGAAACCGGGCGCCTTTCAAGAGCCCGTCAGGCTCATGTTCTCTATCTTGCTGGTCCGCACGCAGTATCTGGCATTCCCAGTATACAAGAAGGACATCAGGTTTGGTAGCCAAGCCATTGATTTACTACGGCAACCCAACTACACCAAGAAGGTGTTCCCTAAAAGCCTGCCTCCTCCTTTAAGATCCGCGCTAGAACTCGACATTCAGGGAATGATGGACGAGGAAAGAACGCAGTCTGGTTCTGTTGCGCCTTCGCGCCAAAATGGGTTAAGAGTACTGGCAGAAGCGATTTGGGATGAGTACGAATCCCTGATTTCTACCGCCCCATTTATCTCCGAACCAGAATCCCCCGAGATACCACAGGATCGAGAACAACCAGAGGAAAGCCATCGACCGCCACATCAGGCTCAGATATTGCTCCCGCCCCTGCCCGCCTATTATGTGCCGACAGAAATCGCCGAGGAGGTGACCAAAGCCCTGGTCGCCTCGAAGGCCGGTGACAGTCCCTGTTACCAAGTCATCGTTCTGCATGGTGCACCGGGCGCGGGCAAGACGACGACGGCCGAGGCCGTCCTCCACCATCAGCCACTGCGCGAGTTCTTCAGGGATGGGATCCTCTTTATTCCCCTCAAAAGCAAAGAGGATCGGCAGCAAGCTCTATGGCGTGCTTGCAGGCAAGCAGGCCTGGCAATCGAGCGTGCGGCAATGCAAGACGATCTGAAATATGCTTACTGGCAATGGGCCAGATGGGAGAGCCGCCAGGCCTTGCTCGTTCTCGATGAGCCGCAGCAGGCAGAGGATCTACTCCCCTTGCTGAACGTTGGCCCCCAGGTGCGGGTACTGATCACCTGCCATGACCGGCAAGCAGTGACCCGCGCCCTCGAAGAGCGCTGGGGCCCGGCCTCCGACCTTGTTCTCTGGCAGGCAGTCAGCGGCCTGACGCCACAAGAGGGGTTGAGGCTGGTCCAACACTGGCAGGCCGATGCCCTCCCGCCCGACCAAGATCGGGCCATGCGACACGTCGGGGAGATGCTGCATTGGCAGCCGTTGGCCCTGCGCGTATCTGTGCCCCACGCGCAGGCGACGAGTTGGCAATCGTGTGAAGCCGAGGTGATCGGCGGCCATCTGGATCCGAACAACTTTCAGGAACTGGCTGCCAACGTTGAAAGCATGTGGGCCCGGCTTTCCCCACAGGACCAACAGGCGTTATCCGATCTCCGCCGAGCTTTTCACGAGACATCGTCCTTTGGCTCCGACATCGCGGCCGACGTCTGGAATCAGGATGACGAGCAGGCAGAGAAATGCATGAAGCGGTTGGAAGAGAGGGGTGTGATCGAAGAGATCACCCAAGAACCCTGGCCCTTGCAACGCCTGATCGAGGCTGCGTACAATCGCCAACAGCGCTATCGCCTCTTCCCGCTCATCCGCATCGTCAAAAGCCCGCCGGACGAGCCGCGATGGTACGACCGCTTTGGGTGGAAGGGCTTCTTGTGGCGGCTAAAGATCGCCCTGCGGGCCAGGGGGCTGATGGCGAACCTGCCCCTGACACAGCAGCCCGGCTCGCGGCTGCGGGAACTGGCCCTGACCCTGCTTCTCATCCGCCACGAGAGCAAGTGGAACAGGCCAGATCTGGAAGAACGGTTGCAAGATCTGTGGGAGGTGAAGGGGCTCTTCCCGCCGGCCGAAGTGTGGATCGACTTCAAGAAGGTTCAATGGTTCTACGGTTCGCCCCGAATGTTCCTGGCGCTTCTCGGTACGCCGGCCCTGGTCGGCGCCATCATGTGGACACTGGCGGCGAAGGCAAGTACCTTGCCATTCCTGGCATTCGCGATTGCAGCCCTGTTGATCTTTGTTTGTACCCTGCCCCTCTGGATCTTGGGCACCCAGCAGCGGGCCTATTGGACGCTGCTCCTGGGCCTTTACGAGCCCGAGATGCCGGAAGCCCTCTTTGTCCGGCAGTGCCGGGAGCGGTGGGGGTTGCCTGATCCCTTTGACGACGCTTGATGCGAGCGCGGTCTCGGAAAATCGATGTTGCCCTGGCATAGATCTTGGCCTCCTGGCTCCCTGACTTGTGCTCTAGCCGAATTCGCGCTATAATAGAGACCAGTCGGTCCCCGAGTGTCTTTCACAGTCGGGCCGGCATTGTGACAGCATTCCCTGGACCACGTTTCGACTTTCAGCTAAGCGCCGCCGGCCGTACAAAGGAGTAGTTCACGGGCAGAAGGGCATATGATGCAGCAGTCGTTGTTCCATCCCGCCATCACCCTCTCTGAGCTGGAATCCCACCTGTGGGAAGCCGCCAACATCCTGCGCGGCAGCCCCGTGGACCGCACCGACTGGAAAAGCTAC
>JAFGOG010000157.1 GCA_016926595.1 Anaerolineae bacterium
ATCGTCAGTTTCACCGTCTCCTGTGACATAACACATGCTCCTGGCGGTCGTGCGCCTGTTGCTGCTGACAGCCGGCTAGAGACGCTGGCCGTTGGGTAACCGTTTCTTCTCACCTATTATACCACAATCACGCCTCCTTCTCACTCCTGTGCCTATTATCGCCGGGGTGGGAAGGGAATTCAAGTGAGCGTTTGCCTGCGGAGGCTGGCTTCAGCTGGTGCGAATCCCATCACGGAGGGGACAATCACATGTGCATGTAGCAGCCTCGCTGCTGCACTGCGGGAGCGGGAGGGCCGCTCCGAGGACGGCGGCGGGAGCAAATATGGTTCAGGGAATTCAGCAACTGCTCTGGGGCAGAAAAGATTGCACTGCAGAGGCCTCTGCAAAGCCAGAGGACGCAGAGAACGCCGAGCCGAAGCCGTCAAGCCTCGCCCTCCTCGGCGAGGGCCTGGAGATCGGCGGCGAGCTCGGCTGCGAGCTCCTCGGGTGGATAGCTAAAGACCGAGACACGGTAGCGACCGCACATCTCCAGAAACTCGAACCGCGAGAGGCCGGCCAGCTGGGCTGCCTTGCCGGAAGATAGCTTGCCCAACTCAAACATCTTGAGCGCAGCCATCAGCCTCACCTGCGCCTCAAACTCCTCGGGGGTTGTCTGCACAGCGAGGGCGAGATCGTCAGGATAGCGCACTACTGCCTCACCCATCGGACACCTCCAGTCTGCGCAGCAGGCTTCTGCATGCGCGCAAGGTCAACGCGAAATTCCTATGCTTATTATAGCCGAGATGAGAGGGGAATCCAAGAGGTTGGTTTCCAAACCCCGCCTGGTATGCTATAATGGGGGTGCGATAAAGGTTTGTCTTGCACACTTTACGCGCTGTGGACCGCCCACGGAGGAGGCGCCGATGGATTGGCAAGATCGAATTGTTGTGGACCCGGCCATCCTGGTCGGGAAGCCGGTCATTCGAGGTACGCGACTGGCTGTGGAGTTTGTCATTGATCTCCTGGCCCAGGGGTGGGATGAAGCCGATCTGCTGCGCAATTATCCCGGCCTGACGCAGGAAGACATCCACGCCTGCCTGCGCTATGCCAGCATGGTGCTCAAGGCCGAAAAAGTCTACCCGTTGGTATTGGCAGAGGTGTAGCGGTGCGCATCCTGGCCAACGAGAACTTTCCCGGCGAGGCAGTGGATGCGCTGCGTAATGGTGGACACGATGTAGCCTGGGTGCGCACCGACGCCCCGGGCAGCACGGACACTGCTGTCCTGGCACGGGCCCAGGCCGAGAGCCGCGTTCTGGTCACCATGGATAAGGACTTTGGCGAGGTGTACTTCTTCGCCGCTGCATTGGCGAACCAGTGGTCCGTGGGATGGCAGCGGGGCTAGTAAACGGATGGGGAAGCGGATAAACGGATGAACTCGGCCGCCGGCCGGCCGACCGGTTTGGCGTTGGGGCGGGAGGCCGCCTGGCCCTGAAAGGGCCGGGCTACACGAACCAAGCCCCTTTGGGGCTGTCCGCACGTGTCGTCTTTCCGCGGGCCCGGAGGCACCGGCCGGTCGACCTGGCGTTGGGGCAGGATCAGGAGCGGCCGGCCGCGCGTTCCAGGATGGCGCCGCCAATCCAGGCACAAACCGCTCCCACATTGGCCTCGGGAGCTTCACCGCAGGACTTGTGCTGCCCTAGAAAGCGGAAGCAAGCCGAACCACCGGGCAGGTCGTCCGGCTGCCAGGGGGTCTATGGTCAGCTGCTACTTGTGCTTGTGACGCCCACGCCATCCTCGCACAAGCACTATACCCAGAGGGATTAGAAATAGAGCAAGCTCCCCCAAAGCGGAACCCCCGGTGCTCTCACTAGTGAACATCTCGACGCAGCCTGATCCAATAGCAGGAGGCTCCCCCGCTGCCCTCCTCGTCGCTGCGATTTGGGTTTGGGAGGCATGCTTCCCCTGTTGGAAATCTGCCGCCGCTGTTTTGGCGACGACTGCCTCAGTTTGCGCCACTGCTTTGGCAGTCGCGCCAGCCCTGGGAAGCCCTGCGCCGATGTCTCCCGGGTCGCAGGAGCGGCGTACTTCCCGCTGCGCATGTCCTATCCTTCGTCATGCGCCATCCGCAGCGCTGCCAATCGCTGGAGCAAGGCGGTAATTCGCCCCGATTCCAGCATCTCTTCCCAGTGGCCGTCGTAGAAGCGCTCGCCGCGCACGCAGTAGGTCAGCATGCTCTTGATCTCGTCCAAGGTAGCCCCGGTGATACGGGCGTCGTGCTGCACCATCTGGCCGGCCGTGATCGTATCATAGTCATAGTCCGACCAGCACGGCTGCCCGGCGAGCTGAAAGAACTCGACCACCTCGGGGGCATAGACCGGGTAGAGCATGGTGATGGCCCCGTCGGGCGTCTTTTCTCCGCCGGCCCACGCCTCGACGGGCTGGAAATCAGGGTCGTCAAAGAGCGGGAGGAAGCGCAGGAGCTGGTCCATGTCTTGGCGGGTTACCGGCTCCCTTGGAGTGCGGCAGCAAGGCTGCCGCACGGCCGCCTGGTCCGCCCGTCGAAAGACGACCCATCCTGCCGCCTGGTCCACGGCGTCCACCTCCCACCCGGCGGAGAGCCAGGCCTGCGCGTAGGGGTGCTGATTGGCGTTGCGGGGGTTGGCCCACCAGGCGCGGTGGCTGCGGGCGCTGGGGGGGAGGGCGGCGCCCAGGATTTCCTCGATCCCGGCAAAGGTGAGCTTCACCTCGACGATGCCGGCGGGGAGCTGCTGTAGGACAGTGTGCAGGGGCTTGTACTTTTTCATCGGTGCTCCTCTGCGGTTTCGTGGTTCTCAGCGTGGGCCGGCATCGCGTCGCGGCAGGCCGCGGTGATCCTGAGCAGCACCTGCTCCAGGTGCTGCAGCACGTCCTCGTTGCGCA
>JAFGOG010000158.1 GCA_016926595.1 Anaerolineae bacterium
CATCGGGCTGCCCCCGCCGAATCCGATCAGCCCGTCGCACCCCTCGGCCTGGTAGATCTTGGCCGCATTGTCCACCAGCTCAATCGGTGGGTTGGCGACCACCCCGTCGAACAGGACATAGTCAACGTTGGCCGCGTCGAGCACCTTGGTGGCCTCGCCGACCAGGCCGGCGTTGACCAGCCCCTTGTCGGTGACGAGCATCGGCCGCTTGCTGCCCAGCGCCCGGATCTCGTCTGCCAGGCACTCAATCGCCCCTGGCGCGTGCTTTACCACAGTTGGTACTTCGAATGAACGCAGATGAATCATCTCTTTCTCCTCATCTTATTTGATCTGCTCGAACATGCTTCTCTGCTCGCGGCGGATCACAATCCGCCACATCCACTCGCCAAGGCAGGCCTGCACCTGCCCACGCTCATCCCCTCGGATACTCCACCCCAAGTGCCCCCAGCGTCTCCCCCAGCGGCACGCCATTCTCATCCCATCCCCGCGCTGCGTAATAATCCCCCAGCAGCCGCTCGATGTCGGCGTCCGTGAACAGGTGCCCGGCCGCCGGCCCATCCGGCAGCGGCTCAGTCTTGAACCGCCCCGGCAGGTCCTCGTCCGCCTTGCTCATCCCCGCTTTTAGATTGAACAGCCGCGTCAGGTTCCAGATCCGCGCGCCCATCGCGTACAGCTCGTCCAGCGTCAGCCGCCGCCCCGTCGCTGCCGCCAGCAGCTCCAGGTACGTCGCGTCCGTGACGGCATAGCGCGCAAAGTCGCACGTGATCAGCGTATCCAGCCCCGCCAGCCGGTTCTGCACCTCTGCCAGCAGTTGCGCCTTCCCTTCCAGGCCCAGCCGCTCGTACGTCTGCCCGCGCCACGCCTCGCCGCCCGCCTCGTACAGGATCGGGAATGCTCGCTGGTGGCAGCCGCCGCGGTCGGCCGTCATGTATGCCAGGCCCATGCCCGGCACGCCCCTCGGCCCCCACGCCGGCAGCTCCAGCCCCTTCACGTGGATGGCAAAATGCTCCGCCTCGCCGCCGATCTGCGCCGCCGCCGCCCGCACCCCTTCTGCCAGCAGCTCGCCGGCGCCCCGCCGCGCTGCAATATCGTGCAGAGTGGCTGCCAGGCGCTCCACATCGCCAAAACGCACGTCCGCGTCCAGCAGCCCCTTCTCTACCGCTTCACACGCAAAGCCCAGCACCGAACCCGCCGAGATCGTATCCAGCCCCAGCTTGTCGCACAGCACGCCCAGGTACACCGCCTCGTCCGTCTGGCCGATCTCCAGGTTCGCACCCAGCATCGCCGCGCTCTCATACTCCAGCGAGTCCCCCTCCAGCCCCGCGTATCGGCCCTCTTTCAGCCGCCCCAGCTTGGTGCACGCGATCGGGCACGCAGCGCACGCCACGTCCTTGTACCAGTAACATTCCTGCTGCGCCGCGTCGCCCAGCGCTTCCGCCTGGGCAAAGCTGCCGCGCTGAAAGTTGCGCGTTGGCAGCAGCCCCTCGACGTCGGCCCACGGGATCGACGCCGCCGTGCCGCCGGCGCGGAAACCCTTCACGTAATCGTTCTCCTTCATCTCGCCGGCGATCGTCGCCTGCACCAGCTTCTGGAACCCATCCGCGTCATGGATCGCGGGCTTGTGCGTACCGCGCACCACGATCGCCTTGAGCTTCTTGGCGCCCATCACCGCGCCGCCGCCGCCGCGCCCTGCTTGCCGGTGGTAGTCGCAGTCGATCAGGGCGATCTTGACCCGGTTCTCCCCTGCCGGGCCGATGCACGCGATGCGCCACTCCTTCTCCGGGTAATCCGGGCGCAGGCGGTCGTACGTCTCGTACGTGTCCAGCCCCCACAGCCCACTCGCGTCCTTGATCGCCACCCGGTCATCGTCGATCTCGACGTAGGCAGGCGCGTCCGCCTGCCCCGTGATCAGCAGCCCGTCGTAGCCTGCCGCCTTGATCTCCTGGCCCCAAAAGCCGCCAAAGTGGGAATCGGTGAACAGCCGCGTCACCGGCGATTGAAAGACCATCACCGAGCGCATCGACGGTGCGCGCGTGCCCGTCAGTGGGCCTGTGGCAAAGATGAGGGGATTGTCGGGAGCAAAAGGCTCGGCCTTGGGGTCCTGATATTGGGCCAGCAGGTAGGCCGCCACCCCCTTGCCGCCCACGTAGCGGTCGAGCACGTTTTGGGGCAGAGAAAAGACCGACCACGACTGGCTGCCGAGATCGATCCTCAAATACCGGTTGAAATAGCTCTTCATCGAGTTGTGACTTCCTCCTCCTGAACCGACTTCTCAATAATTGGGGGTTGGGGTGTGTGCGGGCACCGCACACACCCCAACTTACCCCTCTTCATTGAGAGGATATTCGAACTCTATTATATCAGCGAGCCCCGTGAGGCACAACGCCCCAACGAGGTAGGAGGATTACCTCGATTGGGGTAACCATGTTGCAGCGGGGATACTACTTTTTAGGTAGGGGCTACCACGAACGAGGTATCTACCTGGCCCCCACGCCATCCGCCACAGCCGCAGGCGAGGGCCTGGCATCCAACGATTCGTCATCTGCCATCTGTCTCCACCCACACCCTCTCCCCATCCGTCACAAACTCCACCGTCCCCACTTGGTCTGTGCGCAGCACCGTCACCCCCTGCGTCTGGAGCCTCTCCAGCAGCTCGTCACTCGGATGGCCAAACCAATTCCCTTCCCCCACCGAAATCACTGCGAATTTTGGCCCCACCGCGTCCAGAAACGCCGCCGACGTCGACCCCCCGCTCCCGTGGTGCGCTACCTTTAACACCGCCGCGCCCAGCGGCCGCCCCGACCGCAGCAGCGCCGCCTCCGCCTGCGCGCCGGCGTCGCCCGTCAGCAGAAAACTCGCCGCCCCCCACGACACCCGCAGCATCACCGAGTGTTCATTGTCCGCGTCCTGGCCTGCGCCCAGGCCGCCAGCGGGCGGCCCCAGCACGTCGATCGCGACGCCATTTCCCAGGTCGATCCGGTCGCCGGCAGCCACAGCCGCGCGCGGCACCCCGGCCGCTGTCCGCCGCGCCTCGCACACCGCGTGCAGGTCGTCGACCGCCGGCCTGCCGTTGTCCAGCCACCCAGCCACCCGGTACCGCTCCAACACCTCCACCAGCCCCGTGATGTGATCGCCGTCCGGGTGCGTCATCACCACCAGGTCCAGGCTTCGGTCCCAGAACGGCATCTCCCGCCCCAGCGCCGTCGTCAGCGCCGCCGGGCTCGGCCCGCCGTCGACCAGCACCTGCCGCCCGTCGGGCGCCGTGATCAAGATCGCGTCCCCCTGCCCCACGTCCAGGAAAGCCACGTGCAGCTTGCGGTCTGGCAACTGCATCACCGCGATCCAGGCCAGCACCGCACCCACCACCGCCAGCGCGAGCAGCGTGTTCTGAACAGGCCGGAGCAGCGCCCCCGGGCGTGGCAGGCCCAGGCGCGCCCGGCGCAGCCACGACCAGCCCCACGCGCTTGCTGCCACACCTCCATAATAGGCCATCAGCCACCGCCCGTCGAACGCGGGCAGCGCGATCGACGCCCCCGGCCACGCCGCCAGCCCGCGCACCACCGCCACCGTGTACCCCAGGCAGAGCCATGGTATCCACGCCACCACTTGCGCGGCTGGCTCCAACCCTGGCACGGCTGCCAGCACCACCGCTGCGCTGCCCACCGTCATGATCGGCGGCTGCGCCGGCACGATCAGCAGGTTCGCCAGCGGCGACACCAGCGACAGCCGGTGAAAGTGGTACGCCACCAACGGCAGCACCAACACCTGGGCTGCCACCGTTGCCACCAGCGCTTCGCCGATCAGCCGCGCCACCTGCTGCCCCCGCTCCGGGTCCAGCCACCGCTCCAGCGCCCCCCGCAGTCGCCTCTCCAGCGGTGGCGTAAACAGGCACAGGCTCAGCGTCGCGGCAAAGCTGAGCTGAAAGCCCGTGTCCCACAGCGCCGGCGGCGTGATCGCCGTCAACACCACGGCCGCGGCACCCAGCGACACGTACGCCATGGAGCGGCGTCCCACCCGTCGTGCCGTCACGTACAGCCCGCCCATCAGCCCGGCGCGCGCCACCGCCGCGTCGCCGCCCACCAGAATGACATAAAGAAGGATGCCGCCCATGGTCAGCCAGTACGCCCGCCGCTTCCCGAGCAGCACGCCAAACAGCGCGGCGAACAATGCGGACACAATGGCAATGTTACTCCCGCTGATCACAATAATGTGGCTTGTCCCCGTCGCGTTGAATTCGTCGTACAGGTCTTGTGGAATGCCCCCCTCGATGCCCAGCACGATCCCCTGCATCAGCGCCGCCTCGGGGTCCGGCACCAGCCGGGCGATGCCCTCCGCCGCACGATCCTTGAATTGGTAGATCGCCGCCAGCAGGGGGTTGCCCTCCCCCTCACCGACCTTTTCGATCCTGGCCTCGTAGAAGTAGCTATAGATCTTTTTTCGCTCCAGGTGCGCCCGGTAATCAAAATCGTCCCACACGGGCGGCGTCTGCAACATGCCCGACACGCGCAGCCTGTCGCCATACTCGTAGGTGGGCAGCGGCGCCGCGCGCACCAGCACTTGCCCGTGCACCGCGTGCCCATCGCCCTCCCTCTCGACCATTTCCGCGTCGAGCACCAGGTACGTGATCTGGTCCCGTTCGTCCGGGTACTCCCGGACGGTGCCTTCCAGCGTCGCCCATCCCTGATCGTTGTACTGGGCGACGAACGCCGGATCATTCCGATCGGGCAGTGCCGCCTGGTAGCGCAGCGCGCCCAGCAGCAGCGCCAATGCGCACACCGCCGCCAGGCGCGTGGAAAGCTCGCGCCAGTAGAGCAGGCCACCGCCCAGGGGAATAAGGCACAGGCAGAGGATCGACCGGGGATCGACGCCGAGCGGCACCAGCCAATAGTGGGCGATCACCAGCCCGCCCACCCACGCGAGTGAAACCGGCAGCAATGGTGGCATCGGCGGCCCCCTCCGCTCGAGTCGGTGCCCTCATTATACAACCGGCCGCCCGGCGCGTCAACCCCGCGCCCACGGAGGTGCGCCGCACGTGTCGTTCGTGCGTTGCACCTTCCCTGCCACCATGATTGTTTCCGAATTTTCTCTACTCCCCCCCCCCCCCCCAACCCCCCCGCGGC
>JAFGOG010000159.1 GCA_016926595.1 Anaerolineae bacterium
CAGCAGGTCGGCCCGGCCCCAGACGATATCGCGCACCTGCCAGTGGTCGCCATCCGCCACCCAGGCGTCGCCCGCCAGGGCCTGCCGCACGCGCTCACGGAAGAGCTCGGCCGGGACCGGTTCCCGGCCCGAGCGCCGGCGCAGCGCGTCCAGCTCCACGTGGGGCCAGCCCAGGCACCGGGACAGCCGGCGGGCCAGGGAGGTCTTGCCTGACCCGGGCGCGCCGGCCACGACGATGCGCCGGGCGAGCTCCGGGCGCAGCCAGATGGGAGTGGTTTCTGGGTAGTGTGCGGCGAGAATGTCTGGACCACTTCTTGATCTTGAGCGAGCGGCATCTGTGTCGGCTGATGAAGCAGTATCAGGGGTACTTCAATCACGCGCGCCCTCACCAGGGTATTGAGCAGAGAATCCCGTGCCAGCCAGTTCTGGAGCCCAAGCCACAGATGACTGCGCAACTCGTCTCTTGCCCCATATTGGGTGGTTTGCATCACGACTACCAATGGCGCGCGCATCAGAGACCATCGTCTCTCCGAGCTGCTTGACGGACGAGAATATTCGGCCAGGACAGGTCAGGCAGGCAAAGGCCTGGGCCTGTTCGCGCTTGGTCGCTTCGCGGACTTTGGCCATGACACGGTTGGTGACCGATGGTTCGAGAGCAGTTTCGCCGCGGCCGACCTACTCGAGGACCTTGATCAGGTCGCCGGAGCCGATCAGCTTGAGGACATGGCCATCGGCGCCGGCGGCGATGGCGTCAAAGATGGTCTTGTCGTCGGGGTAGGAGGTCAGGCTAGATGGGCATCGGCCTTGCTGAATGCGCCGTACTGAGACTTGCTGTCCAGCTCCCCGTGTGGCTATCAATCATCGCCGGTGTAGCTCAAGGATCCATCGGCCCAATTCAGTCGCTTCTGATTGACAAGAACCCCGATCCGGCCATTCACCGCCACTACCTCTGCCGAACCGTCCATGGGAGAGATGAACTGGTACAACGACATGGTCTCATTAGCATCTACAGTGAACGGTCCCCTTATCGGGTCAAGCCGACGTCCGTCTAGATCGAAGAACGTTACATAGATCGTGGCAGCACTGCCCCCCACTGCCTGAACGAGGATATCGGTGTTCCATTCACTGCCCCTCTCCACGGCCGGCAGGTGGAGCGCCGAACTGCCGGCTATGAACCCATTGTAGCTCTGGTGCTGCTTGCCCAGTGGGTTGTTGTTCTCCTGGTTGCAGATGACAGCCAGGGGTTGGCCGTCCTCTGAAACGATGACGGCTGATCGGTTGAACCCTGTCTGGCCTGGTCTCAGGTAGTCATCCCCCTGCCAGAACTCCTGAACTCCCCGGCTCGGGATGTTGGCCGATTCGGACCACACGAACCCGTTTGTATCGTAGTAATCGATACGCACGTGTGTCTGGGAAGTCCCCAGATTGCGAACCCGGAATGACGATACCCAGTTGGAGTAATTCCTGAGCACCTGTGGCAAATAGACGGTAGACGCGCCCTGGCTGAAGCTGACAAAGTCGCTACGCTTCATGGGCGACTCAGTGCGATACTGCGTCACCACCGCCGCCAGGGGCTCGCTTGCTGTCAGCTCTACCGAGCCATTGTCTGGAACCCCTGCTGGCGGCTCTACCTGTGCAATAGCACCGGCAGGGAGATAGTAATACGGTGCGGCTACCTCATTGCCAGCAGTGTTGTAGTAGTGGGCGAACACATCTGTGCCAGCTTCGCCGGTATTCTCAACCACGATATAGGACTGCCACTTGCCGTTGGGCGGCGGAAAGTTCTTCAGATAGCTGGGCAGGTAGAGCGTCGTGCCAGGCGCAAAGCCAAAGGGTGAGACTGAAGGCAAGCCGGTGTAGCCCTCCGCCTCAGCATTCGGCTTTTGCGTCTTGACGACGACTGACACGTTTTCGCCACTATCGACGATAGCTGCACCGGTGCTCGGGATTCTCGGCCCGTCGGATACGTTGATCCAGCATCGCTGGTTTGGATCCAGACCACATGTATCGAAATTGCCGTTGCTGCCATCCTCATCAAAGTAGTAGATGTGGACGGTACGCGGTTCGGCGCCATCGTTTCGGATGTAGATGCTTGACACCCGGCCGTCCTGGTTGCGCAGGTCCGGCAGATGGGTGGCGTCTCTGACCCAGGCAATGCCAACATTGTTGCCTGCTTCATTCATGTCTCCCCAATCCGACCTGTACACATGGATTTGATAGATCCCTGATTCCTCAGCCACGAACTCGGCAAGCTCATAGTTGTTGTCCAGGCTTGCCGTATAGCCGACCAGGTCTCCAGACGGATCATAAACGTACAGGTTATAGTTGGTCATCAGCTCATCCCGAATCGGGTTCGGCCATCCAGCAGGCTGATCAGCATTGGCCCACCAGGCGATGGCTACTCGAATCCGATCACCCCTGGTGGCGCTGAAGGAACGGTAGACAGAACCATTGACCGGCGGGTTATTGATAGAAGTGGGAAACGCCCACCAACACGGCGCGCTGCATACTGAGCCGGCAAGCCCTCGGAGCTTCGCTGCCTCATCGGCCAGGGCAGCGTCGATGGAGCCGGCCCCATCGCGCAGGTCCTCCTGTCCGATTGGTATATCGCTTGGGCCGTCGATATTGTGTATGGCCGAAGCCATGATGATGGCCCTGAGTGCCTCAGGCCAGACTCGCAACTCCGGGTTGCGGTCTATCAACAGAGCCGCGAGTCCGGCGACCTGTGGCGTAGAAAAGCTAGTACCCGACCAAGCCGGGAAGAGAGCACCACCTGGTCCAACTATGTCGAGATTAACAGCAGGAGCTACAACTTCGGGTTTCTCGCGATGGACTCCCACCGGGTTGACATAGGATGAGGAGCCATACATGTTGTCGTCCGACCAGGCAGGAGTGTCGGCATCATCCGAACCGCCGACTGTGACGACGTTCCAGGCCTTGCCGGGCGAGGTGATCTGGCCGTCGCCCTGACCCCTGTTGCCTGCGGACTTGCTGATAAAAGCAATGCCTGCCCGTGCCCAATAGTCAAAGGCCCGGTCCGTCCAGTTCAGGTTGTTGTCAGCTTCCCACCTGGCACTAAGGTTGACTACTCTTGAACTCTCATCTTGCACAGCCCACCTGAGCGCTTCCACTGCATCTGCCTGAGATATCCCTCCTGGCCAATCAGCGCCATCAAAACCTGCGTCGACTATGTCCACTCCGGGTGCAGCGCCCGTGTGGGTATTGTCACTGCATGCGGCGACGCTGGCAACCAATGTCTTGTGTTCTGGTGGAACGCCAGGAGCGAGCACGCCTGGCCGTACAGCGATGATGTCCAGACAGCCAGTGTCAGGAGCGATGTTTCCAAACTCGAGGATGGCAAGACGCTCGCCACTGCCGTTGAACCCGCGGTTCCATACCAACGGTACCCGATCAGTCGGAATCGCCGTGTCGGTATCTACCGAGCACGGTGCATCAACGAGGTAGATGGCGCCCACATCGAGGCGCTCTGCCAAGCGCACAATCTCTCGCTTCGGCAAAGCCGCAACGATCGAGGGCATCGACCCATAAGTTCGCGGCTCGAAGCCGATCTGGCTCAGGTACTCCACCAGCGGCCCCACCCTCGCCGCCGTATCGTCGGTCACCATCTGCCAATACGCCTGCCAGATTTCCTGTGCTTTGGCAGGATCGGCCACGTCAAAAGGCTTGCCTGAGCGCTCCATCGCGGCCGCAGCCTCTGGGTACCGGGCTGCCAGCTCCGCGTAGACCTGCTCTTGGGTACGGCCGCCAGCCACGGGGGCCACCCAAATGGCGATCGGCAGCACATCGTCGTCTCCGACCTGCTGCAGCCGTTCGTACAACGCGGGATGCAGCTTGCTATACTTGGCGTTGTAGGCAGCATTTTCCGCTGCTTCCACTCCGTTCACGTCCTCCTCGATATAGCCGTCTTTCAAGTCGACCAGCAGATTGTACTCGCGTCCGCTCGTGGAGCGGACGTCGAAGATGGTGACCGCCCGAAAAGTACGGCCGATGAAGGGGAAGGCCCGCTCGTAATCGTTGACGATCAGCAAGCCTTCAATGGGGATACCTTCCCGTCTGGAGATATACAATAACGCGTTCGTAGCCTCGGGCGAGGGCTGCGTTGATGGTGGCAGCGGGATACTAGGCGTAAGAATCGGAGAGGGGACCGTGCCGCCGCCCTGCGCGCCGGTTGGGCCGGACAACAAGAGCGCCATGAATAGCGCCATCACAGCAAAAGGAACGAATTGGCGTTTCATTGTGCGATACCCCCTTTCGCCTCAAGGTTTGCATAGAGCATCATGGAATGAAATGAGATTCTGAGGCGACAGGTTGCCCACCCAAGTACAGGGTAAAGCGAATCTCCTGCCCCCACTCCCCCTCTTTCTCCACCGCAACCAGGTGATAGGGCGATGTTACTACATCCAGCCCGCCGGGTCTGCCAGCGTGTGCGGCCACGGACACCTCTGTTCCCCGGCGGTCGATCCGGTCAATCCATATCCCCTCGTGACTGCTGCCCTGCCAGCCCAGGAAAGCAGCCACGGCGAAGGAGGTCTGCCAGTCCATGTCGTACAAGGAGGCCTGACCCTGTGCGGTGAACAGCTTGTCTCGCGGCCCCAGCTCGTCCCAACTGGTGAGGATCATCAGCCCGGGCTCCCTTGCTTCCCATAGCATACCGGCCCCGTGATAGTGGCGCTCAATTGTCTCGAAATGCAGCCGCTCCTCACCCGGCCGGCAGGCAGCCGGGAAGAGCACGGCCAGGGCAAGCACCACTGCCATAGCCAGGCGGGACCGGGCTTGGCTTTTCTTCCAGGACCCCACGCCGGATGCTGGTGAGCGAGATCGAAACGGGGCAACCAGCCACGATACGGCCATAGTTAGGCACCTGCTTGTCACTTTCACTATCGTGCCCCTCACTGGAAAACGGCGGGTTCCTATCAGTCTCATGGTAACATCACCTCATCGTTGGAACGGTTCTCCCGATTCTTCTCAGCCAAACTATGGTACGAAAACTGAGAGTTCTTTTACTGTCCGCTCGTCAACCTTGAGCAAGAACTGGATTTCCTGCGCCCACGTCCCTTCCTTGGAGATGGCGATCGCATGATAGGGAGAGGAAGTAAGGTCGTTGATCAATGACCCTGGCTTGGGCACTCCAAAGTGCGTTCGAAGCACGACTCTGCTTCCGCTTCGAGTCACCTGTTGAATGTCGACAGTGTAATCGGAACTCAACCCGCCCAGATATCCTCGGAGCACCACGACTGCAAAGCTGTTGCTATAGTCTATGGCGCGCAGTTGGTCGGCCAGATCCGAGCCCAACTGAACATCTCCACGCGGTTCGTCGACTTGAGCAGGCGTCGTGATGATGAGCAAGTTAGGTTCTTTTCCCAAATAGCCTGGGCTGAGCGGACGTCCTACATCTACCCCCTCGGTGATGGTCTGGAAAGGAAGGTCCCTTTCCTCTGACCGGCAGGCTACTAGAGCTGCCAACCCAAAG
>JAFGOG010000160.1 GCA_016926595.1 Anaerolineae bacterium
GCCCACGACCCAGCCGGTGTGGGATACATCAACCCGTTGATCACCCACGCAAGTCCAAGCACAAAATAGATCCACATGTAGTTGCGCCGGTAACGCCGGCCTAACGCCTCTAGCATCGAGATTTGGAACTGGGGGTGGAGCAGGTTGTCTGCCAGACTCTCAGCCCAGTCCGACGCCGGGTGGAAGGGCGGGACCAACATCGTGGCAAAAAAGTCGGTCTCCATGAGTCGGACGCGGTAACTCCACAGCTCATAGTAGCGGTAGCGGCGCGCCTCAATGTACAGGAACAGAGTGACCAACACTGTGTTGAGGATGATGACGCTCTGCTCGGTTTCGCCCCGGCCAAAGGCGATGGTGATGGCCGCGCCGGTGGTGATCACCGCCCAATTGGTGGTCGCGTCCAGGCGCTGGCGCCACATGTTGGCCCGCTGCACCTCAGCTCGAAAGAAATGGACCATGGCTGTGGTGAACTCACTGGCCCGTAAATGGTAGCCGCGATAAGTCCACACCGGTTCGGGGTCAGTCCCTGGGGCTGAGCAGCGACCACTGGGAGGGGTGCCGGGATTCTCCCCCGCGCCCGACCACGGCCACGACCCAGTCTGGGACTGACCTGAAAGGTTCTGATCTTGATCTTCTGGCATTTTGTTCCTTCCCCGTGTCGGATGCTTGTATGCTTCCGCCGACCGCCTGGGGTTACACAGGCGCCAGATCCAGGCGATGGCGCGCCGCGCGTTCCACCTGGGCGCGGGCGAACGGCATCGGCTGGTAACGGCCCTCCAGCCACAGGGGGACCAGATCGGCATAGTGGCGGCTGGCTACGTGGCCTGACTGTCCACCTGGGATGACAATGCGGCACTTTTCCCAGTCATCCAGGTCGGCAATAAAGCACAGCGCAGCCACGACGCTGGCTGGCGGGAATGGAAAGCGAGGCACACTTCTGGCGCGCAGCAGCGTGTCTTGGTCGCCGCCCAACGGGTAGGGCCCCCGATTAAATATCAGGTTGAGCGGTTTGACCGACCCCACCGGGTGGGCAAAATGGACCTTATTGAGCCGGCTCCACTGCCAGCGGGCCATATCAGGACCAAGCTCTTGCTGCAATAGAGCTATCGCCTCACACAACGCCTGGCTTAACAGTGCCTGACGCGAGCGCACCATCCCAGTGGCCGGATCGCAAAGCCAGGTGTCTTCCCCTATGGCGGATGCCCCTGCCGATCCATGTCCGTCAAGCAAGTCGAGCAACCGGACAAAGCTGCGGGCGTGGTATGGGCTGACGTCGCCCATCGGCGTCAGGCCCAAGCCGATGTACTGGCCGGCCAGATCGCCTAGATGAGGCTCGAAAAAAAGGTACAATGCCCGCAGGCGTGAGACCTGGTACAGACTGGCGGCGACGCTGTCCGGCTCCAGGCGGCCGTCCCACTGCTTGAGCAAGTCAAGAGCGCGGCGTTCCAGCTCACTCCCCGGTTCGACAGTCAGCAGGTGCCTGACAAACCGCTCCGCCTGGACGCTGTAGGTGTCATGCTGGAAGCGGGCGAAATCGTCAGCGGTAAAGATCCGCTGCGAGGCCAACAGGTCAGCCACTCGGCGGGCGCGACAGGGATTTTCCAGGTCGGCGCTCAGATAGTAGGGATAACCGGCATCGACCACCAGGTTGTTGGCCGTGGCCAGCCAGCCATCCTCCGGGTTATAGGCCTGCGGCAGCTCGTCGAGCGGCAGGTAGAACTGCCACTCATTCTCGCCCGTCCAGCCTGGCACCGGCGCAAGTCCTCCTGACATGTGGTCGCCCGCTTCTCCGGGTACAGAAGGGAAGCTGCTGCCGCGCACCGGCATCCAGCCTGCTTGCAGAAAGCCGATGTTGCCATCGACGTCGGCGTAGACAAAATTGTGGGCCGGGGCCGACCAATCGGCCAAGGCAGCGCGAAACTCGCTCCAGTTGCGGGCGCGGTTGTAGCTGAGCGCGCTGCGCAGCAGGTTACTCGGTTCGAGGGCCACCCAGCGCAGGGCGAGCGGGGTCGGCTCGCCGATCAGGCCGCTGATGATCGGCCCGTGGCGGGTAATCACCACCTCCTGGATCACCGATGCAGTCCGACCCTTGACCCGGATTTCCTCACTGATCACCTCGGCGTCGAGCCAGGCGCCTTGGAATTCGTACTGGTGCGGGTTGGCGGGGTTCAACCGCTCGACGTACAGATCCTGGGCATCTTGCCAGGCAGTGGTCATACCCCAGGCACAGCGCTCATTGTGGCCGACGACGACGCCGGGCAAGCCCGGCAACGACACCCCGGTGACGTGATAATCACCGCCATCCAGGTGCACCTGGTACCAAATGGCCGGGATCTGGAGGACCATGTGCGTGTCGTTGGCCAGCAGTGGCTTGCCACTACCAGTCCGGCTGCCGGCGACAACCCACTGATTGCTGCCGCCACCCCTGGCGCCAACATGTAGAGGCCCAGGCAGCGGCTCTTCCAAGCCAAGATCCATCGAGTTGGGCTGGAACAGCTCTTCCACCAGGTGCAGCGCCTCGCGCAGCGCCTCGCTACGCCAACCGTTGGGCGGGGGCGCGGCGCCCGCAGCCAGGCTCTGGCCTTGGACGATCGCCGGGTTGTCGGCAGGAAAGAGCGGCTCCAGGTCAGCAGTCCGGTCGGCGCCCAGCCTAACGGCCAGTCGGGCGCGGATCAGCTCGCTATCCCAGTTACAGCCGAGATTCCAGGCCATGACCTTGGCCCAATACAAACTGTCGACCGGCTGCCACGGTTCAGGGTCAAAGCGCAGCAGCTTGAACTCGACTGGCTTGCGGCGATGGTAGGAAGCCAGATAAGCGTTGATGCCCGCGGCATACGCCTCCAGGGCGCCGCGCGTGCCAGCGTCGAGCGTTTCAAACTCGGCTTCGGCGGCGCGGTTGAGGCCCACGGTGCGGAAAAAGCGATCCACCCCCAGCGTGACCTCGCCCAACACCTCCGACAAGCGACCGCTCCCCGCCCGGCGCTGCAGCTCCATCTGCCACAACCGGTCCTGGGCGTGGATATAGCCTTGGGCAAGGAAAAGGTCGTGGGCCGAACCGGCGTAGATGTGAGGCACACCCCACTCGTCGCGCAGGATCTCAACCCGCCCTTCCAGGCCAGCCAGGCAAAGCATGCCTTCGACCTTGGGCAGGGGCCGGAGAAAAAAGAGAAACAGTGCAGCGATCGTAGCGGCCGCTAGGACGACGACGACCAGGATAACAATGCCAATCATCCCATCCCTCTCTAAACAGTAGGGCACGCCCCTCGGCTCCTTCCTGGGGGCAAGCCTTCTCTCTGTAGTTACCCCCGCACGGGTTCTGCGCGCAGCCACACCTGCATCGGGCCGGGCTGGCGGTTGGCCCAGGCATAGTAGGGGATTGCGGCCAGATCGACACGATCCGACCCGGCCGGGTCGACCAGTGCGCGCCCGCCTGGATGAACGGCGCAGTACAGGCAGCCCTCCCAATGGTCGGCTGGTGAGACAACGGCCGCCGGGCCGCGCAGGGTCACCACCCCGCCCAGCAGGTCGGGCCGAAAGGTCACAGAAAACTCGCCGCCAGCGGGCAAAACCAGGTCGCGCGGGTCCAGACCGGGGTTATCGACCCCCTCGACACAGTACAGAAGCGGCCCGCGCAGCAGGGCCACCTGGCCGACATTGTCGGCGACGTAGAGATGGCACTCGACGCGCCGGACCGGCATCGGCAGGCTGAGGCGGACCTGGTCGCCCGGCTGCCAGGGGCGTCGGACCTCGGCGTAAGAGCCGGCAACGAGCGTTCCGGCAAACGGCCGGCCGTTGACCTCAAGCGCTGCGTCTGCGTCACACCAGGCCGGGATACGCACAAACAGCCTGAACGAGCCTTCTGCTTGAACCTCGACAACAACCTCGCCGTCCCACGGGTAACGGGTGTGCTGGGCCAGTGTAATGGTTTGGCCGCCGGCCAGCTGTAGCCGGGCAGTGCCCTCGGCGTAGAGGTGCAGCCACACCCCCTCGGCCGACAGGCTGTAGAACAGACTGGGTAGGTAGGCCAGCAGGCGGGCGATGTTCGGCGGGCAGCAGGCGCAGTCGAACCACGGCTGGCGGCGGCCGTAAGTGGGGCCATAGTCGGCCAGCGGATTCACGTAGAAATATGCCAGCCCGTCAAGCGACAGGCCGGGCAGCACCGCGTTGTACAGCACCGTCTCCATTAGGTCGGCATAGCGGGCATCGCTGGTAGGCATAGGGTAGCCCTGCCCATCCAAAGCTAGCATCCGCCAGCTCCACATCACGCTGGCGATGGCAGCGCAGGTCTCGGCGTAGGCGCGGGCGTTGGGCAACTCGTAAACGTCGCCAAAGGCCTCGCCGTCGTGACGCGCGCCGAGGCCGCCGCTGACATAGATCTGACGGGCGACCATGCGGCTCCACAGCCGGTCGAGCGCCGTTCGCAGGGCAGCTTCGCCACTCTCAGCACACAAGTCGGCCGCGCCAGCGCACAGGTACAGGGCGCGCACGGCGTGGCCGGCCAGAAGGTCCATCTCTCGCAGCGGCTGGTGGTCGACGTGATAGGCGTGGCCGCCGATCAGGCCCCGGCCACGATTGTCGACAAAGAACTGGGCCAAGCGGCGATACTTTGGCTCACCAGTTGTGCGGGCCAGCTCGACGAGAGCCATCTCCACCTCGGGATGACCAGGCGCCGTCGGGCGCTTGCCTGCCTCCGGCGAGCCAAAAACAGCGTCGATGTGATCAGCCAGGCGGCGGGCTATGCCGAGCAGGCAATTGCTGCCGGTAGCGCGGTGATGGGCTACGGCAGCCTGGATCAGGTGCCCAGCGCAGTAGAGCTCGTGCATGTCGCGAATGTTGATCCAGCGCTCGGCTGCCCGCTCGAACATGAAATAGGTGTTAAGGTAGCCATCTGGCTGCTGAGCGGCGGAGACGAGATCGACGACCGTATCGGTCATGGTAGTCAGGCCAGGATCTCTGTCAGTTGACAGGGTCCAAGAAGCAGCTTCTAGCCATTTATAGACATCGCTGTCATTGAAGAAACGCCCCTCGAACGGGATCGCATTTTGGCCGGCAGCCCGGCGAAAGTTGTCGAGGCGGCCGGTCTCTTCCAGGAGGCGATACTGGCTTGGGATCGTCACTTCCCGGTTAATACGACGGCGGGGCGCCCAGAACTCGTCGGCGAGGGTGACGGCGGTCAGGGGTACTGGCTTTAGGCGAGCAGCAGGGCTCACAGAAGTGTCTACTACTATTGGCAACACATCACAGCGACCAGGCACGAACCAAGCTCCCAAAGGCGATTTTAGCTGCGTCCAATTCTACCACGCTCTGCCTGCTTGCGCAAGTCCAGGGCGCGGCCCATGGTATATGGCATCTGCGATGTTGACCCGTAGCAACACCCTTTGAACACCAAAACCTCGACAAATAACCGGCAATGTGCTATGATTAGGGCATAGAGAGAGGGAGGCAAGATGGGAAATAGACTCGAAACGACAACAGCACCCGATTTCACGCTGGTGGACACACAGGGGAAAAGCGTGAGCCTGTCGGACTATCGGGGCCAAAAACACATAGTCTTGGTCTTTAACCGGGGGTTTATGTGACCATTCTGCCGCGCGCACATGGCGCAGTTGCGCCAAGATTATCAGCAATTCGTGGCCCGCGACGCCGAAGTAGTAGTGATCGGGCCGGAGGATCAAAAAGCGTTTCAGGACTATTGGCAGAAAGAGAGCCTGCCGTTCGTGGGGCTGGCCGATCCGGCACACACGGTGAGCAGCCGCTACGGCCAGGAAGTCAGCTTGCTCAAGCTGGGCCGCATGCCGGCGTTGATGGTCATCGACAAGGCGGGTGAGGTCCGCTTCCAGCACTATGCCGGGGCTATGTTCGACATTCCGCCCAACCGCCAGGTTCTGGCCGTGTTGGATGGGCTGGCGGATTCTTGACACGCAGGCCAGGCAACAGCTAGAATGGGCCAAAAGCTGGGTCGAATAGGATGCGCCGATTTGTCAGGACAACACTGAACCCGGCTGCCTATCATGGGCATGGCCAAAAACCGCCCTTCTTCGAAGGCTGGTATTACAAGGCCATCGACGCCAGCGAGCAGCACCGCTACGCCATCATCCCCGGCATCTTTTTGAGCGACGACCCGGACAAACAGCACGCCTTTGTGCAGGTGCTGGACGGCCGGACCGGCCAGGCCACCTATCACCGCTACCCGGCCAGCGAGTTCTGGGCGGCGGAAGGGGTGCTCGACCTGCGCATCGGCCCCAACCGGTTCACGCCCGATGGGCTGTCGGTGCAGATCGACACGCCAGAGCTGGCGATGAGCGGCAAGCTGCACTTTGGCCCGGTCAGGCCCTGGCCGGTCACACTGGGTTCGCCGGGGATCATGGGCTGGTACGCCTGGATGCCGTTCATGGAGTGCTACCACGGTGTGGTCAGCCTGGATCACGGCATCGAGGGCAGGCTGACGGTGAACGGCCAGGCAGTCGATTTTGGCGGCGGCCGCGGGTATACCGAGAAGGATTGGGGGCAGGCTTTTCCGCAGGCGTGGATATGGTACCAGACGAACCACTTTGAAGAGCCGGGGATCAGCCTGACCAGCTCGGTGGCGATCATCCCCTGGATCAGGCGCTCGTTTCCGGGCTTTATCACCGGGCTGTGGCATGGTGGAGTGCTGCACCGGTTCTCTACCTACACCGGGGCGTCGATCGAGCGGCTGGAGATCACCGACCGGCAGGTGAGTCTGGCTGTGCGCGATAAGCACCATCGCCTAGAGATGGCAGCGACGCGGGCCGAAGGTGGGCTGCTGCACGCCCCCACAACGGTCGATATGGGCCGGAGGATTGCCGAGACGCTGACGGCGACGGTCGAGGTCAGGCTGACAGAGGTCCCCCACAAAGGCGAACCCAACGGCCGCACCCTGTTTCAGGGTACCGGCCGGTACGCCGGCATGGAAGCTGCCGGCGACCTCGACCGGATGATCGAGATGGTGCGGATCCCGCCAAAAGTCCCCACGCCGTCGCGTTCCTCGCCCCGAGGCTCGGACTCGAGGAAAGGACGGGCGAGTAGGACGTCGAGGAGCAAGCGCCTCGATCTGCTCAGGATCGCAGCTTTCCCCTGGTCAAAGAGGCGAAAATCCCCCCCACGCAGAAAACGGTCAAGATAGCGAACGCCATTTTGGCGCTGGCCAGGAACTGGGGGTAGTAGAGCGGCTCGATCTTGACGTTGCCGATATAAAGGGCAAAGAGGAGCGCTGCCACGCCCGCGCTGAAGGTCTGGCCGACCGTGCGCATCGTCGCCAAGGTGCCCGACGCCACACCGTACAACCGCCTTTCAACAGAGCCCATGATGGCGTTCATGTTGGGCGACGAAAAGAGGGCAAAGCCAAAGCCGAGCAGCATCAAGCAAAAGACGATCCAGGCCAGGGGGGTTGTGTCGCCGAGCCAGATGAGCAGGAAAAGGCCGGCGGCGCTGATGGCCATGCCGGTCGAGGCGACGACGCGAGGCTCGATCCTGTCGGACAACCGCCCGGCCAGGGGCGAAAAGAGGGCCTGTATGGCCGGCTGGGCGATCAGGACCAGGCCGGCCTGCAGCGGCGTCAGCCCTTTGATATACTGAAGATACTGGCTCAGCAGAAAACCAACAGCCGCTGTAGCGCTGTAGTTGATCAGGGCGGCCAGGTTGGAGAAGGCGAACACGCGGTTGCGGGAAAATAGGGCTACGTCGAGCACCGGGCTGCGGACCCTCATCTCCCAGGCGGCAAACAGGCCAATGCCGATCAGCCCGGCCAGGATCAGGCCGCCCCCCAGTAGCCCGGGCAGCCGCGAAAAGCCGAGCATGACGGCAACCAGAGCCACGGAATAGATGGCTGAGCCGGCCAGGTCGAACGACTCACCCTTGGCCTCGGCCCACTCCCCCTTCAAGCCCCAGACAACATAGGCAAGCGCCGCCAGCCCAAAGGGCACGGTCACCAGGAAGATGCTCCGCCAGCCCAACTGCTGGGTCAACAGCCCGCCGAGCGTCGGGCCGAGAGACAGGCCCAGGTAAACGGCAGCCACGTTGAGGCCCAGCACCCGGCCTCGCTCGCCGGGCTGGTAGACCGAGGTCAAGATGGCCACACCGGTGCCAAAGATCATGGCGCTGCCAATACCCTGCACCGCGCGAAAAGCGAGTAGCATGGCAGCAGAGCTGGAGATGCCGACCAGGAAGGTCGAAACGGTGAAGAGCAGCGTGCCGTAGGCAAAGACCCGCTTGCGGCCGTGGATATCGGCTAGCTTGCCAAACGGCACCAGAAAGACAGCAGCGGCCAGGCTGAAGGAAAGCATGACCCACGCCTGCGAGACAGCATCGAGGTCAAACCGTCTGCCGATAGTGGGGAGGGCGATGTTGACGGCCGAGCCCATGAACGGGGTCAAGAAGGAGGTCAGGGTGGCCGCGATCAGGGCCGGCGTCTTGTTCGAGTCAGCGGTCAATCGATTCTCTCCACATTGAGTTATGTCTACATCCAACCTCTGCGCCGGATCCAGAGGTACATCGACAAGGGCAGAGCGATCATGACGATCAACGCCAGGACGAACCACGGGACGCCGGTCCAAGCCATCAACGGATCAGCAACCGGCTGGAAAAAGTTCTGCCCAAAAAAGCCGACGACGAAGGAGATTGGCATGAACAACGTGGTGATGACCGTCAGTGTCTTCATGATGTCGTTCATGCGGTTGTTGACGACCGAAAGGTAGGTGCTCAGCGCATCGCTCACCAGGTCGCGCATGCTCTCGTTGATGTCGTAGAGGCGCACCAGGTGGTCGTACACGTCACGGAAGAACATCCGGTCGTCCGCATCGATGACCGCATAGTCGCCACGGGCCAGCTTGTTGAGAACCTCTCGCTGTGGGGCGATGACGCGGCGCAGGTGATGCAGCCCACGCTTGAGCGCCAGGATCTGCTCAAGGTTGCTGGAGGTCGGCTCTTCGAGGATGCGATCCTCGAGCTTGTCAATTGTGTCGTCCATCTGGTCGGCCAGCGGCATATACCCGGCCACCAGCTCATCGACCAAGCGATAGAGCAGGTGATCAGGGCCATGGGCCAGGTAGCGCCCGTCGCGTTGGGCCAGGTTCCACACGCGATCTACGGCGTCGATGGCCGGCTCGTGGTAGGTGACGACATAATTCCGCCCGAAAAAAACGTCCAGTTCTAGCGTGTCCACCGGATCGCCATCCCGCTGGCAAAGAACGACGGCGTGCAGCACCAAGTAGAGGTATTCACCCCAATCATCCACCTTGGGCACATGCGACTCACGCAGCGCATCGTCAATCGCGAGAGGATGGAACTCAAAGGTCTGGCGCAAGATCGGCTCACACGTCTCCGGCGGTTCGGCCTGCATATCCACCCACAGCAACCCACTTTCATCCGTTATCGCCAAGGCAAAATCGTCCGGCTTTAGATCGAACCGGCATTGCCCATCTTCACTGCGATGTATGGAACGGATCATATCACCTCCCGGCACCTAATCCAGAGCCCCCAAAAAAGCGATTCTACATCTCCCGATCTTTCTTGTCAAATTGCAGACACCGTATCATGGTAAACAAGCAAAGCGCTTCGTTGACAGCGCCTGGCGAGCATGCTATAATCAGGGAAACAGGAGTTGGACAGTGCGAGTTCTACTAGACGCGATTCTAAAGTTGCCGTTGTGGCAAAAAGCGGCCATCGTTATCCTGGCAGTCGTAATCGTACTGACTTGGCTGGTCGTCTGTCTGATATTGACCAGTTATCTCTAGTTAAGGAAAACGGGCGTGTCAAACGTTGACCCGGACGCCCCACAGGCGACAACACTCAGAATATTCAACGAGGCCCGGCGCCGAGCTTTTGTCCAGGACATGCTGGCCGAAGTGGGAGGGCGCCCCGACAGCCTGCTGTCATTCGACGAGGTGCGCCGCCAGTTCCGCCTGGGCGTGCCCAACCAGGAGCCGGTTACCAAAGAGGTTCCCCTGGACAAGATCGTGGGCAGCGTGGGACGCTACCACGATTTCAACCGTGCCTTTCTGCCCCGCGCCCAGGTCGATCCGCACCGTTGGACGCGCATCGCTCGTTTGCAGCGCCAGTCCCAGCTACCGCCGATCGACCTTTTCCAGGTCGGCGACGTTTACTTTGTGCGGGATGGCCACCACCGCGTGTCGGTGGCGCGAACGCTCAAACACCGTACTATCCGGGCCCATGTCGTCGAAATCCCGCTCCGGGTGCCGCTTGACACTACAACATCGCCCGGCGACCTGATCCGCAAAGCAGAGTATGCTGACTTTTTGGAGAAAACGTCCCTCGATCGCACTCATCCCGAACAGCGGGTTGAGCTGACTCTGCCAGGGAGGTATATCAGTCTGTTACAGCACATCGAGGTGCACCAGTTTTACATGGGTCTACGGTCACGCAAGTACCCTACCCTGCCCGAGGCAGCCAATAACTGGTACTGCTCGGTATACCTGCCAGTGGTAGAGCGGATTAGGGCTTCCGGAGTGTTAGCCAACTTTCCAGGGCGAACAGAGGCGGATCTATACCTGTGGATATCCGAGAACCGCGCCCGGTTACAGATGCGTTACGGAGACAACACGCAGGTCAGCGAGGCTGTCCAGGACTTTAGCAAAGAACACCATGTCCCCAGCGTGCGGCGCGCTTTCCGCCGGTGGCTCTATCGTCTTTTCCCTCGGCGGCGTCCCTACAATTCCTAGGGCCGGCTGTCTCATGCGCCGCATGCGATTACACGAGCAATCGTGGTGACCCGCCGGCCCAAGCCGCCATCTATTCTTTTCTGACCACTTTCGGACGCGGCCCGCGCCGGCTGCCATCAGTCACCGGCTTGATCCCGCTGTAAACTTGCAGGCCGCCGATTGTGCGCAGGATCAGAGCAGGTAAGCGTTGCAGGCGAGCCCCCAACTCGACTGCCGATAGGGGCTCATTGCCATTAGCTAGAAAAGTGCGGAAAACAGCCGTCGTCAACGGCGTGGTAGTGTCTACGTAATCCGGCTTGAGGCTACAGCATGTTCTTAGTGAGTGCCACAGCCCATCTACTTGGGTGACCTCAGCAGTATGGGGATCGATCCAGTCGATCAGGTCGGTTTCCTGATAATCCCGATAGCGCTGCTGGCATTCCTTGCACAGATTGCTGAACAGATGAACGCGAAAGTTGTGCCCTTTTTCTTCCCACCAATCGAAATCTATGTGGAATTTGGTATCAATCGTTGGTTTTGTCCACTTGGCCATATACTAGCTTCCTCCGAGCCGCCTCGCCAGACATTTCAGGATCTGACAAGTGTCGCGTCAAACGTCCAATAGCCTCCCCCCATTGGGATGAAGCACGGTTTAACCGAAAGCAAGGCAAAAATGGGGCCGGGCGCAGTCCGTCTCAAAATATTCACGCCACTGTAGATCGCCTTGGCATGAACTGTGCCCTGTGGGCTGAGCTTGATCAATTCCGGCATGATCTGCACCATCAACTGGAACAGGCTGTCGTCTCGAGCCTCCATCCTGGCCCGCAACCTATCGACTGCTGCCGGATCCTCCTCGCCGATGGCCATCTGCTCATCATATTCACAGCTAACCGGCAGCTTGCTCATCTGAAAGACCAGCTTTCCTTCCTGGACTGAGGCGACCTTTAGCCACAGGCGTTTTAGACGCCGTGCTTCAAAGTCTATAGTTATGATGCGCGGGTCTCTCGTCCGTTCTAGTTTGATAAGAGCACCAGACGGCAACTCATAGCGTTGATACCACTCCTTTAGCCCGTATACATACTGCTCTTTGTGAACAACCCATCCCTGCATCTTGTCGCCGCTCTGGCCGTCGATCAGCACAACAGGCGTGTGGTGCGTGGTCGCTTGGGGAAAAAGTCCTCGAGTACGGACTGTCAAAGGCAAGCTGCCGATCCGCCAGTGAGGATAGATCAGCGTGATACTAGTCTTGTAGATCGGCCTGCTTGGCCCCATCACCTCTTCGCCACTCCCCTCATCATCGATCTCGCGCTCGATCAGTAACAGCTCCTGATCAATCTCTTGCCGTTCAAATGGCACAGGCTTGATGACTAGGCGGGCAGGTGGATTGACAACCGGTTCCGGTGTCAATCGGCGGAGATACCAGATGTCTCGGCCGGTGTCACCGACATTATCAAAGCGCTCGTCGCCCTCTAGAGCGCAATTGAGAGACAAGATCTGGATGTCAGACGTGATCTCACCTGGTAAGCCGAGTTCCGTCAGCAGATCGGCGGTGGGCAACGGAGCGCCCTTGACCTCAATCAGAGCCTCGACTATGTTCAAATGCCCCATATGGATCTCGGCCAACATATCACGCAAGAACCATTGGTCCTTGTAACAGATAAAACCGTCTTGTTCCTTTAGCGCCGCAACTAGTTTGCGCTCGACAAACGTTCCATGCCGTTCATATAGCTCGGTTGCGGGGATCAAAGCACCGGCCACCAGCAACTCGCCGTCTCCCTCCTTACGGTTGAGAGGGTGCTCACCATGAAGATCAGTTGCAAACTCACGGATCTCCGACTGGTTCCCAAACTGAACCTGGATCACAGTAAAATCGCCATACTCGGGGTTGCGGCCAGATCGCGTGCCGACGATGGTGCCCAGCACATAGTCGAGTGCCGGGAAAATAAGCTGCGCTCCAACCTCATAGTGGTCTTTGGGCTGATAGGCAGGGCCCTTGCTCAACTCAGCCTGGATCATCTCTTCTTCCCGGCGGCAGTGCCGATCGATCAGCAACTGAACTAGAACCGCAGTCGGAATCGGTTTAGCAGCATCCAAGATCCGGTCGTACAGATAGTCCAGATCTTGGCGACTGACCGCCATCTGTTCCTGCCAATAGCTTGCTGTCTGTGTCTTCCGCTGAATCACGGGGCTCTCCTCATGGTGCTCAGACGTGAGGCCAGGGTTGGCCCACTCGCAGTCAGCGATTATAGCAGATTTCTTTAATGTTGACAACTATACGAGGTCACCTTGTCGTTTCGACAGTTCTGAGTTACAATTGCCCCCATTCGAGAGCAAGCATCCATGCATTTCCGGTTCTCACTGCTTCACACAGATGCTACCAGCCACGCTCGCTTGGGGCGGATCGCCACGCCTCACGGTGAGATCGCCACGCCGGCTTTTGCTCCGGTCGGCACCCAGGCAACCGTCAAGGCGCTCGATCCACGCGATCTGCACGAACTGGGCGCCGAGTTGATCCTGAGCAACACCTATCATCTATACCTGCGGCCTGGCGCAGATATAGTAGCCAGGTTGGGCGGCCTGCACCAGTTCATGGGTTGGGATGGCCCCATCCTGACCGACTCGGGCGGCTTCCAGGTGTTCAGTCTGGCTGGACGCCGCACCTTCGGCGACAATGGAGTCCTGTTCCGTTCGCACATCGACGGCTCACAGCACCTGTTCACCCCAGAGATGGTGGTCCGCGTGCAGGAGCAGTTGGGCGCCGACATCATCATGTGCCTGGACGAGTGCGCCGAACCTCACGATCGGGCCTACAACGAGCAAGCACTGGCTCGCACCCATGCCTGGGCCGAACGCTGCCTGGCGGCCCACTCCCACCCCAGCCAGGCCCTGTTCGGCATCGTGCAGGGCGGGATCTGGGCCGATCTCAGGCAGCAGAGCGCCGAATACCTCACCGGTCTGGACTTTCCTGGCTATGCCATCGGGGGGCTGAGTGTCGGCGAGTCCAAGGCGCAGATGTACGCCATACTGGATGTGACGGCACCGCTGTTGCCGGCCAGCAAGCCGCGCTACCTGATGGGCGTGGGCGCCCCGGAGGATCTGTTGGAAGGCGTGGCGCGAGGCATCGACCTGTTCGACTGTGTGCTGCCCACCCGTCTAGCGCGTAACGCCGCGCTGTTTACCCGGCAGGGCCGGATCAACCTGCGCAACGCCCGCTTCGAACAGGAACCAACTCCGGTCGAGAAGGGGTGCTGCTGCTACACTTGCCGCCGCTTCTCACTGGCTTACCTCCACCACCTGTTCAAGGCTGAGGAGCTGCTCGCCTACCGGCTGGCGACGATTCACAACGTTCATTTCCTACTGCAACTAATGCGCGACATCCGCGCCGCAATCGCCCAAGGCAGTTTCCCGATCTTGAAAGAAAAGTTTCTGGCCAGCTATCGGGTGATCCCAGAGAAGACGCGGGCTGTCAGCCGGGAAAGGCGCGGGGCCATGCTCAAAACACACACAGATGAGGCAAGATGAGCATTTTTCAAGCGATTATACTGGGTTTGGTGCAAGGCGCGACCGAGTTTATCCCGGTGTCGAGCTCTGGGCACCTTGTTCTGGTGCCGTGGCTGCTCGGCTGGCCCGCGCCAGGATTGGTATTCGACACGATGGTCCACTGGGGCACACTCGTGGCAATCCTCGCCTACTTCTGGCGCGATTGGTGGGTCCTGATCACCGCCTGGCTGCGTGGTCTAGTCCGCTGGGACTGGCACGACTCCAATGCCCGGCTGGCCTGGCTGCTGGTCATCGGCAGCATTCCAGCTGCAATCCTGGGGTTGCTGTTCGAAGACTGGTTCGAGTCGCTATTTGGCGAGCCAGCCTGGGTCAGCTTTTTCCTCCTGGTGACGGCCGCCATCCTGCTGCTGAGCGAGCGGCTAAGCCACTCCAGGAAGACCCGAACTCTGGCAAATCTGCGCTGGCCCGACGCGTTGATCATCGGCTTGGCGCAGGCGGCGGCCATTGCGCCCGGTATCTCCCGCTCAGGGGCGACGATGTCGGCCGGCCTGGTGCGCGGCCTGGATCGGCCAACGGCGGCCCGCTTTAGCTTTTTGCTCGCCACACCAGCCATCCTGGGAGCAGGCCTGCTGCAGCTTGTCGAGTTGTCGTCCACACCCAACCCGCTGGCCCAGCTTCCCCTCCTGGTCGCCGGTTTCCTGGCTGCGCTGATCAGCGGTTATGCCTGCATCTGGGGCCTGCTCCGATATCTACAACGGGGCAAGCTGATCGCCTTTGCAATCTACTGTGCCCTGGTGGGAACACTATGCCTCGCCGTGGCCTGGCTGCGCTAGCAGGCGCATTACTTGGCCTGCTTGTGGCCTGCGGCCAGCCGGTCGTCACGGTCGACCCGGTTTATCACAGGATCCAAGCCACAGGCTCCACGACACTCAGCCCGCTGATCACTGAACTCGCGACCGCCTTTCACGAACTGGCGCCGTCCGTCAGCCTGACAGTGGATGGGGCAGGCACGGGATATGGGCTGGAAGCGTTGCGAATCGGTGAGGCCGACTTGGCGCTGGCATCGTGGCTGCCTGCCGACCTGGATCCTTCCTGGCAAGCGACGCCCATCGCCCGCGATGGGATCGCCGTCATTGTGCATCCGGACAACCCGATCGAGGGGTTGGGGCTGCTGCAACTGCAGGACCTGTTCAGCGGGCGGGTCTACGAATGGGAGGCCGTTGGCGCGCCGGCGGCGCAGGGGATCGTGCAGCCTGTCAGTCGCGAAGAGGGGTCGGGCACGCGGGCTGCCTTTGAGACATTGGCCATGGACGGCCACAGTGTAACACTGCGGGCAGTAGTGGCAACCTCCAGCCAGGCGGTGGTGGATTACGTGGCCGATCACCGGCAAGCCATCGGCTATGTGTCGATCGGCTACTTGTCAACAGCGGTGAAGGCCTTGACGGTTGAAGGGGAATCGCCCACTCCGGAGGCGGCACAGCAGGGCAGCTATCCACTCAGCCGTGAGCTGTGGCTGGTCACACTCGATCCCCCACCGCCGGCTGTGCAGCAGTTTCTCGACTTTGCTCAAAGCCCGGCCGGGCAGGCGATCGTCAGCAAGCGTTACGCGCGCACCAACTGATCGGCTTGCCGTTGGATGGCTGCCGCTTCGTCGGAGGATACAAAAGCCACCGCCAAGGCGTTGCGCTGAGCCTGGCGGATCTGCTCTGACGTCAGGCCGGCTGCAGGAGCCGCCACGTTGTACTCATACGCCAGGTCAATGCCGCTGATGCCCGGATCGTCGGTGTTGATCGTTGCCAGCAGGCCGCGCTCCAGAAATAGGTGGAGTGGGTGGCTGGCGTAATCGGGCACGGTGCTGGTCTGCACATTGCTGGTCAGGTTCGACTCGACGCCGATCCGATGCTCAGCCATATAGTCCAGCAGAGCCGCGTCCTGGGCTGCGCTGACTGCATGGCCGATCCGCATCGCCCCCAACTCGCGGATCGCCTGCCACACGCTCTCCGGCCCGGCCAGCTCACCGGCGTGGACCGTAATCTGCCAGCCTACTTCCCGCGCCCGGCGGAAATGGCCGACAAACAGATTGCCCGGCCAGTGCTTCTCATCCCCAGCCAGGTCCAGCGCCGCCAGCTCATCCCGGTGCTGTAACAGCGCATCCAGCTCCTTCCAACCTGTCTCCGGTCCGTATGTTCTGCTGATAATGCCGATCAGCTTGGCCTTGATGACAAAATCCCGCATTCCGGCCTGCACACCGTCCACCACCGCCTCGACCACGCCAGCCGGGTCCAGGCCATGTGGCTCGGCCATGAACCAGGGGCTGAATCGCAGCTCCACGTAATGGAGCCCTTCACGCCAAGCATCCTCGACGTTCTCGTAGGCTACCCGGCGGCAGGCATCGTAATCGACCAACACGCCGATCATCAGGGCAAACTTGCCAATAAAGGCCATGACACCCGGTTGGGGCTGGGTGACCTGGACGTGAGGGCGCAGCCCCTCAAGGTCCCAGGCAGGCAGCGGCAGGTTGTGCTGCCGGCTGAGGTCCAGGATCGTTTGGAGGCGGACATTGCCGTCCAGGTGGCGGTGGAGGTCGATCAGAGGCAAGGCCGGGTCGATCATCAAATCACCTCTTTGACTGGGCGAGCCAGGACTTCAAAGTTGGTATTGCCCAACCGGTCAACCAAGTCGGCCTGGGCCTGGCACCAGATATGGTGGACGGGGCAATACGAGTTTCGAGGGCAGTCGTCGGGCCTGATTACACACCGGTTCAGGCGGACAGGGCCTTCCAGGACTTCGACGACCTCGAGCAAAGTGATCTCCGCAGCAGGCTTGGCCAGGGCGACGCCACCACCAGCGCCTCGATAGGTTGTCAATAGTCCAGCCAGGCACAACTGGGAGATGATCTTAGCCAGGAATGGGCGAGGGATCTTTTGCCGGTCGGCGATATCATGAGCTGCCGCCCTTTCATCCCGTGGCAGGGCAGCCAGGTCAAGGACAATCCTAACACCATAGTCTGTACGCCTGCTGATTACCACGATCGATATTCCCTTCTACGCAGTGCAGCCAGAGGTCTAGCTCGACAAGTTTGACCTGATTTATGTCATTATAGCCTGCTGTTACGATCTTGTCAAACCGGTCTTTTGAGGTTATAATGGGCAAAAATGTTCCACCTGCATCAAAGCAAGAGGAGTACAAACCATGACTGTCAAAGCCAGAGTGACCTGGGTCGAGGATAGGCGGTTTGTGGGCCACGCCTCGTCGGGCCACGCCATCGTCATAGACGGCAGCACAGACAAGCTCGGACCAGCCCCTATGGAGCTGGTGCTGCTTGGCCTGCTTGGCTGCTCAGCCTTTGACGTCGTCGATATTCTGGCAAAAAAGAAACAGGCAGTCGCCAGTCTAGAGGTGAGCGCGCAGGCCGAACGGGCCACAGACCACCCCCGCGTTTACACGGCCATCAGCGTCGAGTTTCTAGTGCGTGGGCAGGCGATCAAGACCAAGGCGGTAGAAGACGCGATCCGACTCTCAATGGACAAATACTGCTCCGTGACCGCGATGTTGAACAAGACAGCACAGATCACGACGAGCTATCGGATCGAGGAATAGCTCGGTGAGGCCCGTTGCCAGCCAGTAGTAGCTGGTAGCCGACTGCTCATGGCAAAAGACGCGCTCTCTGCTGAGGGGATCCTGGCCGGCCTAAAAACCAGGCTCGTGGCACAAAACCTGATCTACTTGCCCGTGGTCGATTCCACTATGGACGAGGCCCGCCGCCTGGCCGAGCAGGGCGCCCCAGACGGCACGTTAGTCCTCACCGATTACCAAACTGCTGGCCGAGGACGGCTTGACCGTCGCTGGCAAGCGCCGCCCACCAGCAGCCTGCTTCTGTCATTCATCTTTCGCCCGGCGATTGCCCCCCACCAAGTGCAGCAGTTGACTATGCTGTGCGGGCTGGCTGTAGCCGAGAGCGTGGAAGCCCAAACCAGCCTGCCGGTCGGCCTGAAATGGCCCAACGACCTGGAAACCGGCGGCGCAAAGGTAGGCGGCATCCTGACCGAGATCGAACTGAGCGGTGTCCGGGTCAGTTACGCAATAGTTGGCATTGGCCTCAACGTCAACCTGGACCCGCAGCAATTGAACGAGCCTGTCCTGGCACGGGCTACCAGTCTGTCAACCGAGCTCGGCAGGCCTGTGGCCCGCCTGCCTCTGCTTTGGGCCGTGCTGCGCGCCGTGGAGGCCCGCTACCTGGTACTTGGCGCTGGCGCACCAAGGCTGCACGCCGAATGGGCCAAGCGACTGGTCACCCTGGGTCGGATGGTGACCGTCTCGACCGGCGATGCAACCTGGGAAGGGGTAGCCGAGGGCGTGGACGCCGACGGGGCGCTGCTGGTGCGACGAATAGACGGGAGCCTCGAACGGATCATAGCCGGCGACGTAACCGTACGATGAGAAGTGGATCGAGCAGGCTTGACATTTCTCCCATTTGCGGTTATCCTAGTACTCAGCGTGAAACTCGGCGGAGGCGGTTGCCATGCCGCCGGCTCTCTGCGTTGTTGATGCCTAAACAGGAGATGAGACGATGCTTCAATCACTTGACATCCGACATTGGCTGATCATCGCTTTCCTGATCTTGATCAACGTCATCGTTTTCGGCTGCCTGCTTCTCGTTTTGACGGGCAAGGTAGCGCTCTTTTAACGCCGGTTGGTGCGCAGCGTAAGAGAAAATGATGACTGGATCGATCAACCTTTTGCAGGCGGCGAAACCGGGATCTCGAAAAGCCAGAACCCCGCTGGCGCTGTTTCTGCTGCTGGCATTCTGGCTTCTACTTGCCACTCTGTTGCTGGCCGTGGGAGCGGCAGTGCATAGTGAAGAGGCATCGGCTTACGCGCTGTTCCAATCCGGGACGGCAAGCCCTACAACCAGACCGATTACCGTCACTGCCAGCATTACCGAAACGCCTTTCTTACCGCCGCTCATAACCCCCACGGCCACCATCGCGCCAACTGACACACCTAAGCCGGCAGCTACGCCCACCCAGCCACCACCGACGCCTGAACCCACCGCTTCGTGGACCACCACACCTTTGCCGGCGGCCTCACCACAGCCGGTCGATACCGCACAAACCGGGGACCCGTCCAACACCCGCCGGCATTACATTCGGGGCGATTCCAACGTCGTAATCCAGTGGGGCATGCTCATCGACTCGCTGGCGCTCGGCATATCTTATGCCTGGTTGGTTATCGGCATTTTGGTCGGAGTGGGCCTCCCTATCCTCTTTGTGGTTTTGTGGGTCAGAACCAGGCGCCGCCGGCCGGCGCAGGAGTAGCTGACAGCACGACTGCTGTCATGAATACAAGTGGGCGTCGTTGGGCGCTCGTCGCCGTGATCGGGCTGGCCTTTGCCCTACGGATGATCGGGCTCGACGGGCAGAGCCTGTGGCGGGATGAAGTCGACGCCATCCGCTTTGCCCAGTTTCCCCTGCCAGATCTGCTGCGCACCTTTGTGACCCCAGGCCAAAACGGCCCACTCTATTTCCTCCTGTTGCGCCCTTGGCTCGCTCTGGCCGGCCAGAGCGAGTTCGCCCTCCGCTTCCTATCACTCTTCTTCGGCGTCCTTGCGGTACCGCTCACCTATCGCCTGGCTCGTGCGCTATTCTCGCCTCTGAACCAGGCGGAACGGAATTGGACATCTCTACTGGCCGCACTCCTGGCTACCACTTCTCCTTACCTGGTTTGGTACGGCCAGGAAGGCAAGATGTACAGCCTAGTTGTAACGCTGGCCTTGATCTCCATCCACTGCTACCTGGCCGCCCTGAGGCAAGGCCGATGGCGCCACTGGCTGGCATACGTTGCCGCCACCACAGCCGCATTCTACGTCCACCTGATCGCCGCACTGCTCATCCCGGCCCAGATGCTGATCTTTGCTCTAGGCTCCTGGAACTACCGCGCTCGGTGGAAGCCGTGGGTTGCAAGCCTGGCCGCCCTGACCCTGCCCTATCTGCCGCTGCTTGCCTGGCAACTGCCAGCGCTGCTTCAGGTCGTCGACACCGGATACCGTTTTTTCCCCTTGAACGAGATGCTCCTGTCTTTGTTGGCGGACTATAGCCTGGGCGTAGCGCCAGCAGCGACTGTATGGGCCATCGCCTTTTTCGTGGCCCTACTGGCAGCAGGGCTGTTCCTGTTCGTCTGGATCCCCAAAACCAGCCAGTGCCGCATTGCTTTGTGGGTCCTGCTCTGCTGGCTATTCGTTCCCCCACTTGCCTTCTTTCTCATTACACTCCGCCGGCCGATGTTCACTACCCGCTACTTGATCTTTGTCCTGCCGGCCTACCTCTTGCTGCTGGCCGCCGGGGTGGTAGCCGTGAGTCGCCGATCGCGCCCTCTAGCAGCATTGTCGCTAGCGGCGCTGCTTGCATTGAACGGCTGGGGCCTTTGGGGTCAAAGCCACACGCCGCTCAAGGCCGATTTCCGGTCAGCCACCTATCATGTCATCGATCGTCTGGCGCCGGGGGACCTGATCCTGTTCCAGATCCCCTACGGCCGGCACTCATTTGATTATTACGTCGGCCGTTGGTCTGCCCTACACCAGGATATCCTGCCGTCCGCCCTCTCCTCCGCTGAGATCGGGCCAGGCGACGGCGGTTCCTATCGCTGGGCAGAAGGGTTGTATACCAACGCCGGCATGACGCCAGACGAGGCAGCGCAGCAGATGATTAGCATCACCTCCGGCAGCGCGGTGGTGTGGTTGGTGGCAACAGAAACGTCGATGTGGGATAGGCGCGGCCTCGTTCAGAGCTGGCTGGATGAGCACGCTACCTTGATCGACCAAGTCGAGTTCACGCGAGTGGCAGTGTATCGCTACACCATACCAAGCCGCTAACGATCAGCCAGCAGCGACCGCCCCTCTTCGGCTTTCCCCACCAGTTTGACAAGGTCACCAACTCGTGCTAACATCTCTACCCAAATTTGCCCGAAGGAGATGCCCATGAAGCCTCAGGTTGGAATGCTAGCCCCAGATTTCACGCTCAAGAGCCATCAGGATGACACCGTGCAGCTCAGCGAGTACCGGGGCCGACACAATGTCTTGATTGCCTTTTTCCCCCTGGCCTGGACTCCAGTCTGAACGAACCAGATGCCTTCTTACGAGCAGGATCTACGCAAGTTTGAAGGCTACAATACCCAGGTGCTGGGTATCAGCGTCGATCATGTTCCATGTCTAAAAGCGTGGGCCGAGAGTCTGGGCGACATCAGCTACCCACTCCTCAGCGACTTTTGGCCGCACGGTGCCGTCGCCCAACAATACGGTGCCTTTCGACAAGAGGCTGGCCATAGCGAGCGCGCCCTGTTTGTCATCGACAAAGAGGGCATCATCCGCTACATCGACATACACGAAATCAGCCAACAGCCGGACAACGAGCATGTCTTCCAGGCCCTGCGTGAGATCGAGCCACAGGCCACCATCGTAGAAGACTCGGAACCGCGCAAGATTCCGGTCCAAGTAGTCCGGCCCGGCCCAACTGCCCAGCCAGCTCGACCGCGGTCGGTGGTCATGTATTGCCGTCCAGGCTGCATCGACTGCCGGATGGCCAGGAATTTTCTCGACCAAAGAGGTGTGGCTTATACCGAGATCGACATCCGGGCCGACCCCCAGGCCGAAGCCCGCCTCCGCAAGTGGACCGGCGGCCCGCTCATTACGCCAGTGTTTGATATCGACGGCAAGATCATCATCGATTTCAAGCGCGCTGAACTTGAGCAAACGTTGAGCCTGAAATAGAGACCTGTCTCAACAGAAACCCGGTTTCTAACCTTGGAAAGAAAGCCAGGTTCCTTTTTATCGACAGGCTCGCCAGTTTGCATAATTCTGCATTTGTGGTTATAATGAGTAGGTGCTGCGAGTGCACAAGCACTATATATTGTAGGTTTGTCGGTGCAGAATACAAAATGTGGGGTCTCCAGCCCCAAAAAGAACAGCCAAGTTAGCGCCAGGTGGTCCGGGCAGCCTGCTCGGCAACCCAGGATAGCAAGCGGCTGGATACTGCTGTCGCTGCTACTGCTGCTCATCCTGGCTGCATGTGGTGGGGCACAGAGCGCAACCGGCACAGCGCCAGCCTCCCCGGCGGTCACAAGCCTGCCCACAGCCACAGTGCAGCCGGCTACGCCCACCGCTACCTCGCCGCCGGTTCCCTTGGCCGCGATCGTCAACGGCCAGCCGATCCTCCTCGCCGATTATGAGCGGCGAGTAGCTCAATACGAGCAATCGATGCTGGCCCAGGGATTTGATCCCGGCACAGTGGAAGGCCAGGCGCGCCTAACTGAGATCCAGCAGGAAGTGCTGGACAATATGATCGACTCTGCCCTCGTCGAACAGGGAGCAGTCGGCCTGGGAGCAAGCATCAGCGATGCAGACCTGGAAGCCCAGATCATGGCCGACATCGAGGCCGGTGGAGGGCAGGCAGCTTTCGACGAATGGCTGCAAGCCACAGGTCTGGCCCGTGAAGACTATAAACAAATGCTGCACGAGGCGTTACTGGCCCAGCGAGTGATGGACGCCGTCACCGCCAGCTTGCCCCAGGCAGCCGAACAGGTACACGCCCGCCAGATCGTCGTTGACAGCAAGGAGGTAGCCGAGCAGGTGTTGGCAGAGCTTCAGGTCGGAACCGATTTTGCGGCCGTAGCCCGGGAAAGGTCGACGGATCTGGCTACCAAAGACAACGGCGGCGATTTGGGTTGGTTTCCGCGCGGCCTGATTCCGCTGGAGCTGGAGAATCTGGCTTTTTCGTTACAGCCCGGCGAGATCGGCGGCCCGCTTCAACTGGGCGACGGCTATCACTTTGTGCAGGTGGTAGAACGCGACCCAGGCCGCGAGCTTTCGCCCGAGATGCAGGGCCAGTTGAGGCTTGTCCTCTTTGAGCGGTGGTTGGAAGAACAGCGCGCCCAGGCGATTATTGAGCGGTTGGTAGCAGAGTAGACAAGCAAACCACAATGTGGTATACTACACTGGCGCGGGAGGCTCAATGCCGTCAGATCGAAGAGGATTGATTTGGATACTGCTGGCTACAGCAGCACTCTTGCTGCTGATAGCCATCGGTGCCGTGTTGGCCTTCCTGGTGCTTCGCCAACGCCCGGTCACGGCCGCCAAGGGCTGGCAGGATCCAATCGCCGCTATCGCTCCCGACAAGATCGCTCCCGATCTGGCACTCTACCCCCTGGCCGGGGCTTTGGAATCGGAGACGATTGACGCTGCCCTCGACAACGACGAGCTCCATACAGCATATGCAGCGCTCACGCTTGCATTCGACCTGCGCGACGAACAGCGCAGCGGCCGGCTGCTCCAGCTTGGCAGTCGATTTTCTGCTGCACAAGAGCCCGACATGGCCCGGCTGGCCTATCAGCAAGTATACGACTTGGCGATCCTCAGCCCGGAGATGAACGACCCGCTCCGCACCGATGCCCTGTTGGCCGACGGCAAGAACTGGGCAGAGTTGGGCCATGAAGAAGAGGCAGGCAGAGCCTATGATCAGGTTTACACCATCGCTGTCAAGAGCCCTTATCTTCAGGTCGCTTATCGCCGCGACCTGCTCACCAGGCTCGCCACAGTCTATGCCGACCTGGGCCAGACCGATAGGGCCGACCTATGCCGCCAGCAGATAGCTACGCTGACCCAGGGATCCCAGCCCCAACTCTCCGGCCCGGTCGGCCAGGCCATGGAGCTGCTGGCAAACCCCCTGACGCAGGTCTCCTCGGCCGAGATTGGGGCATTGGAGGAGAACAGGCGCCAAGCAGCCTACAGTGTGCTGCAGGCGGCAGCCGGCGGGGCTGCGCCGCCATCCGATCTGATAAACAACCTGGCCCAGGCTTTGAAAGCTGAAGACCAGGCTAAACTCGCCTTCTACCAGCAGGAGCGGGAGGCCACGACCCAACCCAGTCGACGGGTGAATGTGGACTGGTCCTTGATCGACTGGCTGATGCTCAAGTACAAAGTGGCCCTGCGTGGTTTTGGCCTGTCCATCGTGCCTGAATGGGAACAACAGGCCGCTGCGGTCCAGTCCGAGCTGAGCAAGGCATACGAGTCTTTGCGTTTCGATTATGAAGACCTGGTCACGTCACTGCCAGACGCCGCGTTGATGGAACCAGGCCGGTACGGGGTGCGGCGGATGTTGATCCTGGCCGGGCGATTGGGACAATACCCGAACTATGCTGAGCAACAATTAGCCGACAAGCTGCAAGAGGCCGCCAGGAACATGATCATTGCCGGTATGGTCGAGCCGTTGTACGTGGACATCCAGTCCGACAAGACAGGACTGTGGTTTCTTCTCAGCCCTGCGGATCAGTATGGGTCACAGTGATGGGGTGCGTGACGTGCGAGCATCCCATAGGGTAAAGGAGCTGTGCGATGCTGGATCGGTTTGACGATCGAACACTCGAAATTGCCACCGTCGTCGTGGTAGTCCTGATTGCGCTGGTCCTGTTGTGCTACCTGGCGATCTTTATCAACCCCTGGGTCCCGTTTAACTTGTTTCAGCCACCTACGCGGACCCCGGTCGCCGTCGTGACGTCGGCCTTACTGCCAACCTGGACGCCTTCGCCGACGCCGACAGCGACCAGTACTGCCACGCCGACGCCCACCTGGACCCCTTCGCCGACGCCGACGAATACGGCCCTGCCAACTGCGACCAATACCCCTACTCCC
>JAFGOG010000161.1 GCA_016926595.1 Anaerolineae bacterium
CATGATCTTCAAGCTCTTCCCTCAAACCCAGAAGCGGCTCAACTTCTGGTACCTGAACGCGACCATGCCCCTCTACTGCCGCCGGGCCAGCGCCGTCATCACCGTCTCTGAATGCAGCAAGCGGGACATTGTCGCCCACTATGGCCTGGACCCGGACAAGGTGACCGTCATCTACGAAGCGGCCGGCCCCGAGTTCGGGCCTGCCTCGCCCGCCGATCAGCAGCGGGTGCGGCGGCGCTACGGCCTGCCGGACCAGTTCCTGGTCCATGTCGGCGTCATCGAGCCGCGCAAGAACCTGGTCCGGCTGGTTGAAGCGTTGCAGCGGCTGCGCGACGAAGGCCTGTCCGTCCCCCTGGTAGTGGTTGGACCCAAAGGCTGGCTGTACGACGACTTTTTCCGGCGCCTGGAGCAGCTCCAGGTGCGTGACGCCGTGTGCTTTCCCGGCTACGTGCCCCTCGCCGACCTGCCGGCCATCTACAGCGCTGCCACCCTTGCCGCCATGCCCTCGGTCTACGAAGGCTTTGGCCTGCCGGTGTTGGAAGCCATGGCCTGTGGCGCCCCCGTCGTCTGCTCCAACACCTCCAGCCTGCCCGAGATCGCCGGCGACGCCGCCCGCTATTTCAATCCCCTCAGCGTAGAAGAGATCGCCGCCGCCATCCGCGCCGCCTGGACCGACCCCGACCTCCGCGCCGCCATGCGCCGCCAGGGCCTGTCCCAAGCCTCCCGCTTCTCCTGGTCCGAGGCCGCCCACCAAACCCTCACCCTCTACGAGCGTGTTCTCACCCGCAGCCCAATCCAAAATCCAAAATCCAAAATCCAAAATCGACTTGACAGTTAGCCTGCTTTGTGCTAGACTTGCCCGGCCAGACCACTCCAAAAGGACGCCTCATGAAGATTCTCGTTTTGAACTGTGGCAGCTCTTCGGTCAAGTACCAGCTTTTCGATCTGGACGGGGGCGGCGAGGCCTCGCTCGCCAACGGGATCGTCGAGGAGGTGGGGTTGGGAAACCCCCGCCTGACCCACCGGCGGGCCGGTGAGCACAAGCTGTCCTGGACCGACGTCCCGGTCCGCGACCACAAAGGCGCGATCCAGTTGGTCCTGGATACGCTGGTTCACCCGGAGCATGGGGTCATCGGCAGCGTCCAGGAGCTGGAGGCGGTCGGCCACCGGGTGGTGCACGGCGGGGAGCAGTTTGCCTCGTCGGTGCTGATCACGGCGGAGGTGGTGCAGGCGCTGTACGACAATGTCAACCTGGCGCCCCTGCACAACCCACCCAACATCCAGGGCATCGAGGCGATGATGGCCCTGCTGCCCCAGGTGCCGCAGGTGGGAGTCTTTGACACCGCCTTTCACCAGACGATGGAGCCGCACGCCTACCTGTACGCCATTCCCTACCGCTTTTACCGCACCTATGGCATCCGCCGCTTTGGCTTTCACGGCACGTCGCATCGCTACGTGGCCTACTGCGCCGCCGGCTACCTGGGCCGGCCGATCGAGGAGCTCAAGATCGTGACCTGCCACCTGGGCAATGGGGCCAGCATCACCGCAGTGCACCACGGCCGGTCGGTGGCGACCAGCATGGGCTTTACCCCGCTGGAGGGCCTGCCGATGGGTACCCGCTGCGGCGACATCGACCCGGCCATCGTCACCTTTTTGGCGCAGAAGGAGCGGCTTGGCCTGGCTGGCATCGACCGGCTGTTGAACCGGGAGAGCGGCGTGCTTGGCCTGTCGGAGCTGACGAGCGACATGCGCGTTTTCCAGGAAGCGATCGAGGCAGGGCCGGACCATTCCCATTATGAGCGGTCGATGTTGGTGATCAAGCTCTACACCCTGCGGGTCAAGCAGTACATCGGCGCCTATGCGGCGGCCATGGGCGGCCTGGACTGCGTGGTCTTTACCGGCGGCATCGGCGAGAACTTTTCCCAGGTGTGCGACTGGGCCTGCCAGGGGCTGGAGTTCCTGGGCGTCGAAGGGGTCCAGGCCCGGCGCTCGGGCGGCCAGATCGTCGAGGCGTCGGCGCCGGGCTCGCCAGTCAAGGTGCTGATCGTGCCCACCAACGAAGAGCTGGCGATCGCCCGCGACACCTACGGCATCGTGATAGGCAGCTAGGACACAGGCGAGCCCGGGCTCGCCTGTGTCCTGGATTGAGCCCTCTATAGAGGCGTGACGCGGGTCTTGACCTCGATCCCGCGCTTGGCCAGCTCCTGCACGAACAGGTCGGGCGGCACGGCCAGCTCGACCGGCACAGCGCCCCGCGGCGTCTGGCCGCGGGCCATCATGCCGGCCACGATCGCCCCGTCCCAGCCGGTGGTCCGCTCCATGGCGGTGAAACCGGTCTCTTTGTCATAAAAGTCCATGAGATCGAGGACCACTTCTGCCGGCCTGCCATCCTGGCGTCCGGTGGCCCGAACGCGGATGACCACCACGTCCTTGTCGCCGGGAAAGGTGACCATCGGCTCGAACAGGGCGTGGAACAGGTCGCGGGGCGCCACCTCGCCCCCTTTGACCGGCACCGGGTCGGTGCGCCACAGCCCCAGGTCGTAAAAGGCCCGCAGTTGGGCGAACTGGCCGGGGTAGCGGACCGTCTTGTTCTGGTAGGTTTTCAGCTTGCCCTCAAAGGTCCACGGCGCGGTCGACACGCCGCCCCCGGTGGTGAACGCCTCCAGCCGGCCCACCGGCGGCGGGAATTCGATCTCCTCCAGCTCGTCCATCGTCGGCGCCAGCGTCGGCTTGCCGTCGCGCAAAAAGATGGGCGATTCGGCGTATTCGTTGGTCAGCCCGGCGATGTTAAAGGTCAGCAAATAGTTGAACGGCGGGCGCGGGTTTTGCGGCAGGCCGCCGTCCCACATGAACACCTCTTCCGGCTCGTCGAGCAGGCTCATGGCATAGACCATCAGCGTGGTGCCCATCCCCGGCACCTGGCCGCAGTCGGGGATGATGCTGATGCCGGCCGCTTGCGCCGCCGGGTCGAGCGCCAGCTCCTCGCGGACTAGGTCGGTGTTCCCGCCCAGGTCGCACATGCTGGCCCGGGCCTCGACGGCCGCCCGGGCGATGCCCAGGTTATAGTAGTAGGGCACGGCGCTCAGAAAGGCGTCGACGCCGGTCAGGGCGTCCACCAGCGCCCCGTGATCGGTGACGTCGATCTGGGCTGCGTGCGCCTTGCCCGTATTCAGCAGGCGGTTGACCCGCGCCGCCACCGCCTCGGCGGCGGCCAGCGACTGGTCGGCCAGCAGGACGCTGTCGGCCTGGCCAAGCTTGCACATATCGTAGGCGCAGGCCGTGCCCTGCCGGCCGGCGCCGAGCACTGCGTATCGGTATCCCATCTTCTCCCCCTGCAAAAAGCAGGCTTCCGGGGCGGCCAACAGCCGCTCCGGAAGCCTGGGTTGTCGTTTATATCCCCATCAGCCGCTTGGCGATCACTACCGCGCCGGCTGCATCTTCGGCATAGCCGTCGGCGCCGATCTGGTCGGCCCAGGCCTGGGTTACGGGCGAGCCGCCAACCATCACCTTGACCCTGTCGCGCAGGCCGGCCTCGACCAGGTGCTCGATCACGTCGCGCTGGTGGAGCATGGTGGTCGTCAGCAGGGCCGACAGGGCGACGATGTCGGCGTTCTGCTCGCGCGCCTTGGCCACAAACTCGTCGGCTTCGATGTCGATCCCCAGGTCGTAGACCTGGAAGCCGTTAGCCGACAGCATCGAGCCGACCAGTGCCTTGCCGATTTCGTGGATGTCGCCCTTGACCGTGCCCAGCACGACATTGCCGAGCACCTTGCGCTGCCGCCCCCCGGCTTTGAGCGCTGGCTCCAGGACGGCCAGCGCGGCTTTCATCGCCTCGCCGCCCAGGATCAGGTCGGGCAAAAAGTACTCGCCGGACGAATAGAGCTCGCCCACCACGTCCATGCCGGCGGTATATCCTCTGTTGATCGCTTCCAGCGGGTCGACCCCCGTGTCAAGCGCCGTCTGGGCCAGCGCCTGGGCTTGGTCTGGGTCGCCGTCGATCACCGTCTGGGCCATTTGCTTGAACAGTTCTTCTGACATTTTGGGTCTCCTTTGAGATTCTTGACCTGTTGTGGGCTACACCGGTCGGACGGTGAGCTTGGGCAGCTCATTCAAGCCGGCCGCCCTGGCGTGCCTGACGGCGATGGCCTTCAGCTCGCGTACCACGTCGCCCGGGATCGACGGCAGCTCATAGGCCTCGATCAGCTCCTGGACCTTGCGATGCGCCCGGGCGTTGGCGTCCAGGGCGCCCTTGTCGAACCAGTTCTGCCTAAAGTCGCGGTCGATCACCTCCGTCGGGATATAGTCCTCCTGGCGAAAGTGAAGGCGGGTGTGCTTGTTCTTTAAAAAGTTGCCCTCGTGGCCTACCTGGCGCATCACCTCCAACGCCAGCGGCGTTTCCGAATCGTCCACGCCGCGGACCAGTCGCTTGGCCATGCCGACGATCTCGGCGTCGATCACCAGCTTTTCGAGGCTGAAGCAGCTCTCAAAATCCATCATGCCGGGGCCGGACATCATGTTGACCCCGGCCAGCGCGCCGAGGATGGCGCCGGAAGCGGTTTCCAGCCCGGTCTGAGCGTCGACAATCTTGGTGTCAGACATGCCCAGGTAGGCGTGGGTCGGCAGGCCGCCCGGCTTGATCGCCTTGCCGATCTGGGCGTAGGTGCAGTCGAGCATCATCGTCGCCACCGCGCCCATCGGGGTGGTGCCGGTGCGCATGTCGAACGAGGCCGGCGACCCGCCCCACACGATCGGGCTGCCCGGCTTGGCCAACTGGTGGATGGTCAGGCCGCTCAGGCATTCGGCGGTGTGCTGCACGGCCGAGCCGATGACCGTGGCCGGCCCGGTGGCGCCCATGAGCGGCATCGACACCAGCTCGGCGGGCACGCCGGTCCGCGCCGCGTCGATCAGGTTGGCGCAGGTGATATCGCTCCACAACAGGGGCGGCGAGGGGCAGACGTCAAAGACGGCGCGCGGCCTGGCCGCCACCGCTGCGGCGCTCCCGGCCGAAGTGACCAGCAGCTCGTGCATGATCGCAAAGCTCTCGATGGCAAAGGTGCCGGTGACGATCGGCTTGCGGCCGTAGAGCAGGAGCAGGTACAGCCGGTACCAGTCGGCCATGCTCTGCGGCACGTCGCCGCAGACGATGGAGGTGGCCAG
>JAFGOG010000162.1 GCA_016926595.1 Anaerolineae bacterium
CCATGGCTATCCTCCATCGTTTCCTGAAGGATAGCGCATATCGTGCAGTTTTTCAAGCCCGCCCCCAATTTAGATGCAATCGCCCTATGTCGAAGCCCTGTCCCTTCACCTGGCCAACCGCCACGACAAGTTTCGCCAGGCACTGCTGGCGGCCCGAGACCAGAACATTGTCATTATCAATGCCGCCGTGACTGTAGGCCGGGCCGAGGCCGGAGCGACCATTCAGGCCATCGAGTCACTGACCATCAGGGGCATATCTGCCCGGGCTGCCTTTGACCGTTGGGTCCGGCGACCGCTGGATTTCCTGTGCCAGCCCGATCTTGACCAAAAGATCGTGGTCCTGGTCGACGGGCTGGACGAGGCCCTTGGCTACGACCCCGACAACGACCTGGTGAGCTTGCTGCGCCGTATCCTGACCGGTGACGAGAAAACTGGGGTCGATCTGCCGTCCCAGGTCCACTTTCTCCTCACCTGCCGTTCGCAAGAGTCCCGGGTATTGGATGGCCTGCCCGGCCGGCGGCTGGACCTCATCACCGATGTTCCCGAGGGCACGGATGACCCCCAGGACTATGCCTATGAACGGCTGCACAGCCTGCCAGACCCCCGCCGGCGCGAGCTGGCCCGGATGCTGGCCGACAAGAGCCAGGGAACCTTTCTCTATGTCCGTGTTGTGCTGGATGACCTGCTCAAGTCGCCAGAAGACCTGCCGAGCCTGGAAAAGCAGGATCTGCCGGATACCCTGGAGCGCGCCTATCACCAATACCTGGCGCGGGAGGTGGGCGCCGACACAACCAGGTGGGAGAATCAGTTTCGGCCCATGCTGGGCGTGTTGATCGTCGCTCACGGCCCGGGGTTGACGCGGGTGCAGGCCCGCGGCGCGGCGGGGCTGTCGAGACCGGCCGGCGACGACGTGTTGCGGCGCTGCGCCCAGTTCCTGGTCGGCCCGCGGCCGGAAGGCCCCTTTCGCCTTTTTCACGAATCGTTCCGCGACTACCTGCGCAGTGGCGAGGATGAGACCTTCCAGGTCTATCCCGGGACCATGAACAAGCAGGTGGCGCACTTTTTCATGGCGGAATACGGCAGCGGTTGGGGCGGATGCTCCGATGAGTATGCCCTGCGGTTCACGCCCACACACCTGCTGGAGGCGGCTCGTCTGGCCGAGACCAACCAGGAGCGGCGCCAGCGGGCGTCCGAGCTTCAACAGTTGCTGACCGGCAACTATAGCTTTCGCCAGCGCAAGATCGACCACTTTGGCAGCCCTACTCCCTGGCTGGCCGACCTCAGCGCCGCGCTGGCGCTGGCCGCCGATACGACAGAAGTTGTTCAGGCCTGGCAGTACATCTATAACTATCACCGCGTCGTGGGCGAGGAGCGGCAGCCGCGACGGGTTCTCGACCTGGTACGGGCCGGCAAGTACGGTGCTGCCCTGGACCGCACGGCTCTGTACAGCACCATGCCCAACTCCCAGGGGCTGATGCGGCTTTGGATCGCCTGGGTAGCTGCCGGCGAGGGGCAGAGGGACTTTGCGACCGAAGCGGCCATGCAGGCCCTCCAGCAGCTTCCGCCACGGGGCATCATCTCCGAGAGCCTGCAGCAGTTCGATCCGGGTGCAGAAGAGCAGGCCGCTGACGCGCGGGCCGAAGAGCTGCGGCGCTTGCTCGTGCGGCTGGCCTGGACGGTCCACCCGTCGGAGGAGGACCAGAAGGGCTGGCTGCAACGCGTGGCACAGACCTGGCCCGCCGACGAGGTGGCAGCGGTCGCCCAGCGGCTGACAGAGCCCCTGAGCGACTGGGGAACCATGTTCGGGGATGCGGGTGCTATCGACGACTTTGTACTGTTGCTGGCCCAGCTCGGCGCATTTCCCGGCGCCGACGCTGCCGGTTTGCGGGTTGGCGAACAGGCCTTCTACTTCCAGCGGCAACTGGCTGCCAATCTGTATCATACCCGCCAGGACGCGGGCTGGTGGCCCAACCTCCATCAGGCTGTCAATGCCCTGGCCATGGACGATTATCCCAGCTATCGGGAGATGGCGTTGGCCTGGATCGGGACCGCTGTGCTGGCAGATGAGAGCGAGGCCCGGGCTCGCGAGGCCATGGGCAAGGTGCTCGAAGGAGCGCTCGGCGTGCCCGAGCCGTTCTTCCGTGGCGATGCGGTGGTGGCAGCCCTGGAGGGCCTGGCCCGGGAGCGGGGCGCGCGGCTCGAGACCGAAGGCCTGGCCGAAGCGCTCGAGACGTCAGATGCCGTGGGGTCCACCAAGAGCACGACAGAGACGGAAATTCGGCTGCGGGCCAACTTGCCCGCCGATCCCTGGGCCTACGAGATGCGCCGGCAGAACTCGGTGGCAGGTGCGCTCTATCGCCTGGATGGCCCGTCCCGGGCCCTGGCCGAGAACATGCTGCGCGCCGCGGGCGCCGTGGGCCCCGAAGGCAGCTACGCCGGCTACAGGGTTCTCTCCCGCCTGACGCTGGCCTGCCGCTGGCTGGAGTGGGACCGCCTTGACGAGGCGCGGGCGGAGGTGGGCCGGGCTGGGAGCGACGCGGGCCACATGCTCGACCAGGCGCTGGGCCAGGAGCGTGGCGAGCTCGTCGAGGACATGGAGCGCTGGCTGGCCGCTTGGGAAGCGCAGTCTCCCGATCTGTTGGACCGGGAGAAGGCACTCGCCAGCGCACAGGACTTGACCGGCATGGCGCGCTCGCTGCGCATCCAGTTCCTGGCAGCCTTGTGGGCCGGGGAGCCAGAGTGGCTGGTGCGTCTGGTGCAGCCGGCCCTCGATGATGCCACAGCCCTGGATGCCGTCCTGGGCCGGCTGCTGGGTGCCCTGGCGCAGGTGCCGCAGCCGGATCGACCCTTTGAGCGCCTGGTCTCAGAGATGTGGGCTGAGCATCTGGCGTACCGGTTTGTCGTCAGCGTGTAGCGGAAATCGATTCAGGCGCAAAGGTGGTGTGACTGCAAAAGGCAGGGATCCAGAGAAAAAAGCGAAAGGAGATCAACATGCCATTCCCCTTCGGAGCAAAGGAAGTCAAGCTCAACGTCCGGATCGGCACGACGTCGCCGATCTATGTGCCGCGCATCGAGGACCCACCAGCGGTGAATCCGGGAGACTATTTTTGGATCAAGGTCCACAGCGCCCAGGCCGCTTTTCGCGGGTCGCTCTTTGAAAAAGCCAAAGGGCTGGTCGTCACCTCCAAGATCAACCTGAATCACCAGTTGCTGGGCCAGGAAGAGATCTATGCCATCCAGCGCTCCAGGGAAGTCAAGAAGGGCGAGGCCGAGCAGTTGGGGCTCAGTTCCAACCTGGTTTCCCTGGTGCCGGCCACGATGCCGCGCGTGACGGTCGTCATCGAGTTTGTCCTCGACAAGGAGAACAACCTGGCCAAGCTGGGCGATGTGATCAACGGCGATGGCTTTTTGACGGCGCTGTCCCTGGCACCAGGCGTGGCGGCCGTGGCCAAGACCGTCGGGGGCCTGGCGAAAGACATGATCGCCGCCTTTGTCCCCGCCCAGGAGCGGGAGCCCATCCTGCAGTTCGCCGGCGATTTTAACCTCGGCGGCGGGGCCGACGCCCTGCGCGATGGTTACTATGCCATCCTGGGCACGCGGGACGACAGGAATCCCCTGCCCGACTCGCTGTCGGAGCTTGCCATTGCCGCGTCCGCGCTGCTGGTTGGGGGCAAGGAGGTGACCCAGTGGTCGTACGTCGTGCTGGACGTGACCCGGCTGCCCGCTCGCACCCGGGAGATGAGTGCCGGTGCGCTGTGGGATGCCAAACTGGCCACGGCTGAGAGCACGCTGCGGGATGCCGTCGACGATCCCTTTGTCGAACCCCAGGCTCTCAAGGATGCGTGGGACAAGTGCAAGACGCTGCTCCAGGAGGCCCGGACTCTGTTGTTGGCCGACCCCAACTATACCACGGCCGAGGCCAACGATATCTGCCGCACGGTCTACAAGAGCTGCGCGGATCTGGTCAGCAGCAAGGCCAAGCCCGGCCTCGAGACCGACACCCAGGCCGACCGCCGGGCGCTGAGCATTCCCCTGGACAACAAAGAGCTGGAGCAGGAGGTCGCCACGTATACTGCGGAGGCGCAGGTGGCCCGGCACGTCCTGAGGGAAAACAAGATGCTGGAGGAAGGGTAGGGATGTCGGATGGCGACTGAAAGGGCCAGGTGGACCATCCTCGTCTACATCGCTGCCCACAATGACCTGGAGCAGGAGGGCAGGCAGATGGGCACCCGCAGCCTGAACCAGATCCTGGCTGTGGGCAGCACCCCGGAGGTCAGGCTGGCCGTGCTGTATGACGGACCAGCCGGGGCCAAGCGCTGCATGGTCCGGGAAGCGGGCCAAAGGCCCGTGGAGGAGCCGCTGCCCGATTTCGATTCGGGCGACGGCGACGCGCTGCTGGAGACGGTGCGCTGGGCCTACGACCGGTGCCCGGCCGAGCACTATGGCCTGGTGCTGTGGAGTCACGGCACCGGCTGGCGGCCAGAGCCGGGCAACACGAGGGAGCGGGGCGGGCTGCCCGCAGCCGGCGGACAGGGCAGCACCTGGAGCGCCGCCGAGCTGCAGCGGATTGCCGCCGCCGTGCGCGGTGATGACGAGGTGGACGAGGACGAGGCCCTGACAACAGAGCGATCCCTCACCGGCTCTCCGCCGCCGCAGATCCTGTTCCGGTCGTCCGTGGGGAACATCCTGAAGAGGGACAAACGTGAGCGCGCCATCTGCTTCGACGACGGGACCGGTCACTCCCTGGATGCCCTCGAGCTCCAGCGGGTCATGGACCAGGTCGCCGCGGCCATTTGCAAGCCCGTCGACCTGCTGGGCATGGACGCCTGCCTGATGGCAACCCTGGAGGTCGCCTACCAGGTGCGTGTGTCCGTCCGCTATTTGGTCGCCTCCGAGGAGCTGGTCCCCGGCACGAGCTGGCCCTACGACGCCATCCTGCGCGAGCTGCAGGCCGATCCCTCTGTGTCGGGGCGGGAGCTGGCCCTGTCGGTGGTCAGGCACTACCACGACTACTACGAGGCCCACCCACCGCTGCCCGGGGAGGGCGATGTGACCAAGGTGGCCCTGGATCTATCCCGGGTGGAAGAGATCTCTTTGTCCGTGGATGCCCTCGCCCAGGCGCTCCAGGCCGATATCGACAACCAGGCCGCCGCGCTGTGGGCGGCCCAGAAGGCCGCCGCGGCCCAGGAAATGCACGGGCGCTGGCTCACCAAGTTCCGCTTTCACCTCTGGGACCTGGGCTCGCTCGCTGCCCGCCTGGCGGCCGCCGAGGGCAGCAGCCCGGCGGTCAAAGAGGCTGCCGGCAGGGTGTGCAGCGCGCTGGAGCCAGGCGGGGCGGTCCTGGACGAGAAACACCGTGGCGAGTGGTACGATGGGATTGGCGGCCTGTCGATCTATGCGGCCCTGCCCAACAAGCAGCGTATCTCGCCCGACTATGCACGGGTCGCCCTGTCGGTGGATACCTTCTGGGATGAGATGCTGGCAGCGTACCACGACGCGCTGGCCTGAGGCGCTCGCGACCGTCCGAATCTCCGAGGTGGGAAACAGCAGCCGGAGGATCTGATCTTGTGAGGAGAGAGTGATGAGGTATCACGACATGATCCTGGAAGTGAAGGGGCCGCAGTTGGAAAAGACCCCTGACAAACGGCGGGTTGGCCGGTTCACGGTCCGCGTCGTCAAATCGCCCGACGGGTGGATGGGCGAGGCCGTGCCCGTGGAGTACGACGACAAGGCGCTACGGCTCAGTCTGGGCCGGCTCGAGCGCCGCGAGCTGGACCGAGACGGCTTGATTAGCCTCGGCCGGACGCTGGCCGTGCTGCTGCTGCCGCCCAGGGGCCAGGGGCAGCGGAAGGGCGTGCGCGACTATCTGGCCAACAGCCTGCTGTCCATCGGCCCCAATGCCGGCCTGCGGCTGCGGCTGCGGCTGCCACGCCAGCTTCAGGCGCTGCCCTGGGAGTACATGTACGTCGAGCGGGGGGACGCCGAGCCCGGGATGTATGGCTTTTTGTCGCTGGACCCGCGCGTGGTGCTCATCCGCCACGAGGAAGATGGCCACCCCCTCCAGCCGGTGCAGCTCGCGGGCGACATCAAGGTGCTGGTGGCTTTGGCCTCGGCAGAGTGGCTGCCTCAACTGGATCTGGCCCGGGAGAGGGTCATCCTCGACGAGGCCTTGGCCGGGCGGGCGGGCCTCACGCCGCTGTACCTGCAGGACGCCACCCTGAACGAGATCCTGGCCGCCAGCCCCGGGAGCGGCATCTTTTACTTTGCCGGGCACGGTGTATTCGAGCGCGAGATGGGGGACGCGCCCGGAACCTACAGCGGCACTGGCCAGTTGGCCCTGTATGACGAGCTGGTGGGCGGCCAGGACGTGGGGGCCAACCTGCTCGGAAGCGGGGTGCGGCTGGCCGTGCTGGGAGGATGCCAAACGGGCCAGCGCGACGGCATCAGCGTGTGGAGCGGCATCGCCCCGGCCTTGATCAAAGCCCAGATCCCGGCCGTGGTGGCCAACCAGTATTCGATCCGCGACGTCTGCGCCATCGCCTTCAGCCAGCAGTTCTTCCAGGCATTGGTGGGCGGGTTGCCCGTCGAGATGGCTACCAGTCTGGGGCGCAAGGCGGCCTTCAACGTCGACAAGGAGGGGCGTGATTGGGGCGTCCCGGTGCTCTACCTGCAGGCGGAGGACGGGGCCCTCTTTGCCGGCGCGGCCAATCCCGTCGTGCGCCAGAAGGCGAGGCAAGCGGCAGAGGCAGACGTGAGCGTGCATGTGCGAGAGGTCGCGGCCGGCGGTGAGGTGATTGGCGGCGACATCGGCCAGATGCTGTCCGGCAAGCTGGACGTCAACGTGACGGTTAGCGAGACGGTCTATGGCACGGTCATGGGCCTCAAGATCGACAAGCTCGGCGGCGGCCACGCCGACGTGGCCCTCGACGTAGGCACGGTGGGGGATGGGGGCCGAGTCACCGGACTGAGGCTGGATGAGCTCTAGATTTGGACGGCGGATGTCTCGCCGGTGACATGGCAAGCCTGGTCCGCGAGGGGACAAGCCACCATGCAGTACGAGGACGTGATCCTGGAGGCGACGGACGCAGAATTGGAGAGGACCCCCGACAAGCGCCGGCTGGGCCGGGGCCGGATCGAGAGGAGATGGATTTGATGAGCATGCCCAGCGACCGTGTTCGCTACCTGCAGCAGATCCCGGTCTTTGCCCTGAAACAGATGGTCAACGACAGCTTTCCGGGACCGGAGGGCGACGAGATGCTGGATGCCAGGTTGCGGTCTGCCCTGAAGCGCAGGCCGCGCCTGGTGCGCCAGGCGCTGATGCGCCTCACCCGCCAGGAGCTCACCATTCTGATCGATGCCTGCCCCGAGATCGGCGATGAGCAGATCCGCACCTACTTTGAGCAGTACCGCTACGGCAGCCACCCTTCCTTCTACATCTACCTTTTCGATCCGGCCAGGCTGGCGCCCGAACGGCTTGTCGACTTTGATCGCTGCCTGGCGCAGGCGCTGGTGGATGACAATGCCCGCTTTGCCGCGGACATCGAGCGGGGCCTGCCCCCCCTGTGCGACGTTTTGCTCAACGATTTCGACAGCTTGCCCGAGTTCCCCGGCCTTTACGAAGGCACCTACCGCTTCCTGAGCCGGCTGGACTATATCGACGCCGAGGAGAATGTCATCTCGACCTACGAGACCCTGTACGGCTTTTTCTGGATCAGCGTGGTCGAGGGCTATGCCACCATCCATGCCCGCAAGCCAGAGGTGCTGACCAGCCTCCGGAGCGCCATCGAGGAGGCGGCGGGCATCGTCCTTACCCGGCTGTTCATCTCCAAAGAATTCAAGAATGCCCTGCGCTTCCTGGACCCGGACCAGTTCCGCAGCAGCCGGCTGTACGAGCCCAACCCCGAGGCCCGCCGCTATCGCTGGCTGACGGTCGCCGACCGCCGCGCCTACAAGAAGGGCTATGCCGCTCTGGAGAGAAACTATCCGGAGCTGCGCAGTACCAGCTATCGCGTCTCTGTCGCCGACAAAGAGACCACGGTCCGGTTGACCTGCCATCGTGGCGCGCTCAGCCTGTCTGGCCGCCTGCAAGCCAGCCAGTTCCGCACCTGGGCTGTCGAAAGCCTGGCAGAGGTGATCCGGGTGCTCAAGGCCTTGAGTACAGAGCCGGCCGTTTACCTGCAGGCCTACGGCCTGCGGGACGCGCCCTCCCTGAAGGCCGCCTACACGGGGGCCCTGCAGAAGGACCTGGTCCTCGAGCTGCTCAGCACGGTACTGTCCTTGAAACAGGCCGGCCAGGACGCGGGCATGCTGAGCCGGTCGGCTGCCGAGCTGGCCATCGCCTTTCCGGGAGACTGGGGCGCGCAGATCTCCTGTACCTGCTCTGAACCTGGGTGTGAGGAGGAGAGCTATGTTGTCTGTCCCGTCTGCGAAGAGGCCTTCTTCAGCCTGGCGGAGCGGAATGGGCAGTACCAGCTCGCCTGTCTGAAAAAGGCCCAGCACTGGCAGGCCAGCCTGCCGGCCGAGGTCACCCTGGACTGCGGGCACAGTGTGCTGATCGATGCCGACCGGTTGCGCGATGACCTTGAGCTCCTGTCCGGGGCGCGCCTGCTGCACACGATGGTCCAACTCCAGCCGCCCCACCTGATTGACTATCATTTTGACCCGGAAAAAGAGGGCTTTTACGTGCGGGGCTCGGTTCTGCACTACTATGCCGACAAGGATGCCTGGCTGGAGGTGCTGCCCAAGGTCGGCGGAAAGGGCATCTTTGTCAACAATGTGACGCAGAATGTGCAGAACCTGATTGGTGAAATGACGGGTGTGTCGATCAACACCTGAGCCCTGTGAGGGACGAAAGACGAAACGCTGCCAATGGCAGCCACCGGACGTCTGATCTCTTTGGAGGGATCTAACCAAACCCGGCAGGAGGTAGCTGCTGTCCGGAGATGCAGAGCGGACCGCACAGGGGGATCTGTCCTTCAGGTCGATGGTCGAGCCGTACGTCGCGCCGCCACGCTTTGCGCGTCGCGACTGACTGGCGAACGACATCGCCCGGTGCCTCGGCAAGCCTGCATACCGGGCAGCGCATCACTAAGGTCCAGGCAGACAGCGAAATCATTGGCGCGGAGGTCAAGCGCATCCTGGCCTCACCTTTCTACCAGAAGGTGGTGCACATCCAGCAGCAGGTGGGGCGCAGTGGTGGGCGGGTCGTCGGACTCAAGGTGGAAGAGCTGGTCGTGGCCCCGCAACTGGTGGACCTCAGCGCATTGCGGAGCATGGCGCTGAGGCAACCCAGCCCGGGCTCCACTCCGGCTTGATCCTGCATAACGGATGGTAGTCCTGGTCGGCGCTTAGAAGGAAATTCGCTACCACATCGTCGAGGACGATATCCTGAAGTGGCTGACGAACTGCCCCGAGTTGTTGTCCAACGTGCGCTTCGTCCTCTCGCCGATCGTCTGGTAGCTTCTCATATTCGACCCGTGCCACCTTGATGTAGCTACTGCTCGGGTGCAGCAGCAGCCCCGTGATCCTCTTCTGGTAGCGGCTTCTGCCCCTCGTCTGTCATGCCACGCGACCCTACACGCATTTCAGGAAGCAGAGCGTTGCTTGATCGGCCTCTGCCCCGACCGGATGGTATCGTCATTTTCGGCGGTTGGGGGCTCCCTGTGTGTGCCAGTGAGTTTGAACCACGAGAGAGCCCATCTGAAGCAAGTGCTAGCGGTCTGCTTCTGCGTGTGGTCCTTTCTGGTCATATTCCTGGGGAGTAGGAACGACGGGACCACACAGCGTGCCGTCATTCCGGCTGTGATACTGCGCATCTAGCACGTGAGGGGGATTACGCAAATGAAAGATTACACCCGTTCATTACCATCTTATATCTATTTCGAGCGACTTCAATTTACTAAGTGCCCCCAAGGGACCTCGAGCGCACACCATGTCGCCACCCTCGCGGGGCTGAAAACTTGTAGGGCGGATTATACCACAACCAGCGAA
>JAFGOG010000163.1 GCA_016926595.1 Anaerolineae bacterium
CGGCGGCCGCAGAGCCGGAAGAAGAGGCCGCCGGCATTCCCTCCCTGCGCCGCGCAGTCATAGGCTTTGTGGCAGCCACCGCCGTGCTGGTGCTCGTCGTCCCCTGGATGGTGCGCAGCGGCTCACAGATCGCCGAGCAGAGCGGTTTGGGCGATGGGTTGGTGGGCATCCTGCTGATCGCCATTGTGACCTCGCTGCCCGAGCTGGTGGCGATGATCTCGGCTGTGCGTCTGCGGGCGTACGACATTGCCGTGGGCAACCTCTTTGGCAGCAACATCTTTAATATGTTTGCCCTGGCGACGGCGGACATTGTCTACACAGACGGCAACTTTTTCGACGCGATCAACCCGGCCTTTGGGCTGGCCGGGCTGCTGGCCATGCTGCTTACCACCCTCGGTCTGATCGGCAATCTGGCGCAGGTCGAACGCCGCATCTGGATCGTCGAGCTCGACGCCCTGTTGCTCATTCTGGGCTACGGCCTGGGTATGTACCTGCTCTACCTGCGCGGGGTTGGGAGCGCGTAGAATCGCACGAATCCACCTAAAACACTCAACGCGTCCGACCCCAAACGGTCGGACGCGTTGTGATTTGATTCTTGCCGTAGAGCCCTCACACGTTGAGCGGCGACCGCCTCTATGCTGTCCGCGATCTCTGCCGCCCGATCCACTTGACCGCCTCGACCGCCCAAAAGACCAGCGTGCTGGCCCCCAGGCAGATCGCCAGTTCCAGCGGGCTGAGGGCCACCGTCTGGAAAAGGTCCTGCATAAAGGGCACATAGACCACTGCCATTTGCAGCGCAAAGGTGAGCACCACCGCCCCGACCAAGGCCGGGTTGGTAAAGACGCCGATGGAAAAGAGCGAGTACCGGTCCGAACGAATGGCCAGCGCGTTGCCCATCTGGGCCAGGCAAAGGGTGGTAAAGACCATCGTCTGCCAGGCGGGATTGCCGGCCCGATAGTAGATGAACTGGATGGCCGCGGTGATCAAACCCATCAGGACGCCTACCCAGACCATATACTGCCACATGCCCCGCGCAAAGATGCTCTCCTGGGGAGGGTGTGGGGGGCGATTCATCGCGTCGGGATCGGGCGGGTCTACTCCCAGGGCCAGGCCGGGCAGCCCATCGGTCACCAGGTTCATCCACAGAATCTGAAGCGGCAAGAGCCGGGGGATCGGCAGGCCGACGCTGATCGCCATCAGCAGGCCGGCGATCTCGCCCACATTGCTGGAGAGGGTGTACTTGATGAACTTGCGAATGTTGTCATAGATCGTGCGCCCCTCTTCGACCGAGGCCACGATGGTGGCAAAGTTGTCGTCGGTCAGCACCATGTCGGCTGCCTCTTTGCTCACGTCGGTACCGGTGATCCCCATGGCCACGCCGATGTCGGCCTGCTTGAGCGCGGGGGCGTCGTTCACCCCATCGCCAGTCATGGCCGCAATGTTGCCTTTTTTCTGCAGCGCCTCCACGATCTTGAGCTTGTGTTCCGGCGAAACGCGGGCGTAGACGCTGACGTCCTCGACCACCGCTTCCAGGTCGGCCGCCGACATTTGGGCCAGTTCGGGCCCGCTGATGACGCGCGTGCCGTTCTGCCCGGGCTCCGGATCGGCGATGCGCAGCTCGCGGGCGATGCTGGCCGCCGTGAGCGGGTGGTCGCCCGTGATCATCACCGTGCGGATGCCCGCCGTGCGGCAGGTGGCGATCGCATCGCGCACTTCTTGGCGCGGGGGGTCGATCATGCCGGTCATCCCAACAAAGGTCATTTCGCGCTCCAGGCTTTCCTCGTCTCCCAGAGCCGGCAGCTCATCCAGCGGGCGAAAGGCCGCCCCCAGCACACGCATCCCCTCCTGGGCCAGGCGATCGTTGGCCGCCTCGATCCGGCGCCGCCACTCGTCATCCAGCGGTTGGATCTCGCCGTTCGTCCATACACGAGTGCTCACCTCAAGCAAGCTGTCCACCGCGCCTTTGGCAAAAGCCACATAGGTAGAGTCGACCGGCAGCCAATCCCCCCATCCTGTTCCGCCGTCGATTTGGTTCCTCGTCTCCTTGTCGACGCTGTGAACGGTGGTCATGCGTTTGCGCTCCGAGGTGAACGGCGCCTCGGAGACGCGCGGCAAGGCTCTCTCCAGTTGGGCTTTCCACAACTCCATCCGCGCGGCGGCGACCACCAGCGCCCCCTCGGTGGGGTCGCCGATCGCCTGGTAGTTGTCTGCTCGCTTTGGATCTGGCTCGAGTGTGGCGTCGTTGCACAGAGCGGTTGCCGCCAGCAAGAGCGACAGGGAGTCGCACGGCGCCTCCAGTGGGGTGTCGTCGGGCCTGAGCAAAGGCCCCGAATCGCACAGCGGCTCCACCAGGTCCACCGTGTGCTCGGCCACATCCAGGATGGTCACCGTCATGCGGTTCTCGGTCAGCGTGCCTGTCTTGTCCGAACAGATGACCGTTACCGAGCCCAGCGTCTCCACCGCCGGCAACCTGCGGATCAGCGCCCGCCGCTTGAGCATACGCTGCGCGCCCAGTGCCAGGGCAATCGTGACCACAGCCGGCAAGCCTTCCGGAACGGCGGCCACGGCCAGGCTGATCGACACCAGGAACATCGTGGTCAAGTCCGTCCCTTGGAGCAGGCCGAGCGCAAAGACCAACGCGACCAGGGCCAGGGCTGCCAATGCCAGCCACTTGCCCAGTTGGGCCATCCGCCGCTGCAGCGGCGTCTTTTCGGTCTCCACGGACTGGATCATCGTGGCAATTTGCCCCAACTCGGTCTGCATCCCGGTGGCTGTGACCACGCCCAGCCCGCGCCCATAGCTGATGGCGGTGCCCAGAAAGACCATATTGCACCGGTCGCCGAGGGCCAGGTGCTCGCCGCCCAGCGCCTCCGTGCACTTTTCGACGGCTTCGGATTCGCCGGTGAGCGCGGCTTCTTGCACGCGCAGATTCACGCTCTCCAACAGGCGTCC
>JAFGOG010000164.1 GCA_016926595.1 Anaerolineae bacterium
CAGGCGCCTGGTGGTCGCTCCTGCAGGCGCCGCTACGGAGTGGAGTGCTGCCCTTGTCGGACGCGCACCCAAAGGTCAAGAGAGGGGAGTATCGCGTGAGAGCAAACACGCCATAATCGCCTGGCTTCTATGGCGTTGGCAGCCATCGCCCTGCTACCAGCCGCTTTTTTTGTTCCTCACCCTTGCCCGCCCAGCAGCCGCCAGCGCCTCTACTTCCGACCGTAGCAGCAGCCACCGCCAGGCCCACCCCTTGGGCGCGTCTGCGTCGATCAACATCGTCAGCTTGCCCTGATCGATGAGCTGGCTCACGTTCCACACCTTGATCCCCAACATCTTTCCCGCTTCCTGCAATGATACCACGTCTTCCGGCCCGATCCCAACCACATCTTCGTACACCATCCGGCATACCTGCAAGCGCATTGTTCTAACCTCCCTTTGCGTAACCTGTACCACAGCTTGCGCAACCTGTCAATTAAGGCTGCTGCCTTTCTCATCATGCCCTTCTCCAAGCTCTGAGATTGTACCGGCGTGGTAGTTGGTGTAAAATCGGTCCCAGAAGGAAGAAGCCGGGAAGGTTGGATGCAACTACCAGGGCGCTATCCCGGCGGAGGTTTTTCGATGGAATTCCAGGCGGCTGACCGCGCGGGCGGCTGTCCTGGCCAATGTTGTACAATGAGCAAAAGTGGGAGGAGCTTTTGAAACTGCTTCTGATCCGTCACGGCGAATCGGTAGGCAACGCGGAAGGCCGGATGCAGGGCCAATTCGACTCGCCTCTCAGCGATCGCGGGCGTGACCAGGCGCGGGCGCTGCTGGCCCGTCTGCAAGGGGAGGGGTGGAAACCGGCCGCCATCTACAGCAGCGATCTGTGCCGCGCCGCCGAGACGGCCAGCATCCTGGCGGCTGGCCTGGACGCCCCGGTCACCCTGGACACCCGGCTGCGCGAGTATGACATCGGCGCGCTCAGCGGGGTCGTCTGGCGGGAGGTGGAGGTCCTGTACCCAGAGGTGTGGCGCAGGCTGCACGAGGATGAAGAGTCCGTCATCTTTCCGGGAGAGGAAGGGCTCGATGCCTTTCACGAGCGGGTGTCGTCCGTGGCGGCTAATATTGTGTCGAGCCACCAACAAGACGGAACGGTTGCCGTGGTCGCCCACGGCGGCAGCCTGGGCATGATCCTGGCTCACCTGCTGCGACTGGCTCTCCGCAGGCCGATGCCATTCCGTTTTGACAATACCTCGCTCAGCATCGTCGATTTCGGCCCGCGCGGGATCCGCCTTGCCCTGCTGAACTGCACTTGCCACTTGAATGGCGGCGCATTTCAAGCAGCCACGTGAGCATAGTCCCAAGATGAAAGAGAAACCGGATTCTCCAGTGGAGAGTCCGGTTTCGTGTCGCCGGTTGGCGTGTCTATTCGGCCAGCAGGGCCTTGAACTCCTTCTCTAGGAGGGGCACGACGGTGAACAGGTCGCCGACGATGCCATAGCTGGCCACCTTTAAGATCGGTGCCTCGGGGTCCTTGTTGACGGCGACGATCACTTTGGAAGTGCGCATACCGGCCAGGTGCTGGATGGCCCCAGAGATGCCACAGGCGATGTACAGGGTGGGGGTCACCGTCTTGCCGGTCTGGCCGACCTGGTGTGAGTGCTCGATCCAGCCGGCATCGACCGCGGCGCGAGATGCGCCGACTGCGGCGCCGAGTGTCTTGGCCAGGCTGCGGATCGGGGCAAAGCCGTCGGGGCCGCCCACGCCACGCCCGCCCGAGACGATCGTCTCGGCTTCGGCGACGTCGACTTCGCCCTTGCCGGCGGAAACTATGTCCACGACCTTGGCCCGGATGGCGCCAGCGTCGGCCGCTATGGGCTCGGTCACCGCTTTCTTGCCGGCGTCGGGCTGGGGAGCTGGCAGCACGTTGGGCCGCACGGTGGCCATCTGCGGCGTGCGAAGCAGCTTGACCTTGGACAGCGCCTTGCCGGCAAAGATGGGACGGGTGGCCACTAGGCTGCCGCCCTCGACGGCAAAGGCGATGCAATCAGCGGCCAGGCCGACCCCCAGCCGCGCGGCCAGGCGGGGCGCCAGGTCCTTACCCATGAAGGTGGCGCCGACCAGGACGATCGCCGGTTGGATCTTGGCGATGAGGGCAGCCAAGGTGTTGGTATAACCCTCGCCGGAATAGTTGGCCAGGGCTGGGTCGTCGGCGATATAGACCTTGGCCGCGCCGTACTGGGCCAGTGTGTCGGGCAAGTCGCCCAGCCCTGAGCCCAGAAGCGCCGCCTCGACGGCGCCGCCCAGATCGGCGGCCAGTTGGCCGCCCAGCCCCAACATCTCAAAGGCGACTTTTTTCAGGACGCCGTTCCGCTGTTCTGCAAAAACCAGAATGTTTCCCATCGTTCGCCTCCTAGACTACCTTAGCTTCTTCGCGCAGCAGCCGGACCACCTCTTTGGCTGCGTCGGCCGGCTCGCCGGGGATGACGCGGCCCGCCGGGCGCTCGGGCGGCGGCAGGATGTCGACCACTTCCAGCAGGGCGCCGGCTGCGCCGACACTGCCGGGATCCAGGCCCAGGTCGGCTACGCCCCAGGTGTTGAACGGCTTGGTGCGCGCCTGGCGGATGCCTTTGAACGACGGGTAGCGGGGCTCGTTGAGACCTTTTTGCGCGGTAAAGACCGCCGGCAGCGAGGTGTGGATCACCTCCTTGCCACCTTCGACCTCCCGCTCAGCCTGCGCTGATTTGGCATCCTCGGCGATCTCGAGCTTGGTGATCATCGAGACGTGGGGCAGGTTGAGCATCTCGGCCAGCATGGCGCCCACGGCGGCGTTGTCGTCGTCGACGGCCTGACGCCCGCAAAAGATGGCGTCATATTCGCCCAGCTTGGCGATGGCCGCGGCCAGCGCCTTGGCCGTGGCGTAGGCGTCGCCGCCTTGGAAGGCGTCTTCGGCTAGGTGATAGACCTCGTCGGCGCCCATGGCCAAACCCTTGAGGATGCTTTCCCGGGCCCGCTCAGGCCCCAGGCTGACCAGGGTCACCTTGCCGCCGAACGTTTCCTGCCACTTGAGCGCCTCCTCCAGGGCAAACTCGTCGTAGGGGTTGACCACGTACTGGATCCCCTCCTCGACGATCTTGCCGCTCCGGACCTCAATGCGCGCTTCGGTGTCCGGTACCTCTTTTAGACAGACGATTGAGTTCATAGTCCCTCCTCGACATGGAATGTGTTAACGCTCTGTATCTGACCTGTCATTTTCCCAAGATGCCTGTGTTGATGACAAACAACACTGCAAGCCCTACTATAAGACCTGCTACCAGGATGGCCGCCACGACAAGCCATGCCTTTGGCAGGGGGGCTTCTATGGCTTCAGTTGAATCTGTTTCCTGCCGCCACTCAGACCAGGCGGGCGCTTTGCCGGCAGGGGGTTCTGGTTTGACGGCAGGGGTGGGTGGTTCCGGTTGGGCAGTGGGGGCGAGCGGCGCAATAGGGGATCGCGCGAATCCTGGTCCCAGCTCTCTCAACCCTTTCTGCGCCGCAGGGTTGTCTTTGTTGATAGACAGCACCTGTCTGAGGCAGAATCGCCTTTCCTCGTCAGCATCTACGGCCCCTGAGAGCCAGAGCCAGCCCTTCTCTGAGTGTGAATCCACTTCCAGCGCCTGTCCCAGCAGCTTTCTGGCCTGTGCTTTGCGGCCAGATATCAGGGCAGCAACGCCCTCTTCGACCAACTCGGCGGCTTTATTTTGGGCGCTCGTATCCATTGCCGTCATGCCAGCATAGCATCCAACATTGCCAGCGTCTGCTTCTGGGTAAAGTGTCCCAGGGTGATCGCCTTGGAGGGGCAGGCCACCGAGCAGGCGCCGCAGCCTTTGCACAGTACTTCGTTGACGGTCATGACTCCTCGCCAGGGGTGCATGCTCAGCGCGCCGTAAGGGCACACCGCCTCGCACAGGCCGCAACCGGCGCACAGCTCCTGGAGGATCGAGCTGGTGATGGCCTCGACTTTGGCCACGCCGAGTGACAGCGGGATCAGCGCCGAGGCAGCGGCGGCTTTGGCATGGGCCACCGTGTCGGGGATGTCTTTGGGGCCTTGGCAGGTGCCGGCCAGGAAGATGCCGTCGCTGGTGGTATCGACCGGTCGGAGCTTGGGGTGGGCCTCGGCCAGAAAGCCGTCGCCGGTGCAAGACAACTTGAGCATCTTGGATACGTCGGCGCCTGCCTTGCCCGGCTCCAGGCCGACGGCCAGGACGACCAGGTCAGCCTCGACCTCGACAGTCTGCTGCAGCAGCGTGTCCTCGGAACGGACTACCAGGTGGTCGCCACGGCGGTAGATTTCGGACGGGTTGCCACGCCGGTAGCGGACGCCGCGCGCCCGCGCTCGATCGTAGAACTCTTCGCCGCCCTTGGTAAAGGCTCGCACGTCTATGTAAAAGACGGTTACGTCGGCGTCGGGGATTTGATCCTTGACGACGTTGGCCTGCTTGGCGGTGTACATGCAGCATACGCGCGAGCAGTAGGGGTTGCCCAACTGCTTGTCGCGCGAGCCAACGCAGTGGATGAACACCACCCGCTTGGGTTCTTTGCCGTTGATCAGGATCTGGCCACCAGTCGGGCCGTCGGCGGCGGCCAGGCGCTCGAATTCGAGGGCTGAGAGGACGCCGGGGTAGCGGCCGTAGCCAAACTCGGGCTTGCGCCGGGCGTCAAAGGGGTCGTAGCCGGTGGCGATAATGATGGTCCCCAGGGCGAGCTTGACCTCCTGCGGCTGCTGGCTAAAATCGACGGCCTTTTCCGGGCAGGCCAGGGCGCAGGGCGGGCCCGCGTTTTCCGAACCGGGGCATTGGCCATCCTTCAGCAATAGGCAATTAGCCGGGTCGACGGTGTAGGTTGGCGGGAGCGCCCGGAGGAAGGGCTGGTAAATAGCCGCCCGCCGGCCAAGGCCCATCTGAAAATCGTTGGGGATCTGATCAGCCAGGACGCACGCCTCGGCGCATTTGCCGCAGGCGGTGCAGCGGGCGGGATCGACAAAGCGCGGCTTGCGGACGACGGTAACCTGGAAATTGCCGATATAGCCCTCGACGTTAGTCACTTCGCTGTAGGGCAGGATTTCGATGTTGGGATGCTCCATGGCCCGGACTATCTCACCCTGCACCAACGCGCCAGCGTCCTCCAGGTGGGGGAAGGTCTTGTTGAGCTGGGCCATGCGCCCGCCCAGACTGGGCTGCTTTTCTACCAGGTAGACCTGGTGCCCGGCGTCGGCGATGTCAATGGCCGCTTCGAGGCCGGCGATCCCGCCGCCGACAACCAGGGCGGTACGGGTGACGCCCACCTCACGCTCGTAGAGCGGCTCAAGCAGGGAAGCTTTGGCCACTGCGCCGGCGACCAGCTCCTTGGCCTTTTCGGTGCTGACACCGATGTCGGTGTGGACCCAGGAGCACTGCTCACGGATGTTGGCCATCTCAAAGTAGTAGGGGTTGAGGCCGGTGTCCTGGACGACATGGCGGAAGGTCTTCTCGTGCATGAGGGGAGAGCAGGAGGCGACCACCACCCGCGTCAGGCCATAGTCGCGGATGTCCTGGCGGATTATCTCCTGGCCGGGATCAGAGCACATGTATATATAGTCGCGAGCCACAGTCACGTTGGGCAGCGTGGCTGCATAGGCAGCCACTTCCGCCGAGTTCACAGTGGCTGCAATATTGATCCCACAATGGCAGATGTAAACGCCGATTCTGGATGGCATCTCGCCTCCTAGCCCGTCACATAGCCTGGGCCACCAGCTCCATGATGTCCATGACTTGGATTTTGTCGTCGAGCCCCAAGATCTTGACCGCGTCCTCCAAGGTCAGCAGGCAGAATGGGCAGGCCACGGCCAGCACTTCGGCCCCCAGGTCGACTGCGTCGCGCACCCGCTGGTGGGCCAGCCGCTCCTCGATGTTGGTACCCTCGGCCCACATCCGGCCGCCGCCCCCCTCACAGCACACACTCCGCTCGCGCGAGCGGTCGAGGTCCTCGAATTCCAGGCCGGGGATCGCCTGCAGAATGGCGCGCGGCTCGTCGTAGATACCGTTGTGCTTGCCCAAGAAGCAGGGATCATGGTAGGTGACTTTTTTGCGGACCTCGTTGCCCAGTTTTAGCTTGCCCTGGTCCAGCAGCTCGACCAGCAATTGAGTGTAGTGAAGCACCTGGAAGGGCATGTCGCCATATTCGTTCTTGAAGGCGTTAAAGCAGTGGGGCGAAACGGTCACCATGCGCTGGGCCTTGAACTCTTTGTACATCTCGTGGGCTTCTTCTACCATCGAGGCAAACCCTTCCGATTCGCCCATGCGCCGGACCTCGTTGCCGCAGCACATTTCGTCGACGCCCAGGGTGCCGAAATCGAGCCCAGCCTGTTGAAAAACGGTGGCCAGGGCGCGGCTGACCGGCTGAACGCGAGGGTCGTAGGCGGGGGTGCAGCCCAGGTAATAGAGGAGGTCGGCCTCGCCGGCGTCGAGGATGCTTTTGACCCTAAAGTCAAGCCCTTCCATCCAGCCGTCGCGGCCCTCAGTGGCAAAGCCGAGGGTGTTGCCCCGGGTAAAGACGCTTTTCATCGCGTCGCGGACGCGGGGCGGCACCCCCTTGCCTTCGCTGATGATATAGCCGCGCAGGCCGATGACTACGTCGGATGGGTGGATGTCCTTGGGGCAGCGGAGAGTGCAGGTCAGGCAGTTGGTGCAGTCCCACAAGACCTCCATCTCCCGGGGATCGAGGTCGGCGCCGATCAGTACCTGGTAGATGATCCCGCGGATATTGAGGGCGGTTTTCATCGACACTGGGCAGGCGCCGGTACATCGGCCACACTGGATGCACTCCAACAGGGTATATTCGTCTGCGAATTCCTGGGTGTTGACTTTCATGCTATCCCCTTGTTCCCTCTTCTTCCGGTTGCCGTTCCATTTCAGAGTCGGCAAGCTCCTTGTCCCGGACCGCGACCAGGTCGCGCGCGGTTTCCATCTTACGTTTTAGCCGCGACAGCTCCACAATCGCGCCCGATGCGGCTGCCTTGGCCTGGGCCACGGTGTCGGGGATGTCTTTGGGCGCCTGGCACATACCGGCCAGGAAGACCCCCTTTCTCTTGGTGTCCACCGGGTGTAACTCGGGATGGAGCTCGGCGAAAAAGCCGTCTTTTGAGAATTCGAGCCCTAGCATCTCGGCTACCTGGTCAGCGTCGGCTCGTGCCTGGACGCCGACGGCCAGCACCACCAGGTCGGCCGGCACTTCGACCGTCTTGCCCAGCAATGTGTCCTCGGCGCGGACGATCAACTGCTCGCCCCGGCGGTAGATCTCGGACGGATTGCCGCGCCGGTAGGTGACCCCCTCGGCCCGCACCCGGTCGTAGAACTCTTCAAATCCCTTGCCAAAGGCGCGGACGTCCATGTAAAAGACGGTGATGTTGGAGCCCGGCGCCCTGTCGTGGGCCAGGTGGGCCTGCTTGGCAGTGTACATGCAGCAAACGCGAGAGCAGTACTCGCCGCCCTCCTGCTTGTCGCGCGAGCCGACGCATTGGATAAAGACGATCTCTTTCGGCACTTTGCCGTTGAGCCTGATCTTGCCCGCCGTCGGACCCGATGCCGAAGCCAGCCGCTCGAACTGGAGGCCGCTGAGCACGTTGGGATAGCGGCCATAGCCGAATTCGGGTTTCTTCTGGGCGTTGAACAGGTCAAAGCCGGTGGCGACGATGATGGCGCCGATCTCCAGATCGACGATCTCGTCGCGCATGTCGTGGTTGATGGCGTGAGCTTGACAGGCCACCACGCACTGGCGGCACTCGGAGCAGACGGCGCAGTTGAGACAGCGCAGCGCCTCGGCCACGGCCTGTTCCTCGGACAGGCCCAACTCAACCTCGCTGAAATTGGACACGCGCTGCCCTGGCGGCAGCTTGGGCATGACGGCCCGGGCTTTTTTGCGCGCCCGGCGCAGGTCTACCTGGTCAAGCGGCACCACAGGCAAGCCGGGCTCGGGGCGGGCCAGCTCCTCGCCCTGCAGATAACGATGGATCGATTCGGCGGCCCGCTTGCCGGCAGCGATGGCCTCGATGGCGGTGGCCGGGCCGCTGACGGCGTCGCCCCCGGCAAAGACGCCGGGCAGGGCGGTGGCCAGTGTGGCCGGATCGGCGTCCAACGTGCCACGGCGGGTGACACCCAACGCGCCGTCGCGGCCCATGAAGCCCAGCTCGGGGGCCTGGCCAATGGCCGGGATGACCATGTCCACGTCGAGCACGAACTCGGAGCCGGGGATGGGGACCGGCCGGCGGCGGCCGCTGGCGTCAGGCTCGCCCAGCTCCATGCGGACGCACTCCAGGCCGGTTACCTGCCCACCCTGGCCGACAACGCGGATCGGGTTGGCCAGGAACTGGATCTGAATGCCCTCTTCCTCGGCGTCCTCGACCTCCCAGGCGCTGGCCGGCATCTCGGCCCGCGAGCGGCGGTAGACGATGGTCACCGACTCGGCTCCCAGGCGCAGCGCCGACCGGGCGGCGTCGATGGCAACGTTGCCGCCGCCGACGACGGCGACGCGCTTGCCCACCTTGGACGGATGACCCAGGTTCGAGTCGCGCAGGAAGATGACGCCGGGCATCACGCCAGCCAGGTTCTCACCCTCGATGCGTAACTGGAGCTCCTGGTGGGCGCCGACGCCGACAAAGATGGCGGCATAGTCACGCCGCAGGTCGTCGAGCGACGGGTTGCCCTCACTACCGATAGGCGTATTCAGCCGGATGTCGACGCCCAAAGCCTGGATGAGGGCGATTTCGCGGTCGAGCACACTGCGGGGCAGGCGATAATCGGGGATGCCGACGGCCAGCATGCCGCCGGCTACAGGCAACGCCTCGAAAATGGTGACGCGGTAGCCTTTTAGCGCCAGATCGTGGGCAGCGGTCAGGCCGGCCGGGCCGGCGCCGATAATCGCGACCTGTTCCGATTTCGGATCAGGGACATGCTCTGAATTCAGGACCCCTTGCCCTTCTGCGCCTTGGCCAAGCTCCCAATCGGCCACAAAGCGCTTGAGGGCGCAGATGGAGATAGGCTGATCGTACTGGCCGCGGTTGCAGGCGGTCTCGCAGGGATGGTTGCATACCCGGCCAATGACGCCGGGGAAGGGGATTGTCTGGCGGATGAGGGCCAACGACTCGGCGAATTTGCCCTGGCCGATCAGGGCGATATAGCCCTGCACGTCAATGTGGGCAGGGCAGGCATCCTTGCAGGGCGGCCAGCCGCGCTTGTCGATGGTGTACTTGTTGGGGACGGCCTGGGGAAAGGGTACGTAGACGGCGTGGCGGTCGCACAGATCCAGGTCAAACTCGCTGGGCAAGGTCACCGGGCAGACCTTGGCACAATCGCCGCAGCCGGTGCAGAGGTGAATATCTACATAGCGGGCTTTTTTGCGGACCTGGGCCCGAAAGGCCCCGGCCTCCCCTTCCACCTTCAAAACCTCGGAATAGGTCATCAGCTCAATGTTAGGGTGGCTACCTACGTCGACCATTTTGGGCGTCAGGATACAAGACGAGCAGTCGAGGGTGGGAAAGGTCTTGTCGAGCTGCGCCATGTGGCCGCCCACGCTCGGTTCGCGTTCCACCAGGTAGACCTTGAACCCGGCGTCGCCGATGTCGAGCGCGGCCTGCATGCCGGCGATGCCGGCACCGATGACCAACGCCGCGGGTTGTTTCTTTTCTTCAGTCATGAGCAGCTCCATGCCAGGGCGATGCCCGATGAACTCACGGTTTGCTAGCGGGGTTTCTTCCCCAATGA
>JAFGOG010000165.1 GCA_016926595.1 Anaerolineae bacterium
ACCCGTGACCTTTAACGCCGACGGCACGGGCAATGTGCTGAACCCGATGTCGCAGTGGCAGAATGGCGAGCTGGAGTTGGTGTGGCCTGAGGACCAGGCTACCGCTCCTCTGGCCTATCCTGCCATTCCGTTCGAAGATAGGTAGAATGATTAACCGGCGTGTGGCGATGAACTACGGGCCGGCTGGGGCTGCCCCGACCAGCCATCGCCACGCGCCCGGCTGATCCAAGATCGTCCTGGGGATCGATAGATGAGCAGTCGAGCAAAAGGTGACATCCTGCACAACCAAGAACGGCTGGGCCCCCTGCCTATGGAGCGCATCAGGCGGGTGGGCCGGCCCACGACACTCGTGACCGATGCGGTCGAGCGAGTGGATATGCGCGACACGGCCTACGGCCTGGCCGCGCGGGGGGAATATGGCGCCGTTGTGCAAAAGGGGGTGCAGAAACCCCAGCCTGAGAGATACCCTCTGTCCGCGGCGCAAAAGGATGTCATCGACCAGATCGCCTTGATGGTGCGTAACCCGGTGGGTGCCGAGGCCGCGCCCATCCCCCACGACCCGGAGATCCTGACCCGGCACATCAAGGCAGTGGGCTCCTTCCTGAAGGCCGACCTGGTGGGCACCTGCCGGGTCCCCAGGTCGGCCTACTACAGCCACGACAAGCAGGGAACCCCAATCGACGCCCGGTACGAACACGCGGTCGTCCTGGTGATGCGCAAGGATGCGGGGACGATGCGCGCCTCGACCGGCTTGGACTGGATCGGCGACCCCGTCAGCTTTCAAGCGTACGAGCACCTGGGGTTGGTGGCCGAGACGATGGCTAACTATATCCGGCGCCTGGGTTGGGATGCTGCGGCCCAGTATGGGCCTTCGTTCGTCAACTGCTATTCGGTGCTGATGCCGCCTCTGCTACTCTGGGCGGGTATCGGCGAGGTGAGCCGGGCGGGCATCATCCTAAACCCCTACCTCGGCCTGGGCTATAAAGCGGCAGCCGTGCTGACCGACATGCCGTTGGTGCCGGACAAGCCGGTCGACTTTGGCCTGCAAAGCTTTTGCCAATCTTGCGGGATCTGCGCCGAAAAGTGCCCGAGCAAAGCGATCTCGACGGGCGACAAGGTGATGTACAACGGCTATGAAACCTGGAAGCTCGATACCAGGCGCTGCGCCAGCTTTAATTTTACCAACAAGAATGGCACGATGTGCAATCGTTGCGTCAAGAGCTGCCCGTGGACACAGCCATCGACGGTGCCCCACAACCTGGTGCGCTCGCTGGTGTCAAGCTCCGGGCTGGCGCAACAGATTGCGATTCGGGCCGCGCGCCTGCTCGGGATGGGCGACAGCCATCCCGAGCGAAAGTGGTGGTTTGACGTGGAATATGTGGATGGTACACTCCGGTCACGGGGTTGATGACCGGGATCGCTCTCAAGGCTCATAGGGATGGAAAGATAGGATTGGTTCGAAAATGGACAAGGATTCCAAGACCTACAGTGTGCGCGCCGTAGAACGGGCGATGCAGATTCTGTCGGTGTTTGACGGCCAGAGCGCGCCGCTCGGGGTATCCGAGATTGCACAGGCCACAGGTCTGCACAAAGCGACGGCGCACCGCATCCTCATGACCTTGCTCGGCGGCGGGTTTCTGGAGCGGACGGCGGACGACGACAGGTTCCGCCTGGGGCTGCGGCTGGTGGGGCTGGGTATGGGGGCGCTGCGCGGCCTCGACTTTCGGCAGGCTGCCTTTCCCTATATGCAGCAATTGGTGGAGCGCTTTGAGGAGCTCTGTACCCTCGCCGTCTTTGACCGCGGCCGGATGTTGTACGTCGAGGTGGTACACAGCGATCATGCTCTGACCATCGCGGCGCGGGTGGGGCGTCACTTGCCGATACACTGCACGGCCGCGGGCAAGGTGTTCCTGGCTTTTCTCCCGGCGCAGGTGATCGATCCGATCCTGGCTGCCCCCCTGGCGCGCTATACGGAAAAAACAGTCACGTCCCCGGCCCGGCTGCGTGAGGAGATGGAAGTGGTGCGGCGCCGGGGCTATGCCATCGCAGATGAAGAGTTCGAGATCGGCGTCTGGGCCGTTTCTGCTCCGGTGCGCGACCTGGCTGGCAAAATTGTGGCTGCCATGAGCATTCCCTTTCCCAGCCACCGGCTGGACCCAGAGCGCATTCCAGAGATTGCGCAAGCCTTGACGGAGGCCGCCAATTCGGTCTCGGCCCACGAGTGGGCGGGGATCTCGGGCGGATGATTTATGATTTACGATTTACGATTGGACACTTGCCCGTAACTGCGAGCAAGGGTAAATCGTAAATCTAAAATTGAATGAGGAGGAAACAAAAGATGGATCATTTGCCATTCGTGCTAGCGGCGGATGTGGAAGGGGAAGAGCGGATTCCAAAGCGTGTATCCAAGTTGCTGCTGGCGCCCAAGAACGTCGGCACCCGGAATGTTTCCATGGGGGTGAATGTGACCGCCGTGGGGAGCATGATCCCGGATCACGTTCACACTGATTCGGAGGAAGTGATGTATATCATCAGTGGGCGGGCCAAACTGGTGATCGAAGGGGAAGGGGAGTGGGAGATCGGCCCCGACACCGCGATCTATTCGCCGCTGGGCAAGAAACATCGCCTGGAGAACATTGGCGATGAGCCGCTCAAGCTGGTGTGGGTCTATGGTCCGCCGCTGCCAAGTCACTATGAGTAACCAAGAAATCTTGATCAAAGGAGAAGAAAAAGAGATGTTTGAAGAAACGAGACGCTACGTCAAGACTTTGGGCCTGCCGGAAGGGGATCTGAATGACCTGCCGACATCGGCTGCCAGGTTCCCGGATGGGGCCTTTTACCGCATCGAGGTGCCGACAGTGAACTCGGCCGAGGCGGTGGCTGCGCTGCTCGAGACCAGCGACAAGATGGGCATTACCATCAACCGCGTGACCGAGACCTATGGCATGTTCCGCCACACGCGGCAGGAGCTGAAAGAGTACTGCCGCCTGTGCCATGACTATGGCGCGGAGCTGATGCTCTCGGTGGGGCCGCGCGCGACCTATGACACGGGCGCGACTGTGCTCTCTCCGCAGGGGGTGCGCATCAGCTACCGGCTGCGCGGCATGGAGCAATTGCTGCGCGCGGTGGAGGACGTCAAGCGTGGCATCGACATCGGCTGCCGTGCATTCTTGATCTATGACGAGGGGATGCTGTGGCTGGTGGGGCAGATGCGCAAGGACGGTGAGCTGCCGGCAGAGGTGATCTTTAAGACGTCGGCGCACCTGGGGCACTGCAACCCGGCCTCCTTCAAGCTCCTGGAGAGCCTGGGGGCCGACAGTATCAACCCGGTACGCGACCTGCAGATCCCGATGCATGCCGCCCTGCGGGCCGCCATCAAGGCGCCCCTGGACATCCACACCGATAACCCGCCGGGATCGGGTGGATTCATCCGTGTCTACGAGGCGCCCGAGATCGTGCGCGTGGCGGCGCCGGTCCATCTCAAGACGGGCAACTCGGTGGTCAGTGCCCACGGGCAGATCACCAGCGCCCGGGATGGCAAGCTGATGGCCGACCAGGCTTCGATCGTGGTCGAGATGGTAAGCAAGTACTATCCAGAGGCCACCCAGTCGAAGAGGGGGGCTGCGGACCTGAGGATTCCGGTTGTCTAGGGGGCTGTAGACTGGTACGAATAGACCTGCTCTGTGGGTGGCCCCCCCCACCCACAGGCAGCGCGGCATAGAGAGGAGATATCATGGGCAAGTGGGAGTTGCCGCCACCGGGCGGACATATGGACAAACCATCAGGCATCTATTATCAGACGATGACCAAGGCCGAGGTCGAGGAGCGGCTCAAGGTTAACGACGTGCTGATCATCCCCGTGGGCAGCACGGAAAATCATGGCGCGGCTCAGCCCTTTGGCGAGGATACATTTCTCGTGACGCGAATGGCCGAAGCGGTGGCAAAAGCCACCGGCTGCACCGTCGCCGAGCCGGTGTGGTACGGCTCGCACCCGTATCACCACCTGGGCATGCCGGGGACCGTCGTGGTCCCGGAGGATACGTTCCTGGCCTACTTGCGGGCCATCATCGCCGGATTCTGGAACACCGGCTTTCGCAAACAGATCCTGCTCAACGGCCACGGCCAGGAAGAGGTGATCCCCCTGGCCTTGCACCAGTTTGCGAAAAAGTACCAGGTGCCGTGCATGTTGGTCTCGCTCCACTGGCCGACGGTGATCCACGATTATCTCAAAGATAAAGAGCACGGCGGGCCATTCGACACCCCATTCCGGCACGCCGACGAGGCAGAGTGTTCCTACTCGCTGGCCCTCTTTCCCGAGATGGTCAAGCTCGACAAGGCGGAGGATACGGCGCCGAAAGGGTTTATGCCGCCCGGGCACGTGGACAAGGGGGGGGATGTGTACCACGCGCCGATCAAGGGGCACGAGGTGATCGGGTTCGGCGGCATCGAAGTCATCTCGACGCCGCAGGGCGTGGTGGGCCGGCCCTCGCTGGCAGACGCATGCAAGGCGGAAGCGGGCCTGGACGCACTGCTCGACTACATGGTGCGGTTGATCGGCGACATCCTGGAGCGCTTCCCCGCCGGCCAGTTGCCGCCGGCCGACAGGGTGACGATGCGCAGTGCCGAGGAGATTGAGGCTCTGTTGAAGGGGCCGCTGCAGGGTGGGAAACATCTCTACACGGTGGCCTATCCACCATAGACAGGGCGTGGTTTGATGAGGGCGTTACAACTTTTAAAACCCAGGCACTTTCAGGCGATAGAAGTTGCCGTGCCGGAGATTGGCGATGGCCAGATCCTCGTGCGCCTGGAAAAAGTTGTGCTGTGCGGGAGCGACATTCCGAAATTCACCGGTATGTGGCGTGGCCTGCACTACCCACTGCCACCGGGCATGCCGATCCACGAGTGCGTGGGTACTGTTGCGGACAGCCGCTCCCCACGTTTCGAGGTGGGCGATCGGGTCGTGGCGATTCCTGCAGGCGACCGGGGATTGGCCGAGTACTATGCCGCGGATGCGATCAAGGCTGCTCGCAGCCCGGCGGCACTCGTCGGTTCGGAGGTAAGCCTGTTGATCCAGCCGCTGTCGACGGTGGTCTATGCGCTCGACAGGTTGGGCGATGTGTCTGGTCGAACTGCTGTAGTGGTTGGGCTGGGGCCGATCGGCCTGCTCACGACCTGGCTGCTGCGCCGGTATGGGGCGCAGGTGGTGGGCGTCGATCCGATTGCCTGGCGGGGTGAGGCGGCGCAGCGCCTGGGTGCAGTGCGGACGATTGAGCTGCATAGCGAGAGGCTGGTGTCGCGCATCGCCCAGGACGGGGCCTGGGAGGCTGCGGATATCTGTGTCGAGGCAGTGGGGCAGCAAACACGCACCATCAACGACTGCCTGTCTCTCGTCAAGCGCTGTGGCCACGTGTTGGCGCTCGGTGTGCCGCTGGAGCCGGTCTATCCTTTTGACTACAACCGCTTTTTCCGGCAGAACTTGCACCTGATCGCCTCTGTCACGCCGCCCGACGAGACGTATATGGTCCGGGCGGCCGAGCTGATTGCCGGGCACGAGCAAGAATTGGCCTGTCTGGTCACCCATCGTTTTACGATGGACCAGGCCGCAGAAGCTTTCACTCTGTACGAAACGCGGTCGGCAGGCCGGCCGCTCAAAGTTCTCCTCGACGGCACCAACTGGCCGGCGAGGGCGGATCGAGAGGTTGAGGAATGAGCAGTACACCGGGCACGCACGACGTGGGCATGACTGATGAGCAGCTTGCGAGCGAGCTGGCAGCAGCGCGCCGGCGGATTTCGGAGCTCGAAGCCTGGGCGATTGAGCGCGATCAGGCCGTAGAAGTGTTGCAGGCGAGCGAAGCGCTCTACCGTTCCGTCTTTGAGAACGTGGGCATTGGCCTCACCCTGATCGGCCTGGATCATCGAGTGATCCTGGCCAACGACATGCAGGGTGAGATTTTCCACAAGCCTGCCGCCGAGCTCGCCGGAAAGTACTGCTTTGCGGAATTTGAAAAGCGGGACGCGGTTTGCCCTCACTGCCCAGGCGTGGAGGCCCTCGCGACCGGGCAGCCGGCCATGGTCGAGACGATGGGCATTCGCGACGATGGCACGACCAACTTTGCTCGAATTCAAGCGTTTCCCGTGCCGGATGCCGAGGGCAAGCCCATCGGCTTTGTCGAGATTGTAGAAGACATCACCGAGCGCAAACTGGCAGAAGAGGGCCAGCGGGAGAGTGAGGAGCGATTCCGCCTCCTGATGGAGCACGCCGCGGATGCTTTTTTCCTGCACGACATCGACACCAGGATCCTCGATGTCAACCGGCGCGCCTGCGAGAGCCTGGGCTACACACGCGAGGAGCTGCTCGAGCTGAGGGTACGGGATTTCGACTCTGCTTTTGACGATCAGGCACGAAACAACTGGGCGCGGCTGGTGCCGGGCAGGCCGGAAACGGTGGAGCGCGTCCATAGACGCAAGGATGGTACGACCTTTCCTGTCGAAGTCCGCCTGGGCGTGATCGAGTCGGGGGAGCGCCGGCTCTTTCTGGCCCTGGTGCGTGACGTCACCGAGCGCAAGCGGACGGAAGAGATGCTGGCGCGCCGGGCCATACAGCTCCAGACTGGCGCCGAGGTTTCGCACGCAGCCGGCAGCATTGTCGATCCGGATGAGCTGATGCGCCAGGTGGTAGAGCTGATCCGCGAGCGCTTTGACCTCTACTATGTTGGCTTGTTCCTGGTCGATCAGGTGCTCAGGCTGCACAGCCAACCAGGCGAGTGGGCCTACCTGCGCGCCGGCACAGGCGAGGCAGGCGAGGCGATGCTGAAACAGAGCTACCGGCTGCGTGTGGGCAGCAACTCGATGGTGGGGCAGTGCATCGCCGAGGGCAAGCCCCGCGTCGCACTCGATACGGGTAAGGAGGCGGTCCATCTGGCCAACCCTCTTTTGCCCGATACACGCTCCGAGCTGGCCCTGCCGCTCATCAACCGGGGCCAGGCCATCGGCGCGTTGACCATCCAATCCACTGAGGAAGCGGCTTTCAGTGACGAGGACATTGCCGCCCTGGAGATCATGGCTGGCCAGATTGCCAACTCGATCGAGAACGCCCGCCTGTACAAGGAAACGCAGGCTGCCCTGGAGGAGCTCAAGGGCACGCACGGGCGCTATGTACGCCAGCAGTGGAGCCGTTACCTGGGCGAGTCGCTGCCGGGGGATGAGAAATCTTGATTTTGGTATGAGCTTGGAGAAAAAAGTTGAAAACACTAAGAGTTGACATCGATCGTAACGAGGTTACGTGGGAAGATACCCACCGCGAGTATGAGCGCCTGGGCGGCCGCGCGCTCATCGCCGGAATCCTGCTTGCCGAGGTGCCGCCCGAGTGCGATCCCCTCGGCCCCAAGAACAAGCTGATCCTGGCGCCGGGCCTGCTCGGCGGCACCAGCCTCTCCAGCTCCGACCGGCTGTCGATCGGCGGCAAGAGCCCACTGACCGGGGGTGTCAAAGAGGCCAATTGTGGCGGCGATGCTGGTGCCAACCTGGCCCGTCTGGGGATCAAGGCGGTAGTGGTGGAAGGGCGCCCGGTGGCAGACAGGCTCTACCAACTCTACATCTCGAAAGAGAAGGCCGATCTGCTGCCTGCCGACGAATGGCGTGGGCTGGGCACCGAGGCCACGACGGCCAGGGCGCGGGAGCGCTGGGGCAGTGGTTGCACGGTGCTATCGATCGGACAACCGGGCGAGCTTTTGCTCGGCGCAGCCGGTATCGTGTGCACGGGCTATGGTGAGCAAGGCAGCCGCGTGGCAGCACGTGGCGGGCTGGGCGCAGTCATGGGCAGCAAGGGGCTGAAAGCCATCGTGCTTGATGCGTCAGAGGTTGCGGCAGTGCCGTTGGCCGATCCGGAGCTGTTCCGCACCTCGGCGCGCCGCTTTGCAAGCGAGCTGATCGAGAGCCCGAAGACAGGGCGCAAGGGCGCCATGCACCTGTATGGGACGGCGGCCATCGTGGCAGCCGTGAATGAGATGGGCGCCCTGCCGACGCGGAATTTTCGTGAAGGGCGTTTTGAAGGGGCGGAGAATCTGACGGGGCAGAAGATCAGAGAGGTCACATTGGAGCGCGGTGGCAAGATGGGCACACCCTGCATGGCGGGGTGTGTGATTGCGTGCTGCAACGTGTTCGTCGACGTCGATGGCCAGCCGGTCGTGTCCACACTGCAATACGAGACGATCGGCCTGCTGGGCTCGAATCTCGGCATCGGCAACCTGGACGCGGTGGCGCGCCTGAATCGGCTGTGCAATGACTATGGGCTCGACTCGATCGAGGCGGGCGCTGCCCTTGGCGTGGCGGCCGAGGCGGGCCTCGCCCACTTTGGCGAGGAGGAGGGTTTCGCCACACTTTTGCACGAGATCGCCGCGGGCAGTGTGCTGGGCAGGGTGTTGGGCCAGGGCGCTGCGGTCGCCGGGCGTGTGCTCGGTGTGTCGGCGCCGGTGGTGAAAGGCCAGGCCATGCCGGCCTACGATCCACGCGCGCTGAAGGGCAACGGCGTGACCTACGCCTCTTCGCCTATGGGGGCCGACCATACTGCCGGCAACGCCTTTGGCAACCGGGCGGAGGTGAACCCGCTGGGGATCGAGGGGCAGCGCGAGCTATCGTTGAAGCTGCAGTTGGGTGCGGTGATGCTCGACAGCACGGGCTTGTGCCTATTCGCCAGACCGCCGGTCTTTTCCGATCCTCAACTGATGGTGGACTTGATCAACGGGCGATTTGGCTGGGGCTGGACGGTGGCGGACCTGGCCGCGATGCAGCAGGACGTGCTCAAGATGGAGCTGGCCTTCAATGAAAAGGCCGGCCATACAGCCGCCGATGCACGCATACCGGAGTACATGACCCGCGAGCCACTGCCGCCGCATGGTGTGGTTTTTGACGTGCCCGACAGCGAGATCGACAGCGTGTTCTCGGGGCTGTAGGGACGACGTGATCCAGGTCAAGGTTTTCAGCCCAGTGTGGGAGCATCCGGGATCGAGCCTGGATCTCGACCTGGAGGGGCGCCCTGTCTCTGTGGTCAACCTGCTCCAGCGCCTGGAGATCGATCCCGCTGAGGTGGGGATCGTGACGGTAGATGGCCGCCAGAGCAGGCTGGGCGACGTGATCTCTGAAGACAGCCGCGTGTGCATCTTTCCGCCGATGTTTGGAGGGTAGCCTGGAGATGGAATCTAATGAGGTGCGGTATGTTCCTGCCGACGTCCTGCAGAGGTTTGTGGAGCAGGTCTTTGTGGCCCTGGGCACGCCCGAGGAGGATGCCCGCGTCTGCGCCGCCGTGCTCCTGGCCTCCGACCGGCAGGGGATCGAGTCGCACGGCATAGGCCGGCTCAGGGTCTACTATGAGCGCATCCGGGCCGGTGTGCAGTTGGTCAAGACTGAGCCCGAGATCGTGACCGAGACAGAGACGACGGCGGTGGTGGACGGCCACCACGGCATGGGCGCGGTGATTGCCTTCCGCGCCATGCGCCTGGCCATGGACAAGGCCAGGCGGTATGGCCTGGGGGCAGTCGCCGTGCGCAACAGCACTCATTTTGGCATCGCCGGCTACTATTCGCGCATGGCGGCCGCAGAAGGCATGATCGGCCTGGCGCTGACCAATGCCCGGCCGGTGATCCCGCCTACCTTTGGCGCCGAGCCGATGCTCGGCACCAATCCCATCGCTTTTGCTGCTCCATCCGACCTGGCCTTTCCTTTTTCCTTCGACGCCGCCACATCTACGGTGTCGAGGGGCAAGATCGAGGTGGCAGCCCGCGCCGAAAAGCCGGTGCCCGAGGGCTGGGTGATGGATGACAGCGGCGCGCCCCTGGCGGACGCGCGGCAGATCCTGCGCGACCTGGACACGGGCAAGGCCATGCTCCTGCCACTGGGAGGCGCGGGAGAGGGCACGGGCGGGTATAAGGGCTTTGACCTGGCGACGATGGTCGAGATCCTGTGCGCTTGCCTGTCGCATGGGGCCACTATGAAGGACCTGTTGGGCATCGCGCCCGACGGCTCCCGCCGGCCCTACATGCTGGGACACTTTTTCCTGGCCATCGACGTCGCGCATTTTTTGCCAATCGAGGTGTCGAAACAGATCACGGGCCAGATCATGCGCGATCTACAAAACGCGCACAAGGCCCCCGGCCAGGAGCGGATCTATGTGGCCGGCGAAAAGGAGCACGAGAGACAGGCGCTCGTCGCGGAACAGGGCATCCCGGTCAATCGCAACCTGCGCCGCGACCTGCAAGCCGTGCGCGATGAGCTGGGCATCGCCGGCTATGAGGATTATTTCTAGGGTGACGATGGACGATCTGCTGGCCGACAAGTTGGCGATCCGCGAGGTGGTGGAGAACTGGGTGGTGTGGCGCGACGCGGGCGACTGGGAGCGCTTTGCGACGGTGTGGCACGACGACGGCTGGATGACGGCGACGTGGTTCCAGGGGCCGGCAAGCGAGTTCATCGCGGTGAGCCGTGAAGGGTTCAACCGGGGCGTCCACATCCTGCACACGCTCGGCGGCTGGAGCTGCCAGATCGCCGGCCTGCGTGCTATCTCGCAGGTCAAGATGACCATTCACCAGCGCGCGCCGTTGGACGGCGTCCTGGTGGACGTGGCGTGCCAGGGGCGCTTTTACGACTTTTTTCAGAAGCGTGCCGGCCGCTGGGCCATTGTGCGGCGGCAGCCGATCTATGAAAAGGACCGGCTCGACCCGGTCGACCCGGCAGCCGTGCCGCGGCTGGATGCAGAGCTTCTGGCGCGCTATCCCGAGGGCTACCGTCACCTGGCCTATCTGCAATTCAAGAACGGCTTCAGCGTCAAGATGGGGCTGCCGGGCCTGCGTGGGCCTGAAGTGGAAAAAGTGTACGCCGAGGGCCAGGCCTGGCTGGAGGGCTCTGCCCGGCCGGGTGAGCCCATGTAGAGACGACAGCGGCCTGGTACAACTCTACGACGACATTCCCGCTGGCGCCTGAGCGCCATAGTTGGTCGTTCTTCACAGTTGTGTGCCCTACCTGTTACCGTTTCCCGCACGCGCATCTTGGGTCTTGACAAAATTCTCACACTATGATACAATGTATTGTGCAATGAGACGTATGTCTTGCAGAATGAGACACCGTGCGGTGTGCAAACAGAACCTGATGAGGAGGGAGTACATGGACTGAGGCGATCCCTGAAGAGAGCAAGCTTTGACAGATGAGGTTCACGAATTCACCTGATTTGTGGCAGAGATCAAGCCAAAAGTTTAACAAGAACTTGGGAGAATGAGCGATGAAAAAGACAACGTTGTATCTACTGGTAAGCCTTTTACTCGTCAGCACGCTGCTGGCCGCATGCGGCGGCGAGCCGGCTGCCGCGCCCACCAGCGCACCCACGGCTGCCGCCACCGAAGCCGGACCAACTGATGCTCCCGCCGCCGGTTCGATCGACGGCAAGAAAGTGTGCTACTTGATCCCTGACACGGCGAACCCTTTCCTGTCCCAGCTCACGGAGGCGGTAAAGGCCAAGTTCGAGGAGGATGGCGTCGAGGTGCTCATCTCGGGTGCTGGTGGGAATGCCACGACGCAGTTCAATCAGATCGAGAACTGCATCTCGAGCCGGGTTGATGCCATGATCATCATGGCCGCACTCGAGCCCGAAGGCGTGGAGGCATCCGTTCTCGAAGCCAAGGAAGCCGGGATAAAGGTGATGGGGGTGCCGGTCGACGAACAGGGGCCGTATGATGCCATCATGCACACCGACCAGCGCGAGATCGGCACGAAAATGGCCGGGATGGCGTGTGACTTTATCAATGCCACCTACCCCGATGCCGCCGATGACAGCATAGAAGTTGCGGTGATCGGCACCAAAGGCACAGAGCTCTTGAAAAAGCGCACCGAGGGGATGGAAACCGTGGACGACTGCCCGAAGGCGAAACTGGTGCAATTTGTCGACGTGCCCGAGACGACGATCAGCCAGGGGGTGACTGCAGCCGAGAACATCTTTACCGCGAACCCCAACGTCAAGGTCATCCTGGTCACGGGTGATGGAGGGGCCCAGGGGGTCGCCGAGGCGATGTCGGCCTACGCGCCAGACAATCTGAGCCAGTACGCCGTGTTCTCGGGCGATGTCAGCCCCGAGATGCAAGAAGTAATCCAAGGCTGCGAAACCGCCTATCGTGGCGCGGTCGCGATTGGGGGCGGGCCTGAGGAGCTGGCCCAGTCCACCTATGACATTGTCAAAAAGATGCTGATGGGGGTCGAGTTCCCGGCGGAAACGCTCGACCCGTTGGTGACCATCACCTGTGAGGCCGCGGCACAGCCGGCGGCAGAGCCGGCGACAGAGGGAACGGGGACCATCGCCGTCGTTCTGCCGGCGCTGGACAACCCGCTGATGCTCGGGTTCCAGGATGCTTTTCAGCAGGGTTTGGGCGACCGGTACGACGTCCAGGTTGCCAGTGCCGATGGCGACCCCAATAGACAGGCCGCGCAGATCGAGAACTATACCGCCATGGGCGTAGATTTCATGTTTGTGATGGCCGTGGAGCCGACTAGCATCTTGCCCAGGCTCGAGGCCGCGAAAGAAGCGGGCATCACGATCCTGGTTGCCGGTGGCGACCCGGGCGATCCGGCCGCCTATACCTCGGTCATGATGATGAACCAGTTCCTGTCGGGTCACTATGCGGCCTATATGGCCAAGCAGTGGGTGGACAAAACCTACCCGGATGCGGCCCCCGGCTCCATCGAGACGGCGATCTTTGAATCGACCCTCAACCCCGAAGCGGTGGCGCGGACGGCGGGCCTGCACATGATCACCGAGCCCTACCTCAAGAACGCGGCGGGTGAATACGTCGACGCCGCGGGGAACGTCGTGGGCGAGGCCGATCGCGTCGAGAATCCGGCCTACTCGCCGGCGGTCAATGTCGTGCAAACTGTGCAAGCCGAGATGTTCCAGGCCGGGCAGACTGCCATGCAGAACGTCCTGACCACTAACCCCAACGTCAAGCTCGTCATCGCCTACGCGGGCGATGGGGCCATGGGCGCCTCGCAGGCCATCATGGACGAGTATGCCAAGGGAGCGGGGGGCAGTGTCATCGACGATCTGAACAAGGTGGCGGTGTTCAGCGTTGGCCTGCTCGGCGCTGAAGGGCCGGCAGTGGCCGACTCGTCCATCGGCAAGGGCGTCTTTCGCGGCACCATCCGCTTTGGCGGCGATCTCGTCGGCCGGACGATGGAATATGCCACCAAGATGCTGAACGGCGAAGAGGTTCCGGCCATCATCTGGGACGACCTGGACCTGGTCACCGCGGTCGATGGCAAGCTCTATGCAGTGCCGGTGGAGAGCGCCACTGTGTTGGTGGTCCCCACCGCCGAGCCGCAGGAGCTGATTCTACCTGGGCCGCCTCAATAGGGGCAGGAATCGGGGTTGCTTATCTACCTCCAGATGGGAATGGGCCGGGGATCAAAACCCCGGCGCAGGGCTCTCCGGCCCATTCCCCACCTCGCCGGGAGAGGGAACTCTATCCGCGAGAGGGTTTGCCGGGATGAGGTGTGGTGAACAGAGAATACGTCGTTGAAATGAAGGGCATATGCAAGCGGTTCGGCGGCATTCACGCGCTCAGGGATGTCGATCTCGAGCTGCGGCGCGGCGAGATCATGGGCATTGTCGGCGACAACGGCGCTGGTAAGTCGACGCTGATGAAGATCCTGTCGGGAGCGTACGTGGCGGATGAGGGCGAGATCTATATCGAGGGCCAGCAGGCCCACATCCGGAACCCGCACGACGCGTTCAACCTGGGCATCGGCATGATCTACCAGGATCTGGCCCTGTTCGATAACCTGGACGTGGCGCACAACATCTTTGTCGGCAGGGAGCGCGCGCGTGGCCCACTGGGACTGATGCTCGATAAAAAGAGCATGTACCAGCAGGCGACTGACCTGATCCGCGAGCTGCGGGTGGACATCAAATCGCCCAGGCTGAATGTGGCCAGGATGTCGGGCGGGCAGCGCCAGATGGTGGCCTGCGCCCGCGCCATCGCCTTCGACTCGAAAATCCTGATCATGGACGAGCCGACGGCGGCCCTGGGGGTGACAGAGGCGGGCAAGCTGCTGGGTCTCATCAAGAGCCTGAGCGACAGGGGGTTGGCGATCCTGCTCATCACGCAGCGCATTCCCGACGTCCTGGCGATTGCCGACAGGGTGTTTGTGCTAAAGGGCGGGCAGAGGCAAGACGTGCTCGACGTCAGCCAGGTTACCCTGGATGATATTGTGACCATGATCGTCAAGGGCAAGGATCGCGACGGTGCATCCGCGCCGGTCCTGGAATACCAATCGTTTGGATGAGGGCCATGCCAAGCATTGATCTGAGTGTGCTCAAGAAGTATACCATCCTGTTCGTGCTCCTGGGGCTGATGGTCCTCTTTTCGCTGGTGAGCCCCTACTTTCTCACTGTGCGCAATCTCACGAACATTGTCACCCAGAATACCTACTTTATCATCGTAGCCGTGGGCCTGTCGTTTGTCATGATCGGCGGTGGCATTGATCTATCGGTCGGATACCAGATGTCGCTGGTGGGGGTGGTCACGGCGATGCTGATGGTCGAGTTCAAGCAACCGGTGTGGCTCGCCATCGCCGTCGGGCTGCTGCTTGGCACCGGGCTGGGTCTGATCAACGGCCTGATCGTCACGCGGATCCGGATCTTTCCCCTGATTGCCACCCTGGCGACCAGCGTCATCTTTCAAGGGATTTCGTACATGGTCTCGCAGGCCAAGACGTTCCGCGGCTACCCGGAGGAGTTTCTCCAGATCACGAGGGGCAAGGTGCTTGGGCTGCCGTTTGACATCTTGCTCACGCTGGTGGTCATCCTCGCGGCGAGCTTGGTCTACTCGCAGATGATCTTTGGCCTGCGGCTGATGGCGCTGGGTGGAAACGAGGAGGCCTCCAGGCGGGCCGGGATCAATACGCGGGGCATGAAAGTCTCGATCTATGCCATCTGCGGCTTTCTGACCGCCGTCGCTACCATGGTCATGATCTCCAAGGCGAACACCACCCACGCCTCGTTTGGGCCTGGCACAGAATTCACGGCTCTGACGGCGGCGATCGTCGGCGGCGTCAGCTTTATGGGCGGAGAGGGCAGCGTGCCGGCGCTGGTGGGCGGGGTGTTTGTGCTGGCGGTGTTGGGCAACGGCATGCAGCTTGCCGGCTGGGGGACCTATCCGCAGTATATCGTCCGGGGCATGATTCTCCTGGGAGCCGTGGCCTTTGACGAGTACCAAAAAAGCGCCCGCATGAGGCTGAAAAGCGCGCCGCGCCGCGACGAGGACAAAGACAGGCTCCCGCACACTATCCTGCATACAGGAAAGGAATCTCGCTGATGCCGCACCCATTCCCATTGCCACCTATTGGCCAACCACCGTTTCGCGTACCCGACGCCGACGTCTCGTACATCCGGCGCAAGTGGCTGGACGTGGCGTATGCCGGCACCTCACCAGCACAAATGCTCGACCTCTATCTACCCGACCAGGGCGAGGGGCCGTTCCCGGTGGTGGTGCACATCCACGGTGGCGGTTTTGAGATGGGCTCCAAACGGAGCCTCCACGTCCTGCCTGTGCTGCGTGGTCTCGAGCGGGGCTATGCCGTGGCCGCTGTGGACTATCGTTTGAGTGGCGAGGCCATCTTTCCGGCCGGCTTGCAGGACGTCAAGGCGGCCATCCGCTGGCTGAGGGCCAACGCCGAGGCGCATCACCTCGACGCTGAGCGGATCGCCGTGTGGGGGGGCTCGTCGGGTGGCAACTATGCCGCCATGATATGCGTGACGGCCAACGTAGCCGATCTCGAGGACCTGTCACTGGGTAACGCCGGCTACTCCTGCGCCGTTCAGGCCGCCGTCGACTGGTTCGGGCCTACAGATTTTTTCAAGATGGATGAACAGCTCACCGAAAGCGGGCTGGGTCGCGCCGATCACAGCGAGGCGCATTCGCCCGAGTCGCGCTACCTGGGTGCCAGGATCACTGATGTACCCGACAAGGCGCGGCGCGCTAACCCAATGACCTACATCCATGCGGATATGCCGCCTATTTTGATCCAGCATGGCCGGCTCGACGCTCTGGTACCGGTGCAGCAGTCGATCTGCTTTGCGCAGAAGCTAGAAGAGATTGTGGGCAGAGATCGATTCGAGTTCGATATTCTGGAAAATGCCGGCCATGGTGACCCGCAGTTCGAGTCGGACGAGAACCTGGACCGGGTCCTGGGCTTTCTCGATCTCTATTTGAGGAGTGGCCGGTGATAGGCAGGGACGCGCGTCCTGGAGGCGCTGCATTTCTGGAGCACGAGGAGAAACCGAGTCAGGCACGATGACAAATTCCCCGGTAGTCCTGTCACTAAGGAACATTACCAAGCGCTACCCAGGCGTGCTGGCGCTCAATCATGTTTCCCTGGACCTGTTCGAGGGGGAGGTGCACGCGCTGCTGGGCGAAAACGGTGCGGGCAAGTCGACCCTGATCAAGGCGATTGCCGGGGCGATCGCGGTGGACGGTGGCACCATCCAGGTGGCGGGGCATGAGTATAGCAGAATGACTCCGCATCTTTCCAGAAGCCTCGGCATCGAGGTGATCTACCAGGAGTTTAACCTGATCCCCACCATGTCGGTTGCCGAGAATATCTTTCTCGGAGATCGGATCGGCGGCAAGGTGTTGGTGGATATTGAGGAAATGAAGAGGCGATCCAGGGAGCTCTTTGCGCAGTTCGACGTCGAGATGGATCCGGGCGCTCTCGTCCGCGACCTGTCGCCGGCTCAGCAGCAGATCGTGGAAATCGCCAAGGCTGTCTCCAAGCGGGTAAAAATCCTGATCATGGACGAGCCGAGCGCTCCGCTGTCTGTCGCCGAAGTGGAGCGGATGTTCGAGATTGTGGCACAGCTCAAGCAGGCGGGCGTGACGATCATCTATATCTCTCACCGGCTGGACGAGGTTTTTTGGATTTCCGATCGGGTGACGGTGTTACGCGATGGCGCCTATGTGGACACGCTGCGCACGGAAGATACCAACCGCCAGGAGCTGATCAACCTGATGGTGGGCCGCGCGCTCAAGGAAACCTATCCGACCCGGTCGATCATCCCGTCAGAGGTGGCGATCGAGATCAGGAATCTCTCGGGCAACGGCACCAGGAATATTTCTTTTTCTGTGAGGAAAGGCGAAATCGTCGGGCTGGCCGGGCTGGTTGGGGCAGGTAGAACCGAGCTGGCGGAGGTCATCTTTGGAGCGGTGCCGGCCGAGGGAGGTGAAATTGTGGTCCACGGGGAGCCGGTCAAGATCAACTCTCCCGCCGACGCGATCGGCCACAGGATCGGGTTGTTGACCGAAGACAGAAAGCGACTGGGTCTGTTCCTGGAAATGGGGGTAAAGTGGAATATCTGCTTTCCCATCGTGCGCAGGCTATCTCGATTCATCATCGTCGACACCAAAAAAGAGGACGAGACCGCCAAGGCCTATGCGAACCGGCTCGACATCAAGACCCCGAGCCTGATGCAGGAGGTGAAAAACCTCAGTGGCGGCAATCAGCAGAAGGTGATTCTAGCCAAGTCTCTGGCGGCAGAATCAGAGATCCTGATCTTTGACGAGCCGACGCGGGGGATCGACGTGGGCGCCAAGCAAGAGATCTATAAGCTGATGTGCGAGCTGGCCAACAACGGCATCGCGATCGTGATGATTTCCTCCGATATGGAGGAGCTCCTGGGGATGTCGGACAGGATTGTCGTTCTTTCCGAAGGCCAGCTCGCCGGTGAGGTGTTGAGAGAGCAGTTCAGCCAGAGCTACATTCTCGACCTTGCGTCGGGCACACACTAGAGACACGGAGAACCGTTGATGACAACCATCAGCCCAGCCCTTCGTATAAACGTCACGGCCAAAGCAGGCCTGGTGTTGAGAAGATATGCCCCGTTGTTAATCCTGATTGCCCTGCTGGCACTCTTTTCGGTGATTTCCCCCAACTTTATGACGTTCGCCAATCTGCGGTTGATGCTGCGCCAGGTGTCCTTTGCGGCCATCAGTGCGGTAGGCATCATGTTTGTGATGATTTCGGGTGGTATCGATCTGTCGATTGGTTCGCAGATCATATTCACCAATATCGTGCTGGCGATCATGATGTCCAGCGGCTATGGGTACCAGCTTGATCCCTTGATCGCAATCCCTTTGTGCATCGCCATGGGAACGGTTTTGGGCATGGTGAACGGGCTGCTCAGTATCACGCTCAACATCCACTCGCTGATCATCACTCTAGGCACAGCCATGATCTACAAAGGTCTTGGTTACATTGTGGCCGATGCCAAGAATATCAGTGGCCTGCCTGATTCGTTCCGGGTTTGGGGCCAGGGCTACCTTGGCCCGGTGCCGGTCCCGATTGTCATCATGGCCGTGGTCGCCATCGTGGGTGCATTTGTCCTCTCGAAAACGTACTTTGGCCGGTATGTGTACGCCCTGGGGGGCAACGAGGAAGCGGCACGCCTCGCGGGCGTGAATGTCAACAGGATGAAAATCGCGGTTTTCGCCATTTGCGGCTTTGCCTCAGGCCTGACTTCGGTGCTACTGCTTTCGCGCGTGTTTAATGGGCAGGTATCCACCGGCGCAGGTATCGAGTTCGACTCGCTCACCGCGGCCCTCCTCGGGGGCGTCAGTTTCAAGGGGGGCGAGGGCACTATTTTGGGCCTGATCACGGGTGTGCTGATCATTGGCGTTCTCAACAATGGAATGCAGCTCTTTGGCCTCCAGGATTTTTACCAGAACCTGGTCAAAGGAGCGGTGCTGCTTGCCGCCGTCGGTTTTGACACGTACCAGAAAAGCAGGAAGGCGAGAGAGACGGTTCAAAAAGTAGCAGCGTGAAGGAGAACTGGCTGTGACACTACAGAAACAGATCGATCCCAAGACTCATTATGCCGTGCAGGAAGCGCCGCCGCGCGCTGATACCAGTCACGTCAAGAGAAAGTACCTGGATATCCCATATGCAGACGTGTCTCCTTCGCAGAAGCTCGATATTTACCTGCCGGACAAAGGCGACGGTCCCTTCCCGGTTATTGTTTCGATCCACGGTGGCGCCTTTATGGGCTGCGACAAGGCGGATATGCAGGTCCTGCCGATGCTGGAGGGGCTGAAACGGGGTTATGCCGTAGTCGCCGTGAATTACCGGTTAAGCTGGGAAGCAAAATTCCCGGCGTTGGTGCACGATGGCAAGGCGGCGGTGCGCTGGATCCGGGCGAACGCGGAGCAATATCACCTGGACCCGGAGAGAATCGCGGCGTGGGGGGGCTCGGCCGGCGCGTATCTCGCGACGATGCTGGGGGTGTCTGCCGGGGTGGAAGCAATGGAAGACCTGAGCCTGGGAAATGCCGATCAGCCGAGCCGCGTGCAAGCAGTCGTCGCGTGGTTTGGTCCGACCGATTTTCTAAAGATGGATGAGTACCTGGCTGAATCTGGCATGCCGCCCGCGCCGGGCATGGAACACAATGGGGAGTACTCGCCCGAGTCGCTCCTCCTCGGCGAGCAGATCACGAGAATCCCGGACGGCGTAAAAGCTGCCAACCCGGAGACGTACATCACCTCTGAGGCGCCGCCTTTTTTCCTGCAGCACGGCACGCTGGACGATACGGTCCCGGTGCAAATGTCGATCCACCTGGCTGCCAGGCTCGAACAGGCGACTGGCCGTGACGTGATCCAGTTGGAGCTCCTGGAAGGGGCCGGGCACGGCGACCCGTGCTTTGAGACGCCCGCCAATGTGGGCAAGGTGTTGGACTTTATCGACCAACACCTGAAGTAAGTGTCACTGGCGGAGCAGCCGGGCGGAGATGGTCTCGGTGGTTTCGATCAGTGCTGCCGCAATCTCTGGAATGCGCTCCGGTGGCATCCGGTTCGTGGGAACCGGGACACTCAGGGCGGCGATCACGTTGCCGTCCATATCGCGGATCGGGGCCGAGACGGCGCGAATGCCTACCTCGAGCTCTTCGTCGTCCAGCCCATAACCACGCTGCCGGGTAGCTTCCAGCTCCTCACGCAGCCGCGCCGGCGAAGTGATGGTCTTGTCGGTGTGGGCTATCAGGGGGCCCTGCAAGATCGGCTCGACCACCTCTGGTGGGAGAAGGGCCAAGAACACGCGACCGCTGGCTGTGCAATGGGCAGGCAGGTGACGGCCGGCGTTGGCGGCGATGGTCAGCGTTTGATTGCTGTGCGCTACCTCGATGTAAAGCACCTCCCCACGGTCAAAAATGCCCAGGTCGCACGTCTCGTCGAGGCGTTCCACCAGTTTCTCCATGTAAGGGAAGGCGACGCGGCGGACGTCGAGGCGGCGTAATGCTCTCAGGCCCAGCTCCATGAGCCTCAGTCCCAACTGAAACCTTTCGCCGTCCGGCGCGCGTTCCAGAAAGCCACCATTGAGCAGCGTCATCATGATTCGATGTGTGGTGGCTTTGTGCAGTCCTGTGACCTGCGCAACCTCGGATATGCCCCTGGTTTCGTGCTCATCGTCAAACGTTGACAGAATCTCCATGGCACGTTCTACGGCGCGAACGTTATAGCTTTCAGGATCCCTTTCCATCGGTCAGCCAATCCTATTGTGTGGTCTGCCAAGCCGGCAGTCTTGATTGTAGCATAACTCGTGCATAGTGCCAAGAGGGTGATGGTGCATTGCGCGGCGGACCCGGCTGGCTGATCGTCGATGCGGTGTGGTTGACGCTGTGTGGCAATTATGCTAGAATGACCGCGAGCATAGCCAACGGCGAGGCCAAGTTGGCGCCAGCAGTCGGGAACTGCCACCCAGTCAGTCGGGCGGTATGTCAAAGAGGCCAGTAGCAATAGGAAAATCGCGATCATGACCGCTGTCCAACCTCTGTCACCTGAGTAGCTCGACCGTCGAACCGATTTGGATTGAATTCAAAGGAGGGCACCATGTCTCGCCAGCCAGCGATCGCCATGACGGGGACTGAAGATGAAGCGTGGGTCGAAGCCAAGATCCTCGAGCGCCGTGCGCGCATTGCTTCAAGCTACACACCTGTTATCGCTTGGGGAACCGCTGCCCTGGCTGTAGGGGCGGCCATCCTGGGACTGATCTTCCCTGGCTATGGGCAGCTATGGGGTGTGGCCGCCTGCGCTGCCCTGGTGACGGCGACCATTGTCCTCTATCCCTTCCTTTACCGTCGCGGTCATACCACATTGGCCCCTCTCCTTATCGTAGCTGCAGTTTTTGTTGCTTGCGTCGCGGGGCTGGTGCTGCTGCCCGAAGTGGGCTTGGCGCTGGCTGTGGTCCTTGTGTTGTGTATGCTGATCGCGAACCTATTTCTCGGTCCCCAGGCGAGCCGGGGGCTGGTGAGTGTTCTCCTGTTCGTGGGCGCCGCCATTGTCGCCCAGGAGATATCGCCTCAGTGGTTTCGGCCCCTGGAGCCGACCATAGCTTTGATTGTCGGTGGTGTTGTCCTGGCCCTGACTGGAGCGGGTAGCGCGCTTGCGGTGCGCAAAAATATCGCCGAGCAAGAGGCATATTTTCGCCAGTCTCATCTGGCCAATCGAGCCATCGAGCGGCAGGTGGCCAGCGAGCAGCAGCGGCGAGAACGCCTGCAGCTCGCTGTGGAAGAGTATGCCCGCTACCTGACGGGGGTCGGCCAGGGTAACCTGGGGGCCAGGCTGGTGCTGGACGGGGGTGAGACAGAGTCAGATGATCCTCTGCTCAAGCTTGGACAGCGACTGAACGCGACGGTGGCCAGCCTGCAGGCCATGATCGAAGAGATCCGTGATGTGGCCGCCAGCCTGGAGTCGGCGGCGGGCGAGATCCTGGCCGCTACGACCCAGCAGGCGGCAGGCGCAAGCCAGCAGTGGGCCGCGCTGTCTGAAACCATGACGACTGTGGAAGAAGTGAAGGTGATTGCCGACGAGGCAGTGATGCGTGCCCAGGAGGTAGGGAATGCGTCACAACGCACCGTCCAGGTATCGCGCATGGGCCAGGAAGCATCGGCCAGAACTGTAGCCAGCATGGAGCGGATCAAGGAGCAAGTAAACGGCATCGCCGCAGCCACGCTGGCCCTGTCTGAGCACACACAACAGATCGGCCAGATCATTGCCTCGGTCAGTGACCTGGCTTCGCAATCCAACGTGCTGGCCCTCAACGCGTCGATAGAAGCGGCCCGGGCTGGAGAGAGCGGCAAAGGATTTAGCATCGTTGCCCGTGAGATGCGTAGCATGGCCGAGCAGTCGAAAAAGGCAACTGCGCAGGTCAAGGCGATTCTGCTGGACATTCAAAAGATGGCGGACGCGACGGTGCTGACGACCGAAGAAGGCGCCAAGCGGGTGGACGAAGGGGTTGTCCTGGCGCGTCAAGCCGGGGAAGTGATCGCCGAGCTGGCCGGCGTGCTCGACGAAACAGCACAAGCTGCAGGGCAGTTGATGGCGGGCGGGCGACAGCAGGCCGGTGGGGTCGGCCAGATCGCCCAGGCGATGCAGAGCATCAGCCAGGCGACAACACAGAGCCTGGATTCCGCCCGGCAGACAGAACGAGCAGCTCAGGACCTCAACCTCCTTGCCTCGCGGCTGGCAGAGAAGGTGGATCAATATCGGTGGTCTGCCACAGGTGCTTCGGGCAAGGTGAAGTAGAAGGTGCTTCCTTGATCCTCTATCCCGCCGCTTTCGATGCCCACCTGGCCGCCCAGTTTTTCGACGATGCGCCGCACGATGGAGAGTCCCAACCCATACCCCTGAACCTGCGCCTGTTCCAGGCGCGTGAATGGCGTGAATAGTTGTGCTTGTTCTTCCGGCGTCACGCCGGAGCCGTTGTCGCGTACCCAGAAGCGAACTGAAACAGGTTGAGCTGTGGGTTGGTCCGCCGGCGGGTCCGCGCCGATTTCTATTCGTGGCGTCTGTCCGCCATACTTGATGGCGTTGCTGATATAGTTGACCCATACCTGTTCAATCCACGGCGCATAGCCCAGTGCCACCGGCCAGGTGGTTTGCTCTATCAGGGTGATTTGAGGCTGGTGATCCTGAATCAGCAGGCACATGCTATCGATCGCTTCCTGAACGATGCTGACCATATCGAGTGGTTCGGGAACGATCTTTTGTGTGCGGATGCCGGATAGCAACATCAATGCCTCGACAATCCCGTCGAGTTTTTTCCCGGCTCGAAGAACATAGTCCAACATATCAGCCACGTCGTGTGCAGACATGGTTTGGTAATCATCGAGCCAGGCTTCTGCAAAGCTGATAATGATCCCAATCGGATTCTTGAGATCGTGGGCCACGGTGTGGGCAAAGGCGTCCAGCTCCAGGTTTTGTCTCTCCAACTGAAGCCGATAGGCATGGAGTTGTTCTTCGGCTCGCTTCCGCTCGACAATGCTCCAGATGACATCGGCGACGAAATCGACCCATTCGACATCTTGCTCGTCGTAATCCGTCGGTTTGTTGCCCACGCCGAGAATAGACACGATGCACCCGTCCCGCAGGGTGGGCACGACCAATTCCCGCCGCACCTCGGCGTGACCTGGCGGCAAGCCCTTGCGGTGGGGCAGCGCTGCATAGTCGTTGTGGATCACAGCTTGGCGCTGGTACACACAATCGACCCACACGCCGGCTTTGTCCAGGCTGTAGTGCATACCTTGACCTTCCGCTGTGCAGAATTCCTGCCGGGTGCGGGTCGACCACGCCTGGAGGGAGAGCGTTTTTTGATCGGCCGCGACAAAGTGATAGAAACCGATGGGGCTATCGGTCAAGCGCCCGATTTCATCGAGCGCGTGCTGCATCATCTCGTTGAGCGCGTGGTCGGCGGCGAATTCCACCAGGCGCAGCCGTAACTTGAGGATGGCCTCGGCCTGTTTGCGTTCGGTGACGTCGCGCACGATGGTCTGCAAGGCTGCACGTCCCTGGTGGACAAGTCGCCCGGTGGTGACCTCGACGTCGACGAGACTACCGTCAAGGCGCACGAGTTGGGTCTCTATCAGAGGCGCCGTTCCCCCTGTGGTCAGGCTATCCTCGATGCGTTGTTGCGACAGCATACGATAGTCAGGATGGACGAACTCGAGGACGGGTTTACCGAGCAGATCGGCCGGGCCGGCCACGCCCATCAGGGATACAGCAGCCGAGTTGACAAAGACGACGTTGCCATCCTGGTGGACGACAATCGCGTCGGGCGACAGCTCTACGAGCTGGCGATACTGTGCTTCACTCACCTGTAGCGCTATCTCTGCCTCTTGGCGCTCTGTTTCTGCTCGCGCCCGCTCGACGATACGCGCTACCTGCCCGGCGATCGCATCGAGCAGGTAGCGTTCTTCTTTCAGGAAGGGGCCTTGACCACCGGCCGGTTTTTCCTCCAGATAGCAGACATTCACCACGCCGACCTGCGCGCCACGGACTTGGATATTGGCGGTTTGACACCACGCAGTCTGTCGAAAGTTGTGCGTGCGAAATTCCCGGCCGTCGACAAGGAGCCGCGCCCCAGTCAGTTCCGGGAATTGCCAGGCGGGAGGCACAAGTTCCACAATGCTCTGCAAGATCTCTTCCAGTGAAGTGTCGGGCTGTTCGGCGAGGCGAGAAATGCTATACAGGCAATCGAGTTCTTTGACCCGCTCGCGCAGGGCCTGCTCAGCCCGGCTGTGCTCGGTGGTTTTGTGGGCCAGGGCCTGTCTGCTTTGTTCTTCCATTGATCCCGTCCTTTTCATTCGCGGCAGGTCAGGGCGAGATGCTTTTCCAACTGCATCGGCCGTGCCTCAATGTGCACCAGCCCGGGCAGGAAAGCATCGGGCTGGTAATATTCTAGCAGACTTCTCATGGCCCGTCAAGAGATCCAAAATTGTTGGGGACGGTGTATCCTCTCAATAAGGGAGGGAAAGTTGGGGTGTGTGCGGGCACTGCACACACCCCAACCCCCGATTATTGAGCAGATGTTTGACAGAAAAAGAGTTCGCGTGCATAATATTTTCCGTGATTGATGCTGATTTGAATGCCATCGCTTTGAGCGTCGAGGTGGCGCTCTATCTGTTACTTGCAACAGTTGCCCTGAGACGGGGGGCTCTGGGGGCTGATGCGGGGCGCGCGATCCTGCTTTATGCCCTTGTCTCGGGGCTGTGGGTGGTGGAACAGCTCGCCTGGCGGCTGGGCTGGCTGGCACCCTTGAATCCTGACGTCTACTTGATGGCCCGTTTGCCCCTCTATGGGCTGGTGTTGCTGGCCCTGATCTTTTTGTACGTCACCCGCGCCTTTTTACGGCTCAAGGGCCGGGCCTGGGGCTGGGCGGTCCTGGGGGTAGCCTGGATAACAATGGTCGTCCTGCTGGATGCCAGCTTGATCGACATACACGCCTGGGCGCCCATGCTGGCCACGTGGAACATTGGCCACATGACCTTGACCTTTGGCGCTTCCATCGGCGGCTGGGCGCTGTTTATGGGCATGGTGCTTGCGTGGACGGTCCGCAGCTTCCGACAGGCCAAACTGCCCCTGCACCGCAACCGGATCGCCTACTGGTTCATTGCCTGGAGCCTAACGGCGATCGGCGACCTGGCCTTTTTCTACGGCCAGGAGATCATTGGCTCCGACGTCCGGCTGCTGGGCACACTGGTGTCGGCCTACGTGGTGTTGACCCACCGCCAGCGGGACGTACCCCAGGCAATGCGCCGCGCACTGAGCTACCTTGTCGTGACAGCACTGACCGTCGCGATCTATACCGGCGGGTTCTATGCTGTCCAGTACTTTTTCCAGAACGCGCCGGCTTACGATCCGCTGCTGGCGGGGGCTGCTGTGGCCGTCATCCTGGCGGTCCTCTTTGACCCGCTGCGCAACTTGGTGCAAAAAGGCATAAACCGCCTCGTCTCGGGGGCGGGCTATGACCCGAGCCAGATCGTGAGCCAGTACGGCACCAGTATCAGCAATATCGTCGACCTGGAGCGCCTGGCCACGGTGGCCATACAGTTGTTGCGCGAGGCATTTGCGGTGCGGCATGGCACGCTGTTCGTTGTGGACCGCCATAAGGGGGGGGGAGGGCTGCTGGCTTACGAGGTGGAAGCGATTCCCAGTGCTGGCCAGGAGAAACCGCCCAAGGGCCTCCTGGACGCCTCTAGCCCGCTGACCAACTATTTGTGGGAGGAACGCCAGCCATTAACCCAATACGACATCGACTTGCTGCCCACTTTTAAGGATTTGCCCCAAGCCGAACGGGAGTGGCTGCATAACCTGGATGCAGACGTCTATGTGCCCATCTATGCCGGGGGATCTTGGATCGGCCTGCTGGCATTGGGCTCCAAGATCTCGGGTGATCGCTATTATGACAAAGACCTGGCCCTGCTGGGCACTTTGGCCGACCAGACAGCAGTGGCTCTGGAAAACGCCAGGCTGGTGGACGACCTGGTCCAGGTCAACCAGGATTTGCAGAATACCTACATGGAGTTGGCCCAAGCCAACCGCGAACTCCAAGAGATGGACCGCCTCAAGTCAGCCTTTATCGGCGTGATCACCCACGAGCTGCGCAGCCCCTTTGCCAATATTGCCTTTTCACTACAGGTCTTTACGCGCTATGGGGTGGAAAACCTCTCACCGGAACAACGGGAGCAGTTGAACCAGTTGACGAACAGCTTGCACCAGGCCAAGGCGATGGTGGACAACCTGGTCACCTTTGCCACTTTTCTCAGCAAGCAGGGAGCATTGAGCCTGGCGTCGGTGGCCTTTGGCGAGGTGGTAAACGACACTCTGAAGGCGCTGGAACCGATGGCCCGGAACAAGGAACAAGCTCTGCGGGTGGCCGTGCCGACCCATCTGCCCCCATTGCAGGGAGACCCTGACCGGCTCTCGGATGCTATCCACCACCTGGTGCAGAACGCCATCAAGTTCACGGGCAAGGGGGGCGAGATCTGGGTCCGCAGCCGGGTGGAAAACAGCCAACTCGTGTTCGAGGTAAAGGATAATGGGGTGGGGGTGGCGGCCGACAAGTTGGAGGGTTTGTGGGAAGGGTTTGCCCAGATGGCAGACCCGTTACGCCGGGGCGTGGAGGGGCTAGGACTGGGGCTGGCCCTGGTCAAGTATATCGTCACGGCCCACGGCGGCCAGGTTTTTGCCCACAGCGAGGTGGGCAAGGGGAGCATCTTTGGCTTTCGCATCCCCCTGACGGGCCCGGAGGGGCGGTGATCAAGGGGCACACCTACTAGATAGGCCGAATGAACTCGGCACCACGGTCGCAGGATATGGCATAGTGCCCGTAGGAGCACCATCCCCTTGGCACGAGTTCAGTCGTAGTTTCGCACGACTAGCGTCAGAAAAATCTGGAACTCGGATTCCTCTGCCTCTGGCGAGCGCAAGTCCGCTTCGTTCCAGCCATTCCAGGGGATCGTCAGCCAACGGCTGGCCGGCATCCAGGGCATCGTCACCGGATCATAGTGCCAGCGCGCCCGCCAGTGATACTGGCTGCCATCGGGCTTGACCAGGCTATCAGAATGCATCGGGTCCGTGATGCAAAGGTTGGCCACTGGCACATAACCAGGATATCTCCAGGTATCCGTTCCGTCAAAGTTCTGCCCCAGGCGTTTCACGTCAAGCTCAATCGAAACATCGGTTTGCCCAAAAGGGTTGTTGCCCTGCAGACAGAACGTGACGGTATCGTGCGCTTGTCCCAGGTGTGCCATGGGACCCAAACTATCGAACAGGTAAGGCCGGAGACTGACCCCTCGACTGCCGTTGCCATAATAGAGAAAGGCCATCCCTTCGCTATCCGTAGGATTGTCGTAGCCGGGCACGCCGACCAGCACGTCGGCGTAGCCATCGCCGTTCACGTCGCCGGCGCTGCCCACGGCGTGGCCGAATTGGGCTTCGGCCTGGTCCGGTTCCTTCGACCAGTTGGATGTGGCGCTGGGACCGGTCTCGCCGCCGTGGTAGACCCAGACCTTGCCCGCGTCGGTCTGGCCGCCGTCCCAGTAGGGCGTGCCGACGACGATGTCGGCATACCCATCGCCGTTGACGTCGCCGGCGGTGCCCAGCGACCAGCCGAACTGGGCGTCCTCCAGGTTGCTATCCCGTGACCAACCAGCGGTGTCGCTCAGGGTCGAGGGGCCGCCGTGGTAGACGTTGACATAGCCCCGTAGATCAGTACCGTAGATGGAGCCGGGGGCACCGACGAGGATATCTGAATACCCATCGCCGTTCACGTCGCCGGCCGTGGCCACCGAATAGCCCAACAGGTCGTCCGCACCGAGCTGGTCGGCGATGATCGACCAGTCATAGTCATCGGGCAGGCCGGTGATGGTCGAGATGATCTGGAGGGGATAGGCTGCTTCTGTGTCGTCGACCAGGAGGGACAGCGTGGCACCTTGAAGCGACAGCCAGGCGGGCAACGAACGGCCCTCGGCGTCTTGCGCTCGCAAGGAGCCATAACGCAGCCCATCCTCACCGCCGGGGTTGTGGAACTCGACTGCCGCTCCATCGCGCACCACCTCGCCGGCCAGGTCGCCGCCGATGTGCAGGGCGAGTTGCAGCGGCTCCCCGGTTGCCGTTTCGCCAGGAGGGGCGGCCAGGCCAAAGCCCTGCTCCAGGCCGCTTTCGTCGTTGACATACCACTCCCAGGGCGTGCTCCATTGGCCGCTTGCGTCCCGGGCCAGCAAGTTCTCATCATAGAGGGAGCGCAGCGTCTCCAGGATAAAGAGGGGGTTGCCCCGGGTTTCCTGGTAGAGGCGCAACTCGAAAAAGGGCGCGGCGCTGCTCATGCCCAGGCAGCGGCGCACCAATTCGCCCGTTGCCTGGGCATCCAGGCCTCCCAGCTCCAGGCGGCGCTGCACCCCGGCGCGATCCAGCGCCTGGAGTCGGTCCCAGACCGCCGGCAGAGCGCGGGCTTTTTCGCTGCGATAACTGCCCACGATCAACACACCGCGCGCGCCTGTCCCCGGCGCTAGCCGGGCCAGAAGGTCCAGCGTATCCTTGTTGGCCCAATGCAGGTCTTCCAGAACCAGCAGCAAGGGCACAACCTGCGCCCAGCCACTCAGAAACTGCCCCAGGGCAACCACCAGCCGAGTCTGCTCTTGCGCCGGATCGAGGGGGGGCGGCGATGGCAGATCGGGCAGTTGGGCAGCAAGAGGGGGGAGCAGCGGGGCCAATACCTGAAGCCAGATGTCGTCGACCAGTCGGTTCAACTGGCCGACCCGCAGCAGTGTGAGCCCATCATTCAACGCTTCGCCGAGCGGGCCGTAGGGGGCTGTCCCTTCAACTTCTCGGCTGGCACCCCACAGCACCTCGGCGCCGCGCCACTCGGCATCGCGGGCGAGGGTTTGCAACAGGCGGGTCTTGCCCACGCCGGCTTCGCCCTCTACCAAGACAACGCCACCCAGGCCGCGCATTAACCCTTCCACGTGACCAAGCAGTTGCGCTCGCTCGGTTTCGCGGCCCACCAGCGGCAGGTCGGCAGCCTCCGCACTGGGTAGCACAAGCCCTGCCGGCAGTGCCATCACAGGCAGATCGACCACGAGGCTGTCGCCGCTGAGTTGCGCGATCTCTCGGGCCAGGGTTACAGTCTCGGATGATGGTTTGGTTTCCAAGTCCTCGGCCAGAATCTGGCAGCAGGTATCGAACTGCTTCAATGCCTGGCCAGGGTGCCCTAAAAGATGACACAGGCGCATCACCTCGCGGTGTGCATCCTCGCGCCAGGGGTCCTCACTTGCCAGTCGCCGGGCGTGGAGTAAGGCACGTTCATAGTCTCCCTGGCGCTTGTAGCCTGCGACCAGTCGCTCCAGCGTTGTCAGGAGCATTTCGCGCAGTCGCTCCCGCTCCACGACGATCCAATCGTCGTAATACCCGGCCAGAAACTCGCCTTTGTAATACTCAAGGCACAATTCATAGTGCTCGATGGCCCCAGCCTCTCCCCTTGTGTCTTGCGCCTTGTGCCTTGCAAACTCTTCGGTGTCGAGCCAGAGAGGCAAATCGGGGTTCGACTGGACGGTATTTCGTTCAGTCAACAAGACGGGGAGGGGGGCCAGCGTGCGGCGAATGTGCCACAGTGCCTGGCTAAGTCGGCGGCGAGCCGTGGTGTCGGGCAGTTCGGGCCAGAAGGTCCCAGCCAGCAGGTCGTGTCGGGGGCAAGTCACTTGGCTCTGCACCACTATCCGAAGTATGCCTTGGGTGCCTTGTTTGGGGTGTCACTACATCGTCGAGATCCAGTGCCGGCAAGCTGCCCCGTGTATTGTATAAACCAGATTCAGGCCATTTGGCGTTTGCCAGGTTACCTGGCTCCGGTTATAATGGGTGGCAATTAGAGGGGAGTTGCCATGCCCACTGGGGCACCACGATGAATGAAAATGGGGGGCCGAGGGCTGGCGCGGGGTTATTTACGAGGGAGCCCATGCTAACTATTCTCAGAGGCAGAGCCCAACAGCACGTCATGAATATCCGCAATGGGGGAGCCAAAGCGGTGCGCGGCATGCTGGAAAAGAACGAGCAAGCACGGCGGGGCACAAAACACGGGGCGTCGCCCCATTGGGGGGTTGCCGCTGGTGTTTTGCTCGGATGCTTGCTGCTGCTTCTGGAGGTGGCAGCCTTTGCGCAGCCGTCCTCGAGCTTGCGCGCCAGCATCACGGCGTCTGTGAACCCACCAGCCCGTGCCGGCGTTCTCTCTTCATCGCAAGCGATCACGTCTACGGCCTTTGTGCCATTCGTTGCACGCAGTGGCCCGGAATCGTTCACACCCAACACCTGGCAGGGCGAGTACTATGCCAATGCGATGCTCACAGGGCAGCCGGCATACACGACGAAAGACGAGCAGCGCGTCGATTTCGACTGGGGGGATGGTGGTGCACCTGCCGGCCTGCTACCCGACTATTTTTCGGTGCGGTGGACCGGTGACTGGGATTTCGAGCAGGGTGCCTATACCTTCTTTCTTTTTGCCGACGACGGCGTGAGGCTGTGGCTGGATGGTGAGCTACTGATCGATGACTGGGTGCAGGGCCGTGGTCTGCGCACAGGTACTGCACTCATCGCGACCGAAGGACCTCAGCGGCTCAAACTGGAATATTGTGAGCAGACGGGCGGCGCAGCCGTGCGCCTTCACTGGCGACGAACCGACCTCTATCCACAGTGGCGCGGCGACTATTATCGTGAGCCGTGGGTGGAGGACGGCTGGGAATACCAGGCCACTGACAGCGTGATCCAGTTTGATTGGGGCGTTGGCGCACCCGAGGGGCTGCCTGCAGATGGCTTTTCCGTGGCATGGACAACCAGGCGCCTCTTTGAGCCGGGCACCCACCGTTTCTTTCTCTACGCTGACGAGGGCTACCAGTTTTACGTGGATGGCAGTCTCAAGAAGGAGGGCGGCTGGTACGATGGACAGGCGGGCGGCAGCACCGACGCGGTGTATACGCTCGAGGTCAGCGAGCTCGGATATCACGATCTGACCTACCATTTCCACGATCGTGGCACGCTGGCCGAAGCGCGGCTGTGGAGCGAGTACCTGGAACACCCTACCTGGCAGATCGAATTCTATGACAATCCATTGCTGTCTGGCTCGCCTGTGATTGTTGATCCCGATGGAGAAAAGATCTTTTTCGATTGGGGCTTTGAGAAACCCCGATCAGCCATGCCCTCCGCCGACAGCTTTTCCATTCGCTGGTCGGGACAGCGCTACTTTCACGCTGGCTGCTATCGATTTGGGCTCTTTGCCGACGATGGCGTGCGGCTGAAGGTGGATGGTGAAGTGTTGGTGGAGCAATGGCACATCGGCCGGGGTGAATATCACAGCCCGGTCACCTATCTGAGCAGCGGCTATCACGACATCGTGGTTGAATATTTCGAGGATACCGCCGAAGCCGAGATCCGCTTCTGGTGGGAATAGCTGACCGTATGGAGGGGAAACTATGCGTGAGCGACTTGTGGCAATCTGGCCCGAGATCGAGTGGATTGAGGATCCCGGTTTGAGGGAGAAGGTGTATCAGACCTGGGAATATGCTCTTGAGCAGAGTGTCTTGAAGCCTGAGGATCTGCTCGAGATCCCCTTTACGCTACTGGTCAAGGACTGCCAGGTGACCTTTATGGAGCACAAGAGAGCCGTAGTACACATTGCTGTGGAAGCGGCCAAGGCCATGCAGGCCTTCTTTGGCGCCAAGCTGCCGATCAACATGGACTATTTGATCGCGGGCGCGATACTCATCGACGTGGGCAAGCTGGTAGAGTATGTACTAGACGATGGCCGGGCCGTGGTGGGCAGGACGGGCAAGCTGCTGCGACATCCGTTCACGGGGGTGGGATTGGCTATGCGGTTCGGTGTGCCCGACGACATCTGTCACATGATCGCGGCGCACTCGAAGGAGGGTGACCTGGGGAAGAGGACGACCGAGGCCATCATCATCCACCATGCGGATTTTTTGAGCTTTGAGCCTTTCATGGCCGAGACGCTGCGTTTGTAAAAGGCGAGGGATGGCCAGGCCGGGCCAATGCTCCACTCTCAGTCGCAGGTACGAGAGCAAGCCCACGACAAGATGCCATAGACGGCGCGGTGGTCACAGCCGCGGCTGCCGTCGAGGCGTTTCGTTCTGGACGACTAGCCCAGGACCCGGCAAATTTGAACGAGGAAGGGCAGATAGATCGGGTAGTGCCCTTGCCGCGATGAGCCAAGGCTGATCTCGTCGAGGATGACTGCGGCTGCATCCGAAACGCGGAAGGTGATCGTGAGCGGCTCGCTCACCAGGCCGGTCAGGTCATACCAGGTGTGAAGCCACGCTTCACTGTCGACTGGTACGGTATACATCACCGGCGACGAGAGGCTGGTCCTGTTGGCCAGCTCGACTTGCAGCGCGCTCGCGGGCCCCGGTTGATCCAGGCGCACGAGGAAAGAGAGGGTTGGTCTCTCTCCCTGTGCCGGCGTGACCCGCTGTCTCAGATAGGTGCTCGCCCCGGCTCCGCCCAGGCGCACGGCGCTCAGCCCGGTGTGGCCCGTGACACTCAGCGTGGGCGGCACGCTGCCGCCCACCTGCCAGGCGTCCAGGTTCCCCGCCTCAAAGCCGCCATCGGCCACGGCGTCGTCGGCGGGTGGCAGGATGAAGGAGAGGCCGCTGACGTGGGCACTCTGCGCCACGTCGACCATCGCCGGGAGCGGACCATACCGGTCGGGGCGCGCAACCGACACGTCGTAGCTGCCACCCTCGTCCAGGTAGGCCAGGAAACGGCCGCCGGGCTGATGGGCCACGTACAGGGCGGATGGGTCGAGACCGATAGCAGCGCCGGCAACCGGTTCGTGGCGCGTGTTCAGAACCTGGCCCTCTATCGTCCATTGGGCCAGGATGGTCGACGCCTCGACGGCCGACCAGTCTCCCCAGTTGCCGGCGGCATCCTGGGGTCGCACCCGGAACTCGTACGTCTCGCCATACCTGGGGATAGTGGGACTGAAAGAACCGCTCAGGCTCAGTGTCGGGCTCAACCACGTCTGCCACTCGGCGTCTGTCTCATTCCTGTACTGCACGCCGTAGGCGGTCACCCCGCTGCACGCGTCGGCGCCCCACCAACTCACCTCGAAGGGCGCCACCAAAACCCCTGGCAGGAGGTTCACGTGTGCCTCTGTGGGTGGCACCGAGTCGGTCACCTCGCTGTAGGCCGGCTCGCTGTAGGCGCCGACGTTTCCTACCAGGTCGCGTGCCCGCACCTGAAAGTAGAACCGGTCCCCGTACGTGTTCTCGCTCGGGCCGTAGTAGGTGCCGGTGGTTTTCTGCGTGCCCATCAGCCAGTCTGTCCAGGCGCCGTTGTTCATCCGCGCCTGCACGTCATAGTCGACCACCCAACTGAGATTGTCGGTGCCGGCCCAGGTGGCAGGCAGGGTGACGGGCTCACCGCACTCGACCGTGGGCGGCAGGCTTTCGATCCACGCATCAGGGGGCACCGTCTCTTGGTTCACGCCGGGAAAGAATGCCAGCATGCACTGGTAAAAGGTATCGGCGATCAGTGCCCGGCCGGCCTCGTTGGGATGCTTGCCATCGGGATCGAGCAGGTACTGCCAGTTGGGGCGGCTCATCATAGCCACCCATAGGTCGCACACCGGTACTCCCTTGCTCTGCGCCGCCGGCACGACGGCCAGGGCATTCATCTGCTCCGTCGCGTCATTCTTGCCGTCGGTGCGGGGAATGATGGTGGCCAGCATGACCTCGACGCCCGTGACACCGGCGGTCTCGCGCGCGTTGTCGATCATGTTTTCCAGGTTGGTCTTGACGTCGGATGGATTCTTGTCGCGCGTGACGTCGTTGGTGCCCTCCAGGATCAAGACGTACTTGGGGCGGTGCGTGCTGACCTGACCTGTGATCCGCTCACTGCCGCCGTAGGTGGCTTCGCCCGACTTGCCGGCGTTGATCACTTCTGACTGTGCAACCCGCACGTCGAGTGTCTGTTCGAGTTTTGCGGGATAGGGTTCCTCCTGGGCGCTATGCACAACTGATGCCATGTTCCAGCAGTCGGGGGTGCAGGTGATGCTATCGCCAAAGGCAAGGGTTCGGTTAGGGATGGGATCTACCGTCTGGGCCGGGACGATATCAGGCCCGGAACTGCCCGCCTCTCCATAAAGGGCCGGGGAAAAGCTACCGAGTAGAAACAGGATCGATACAAGGGTTAGCCATCTGGCTTTTTTCATGTCTGTTCTCCTTTTGATCTCCTTTTTTTTGTGATTGTCCAGGCCCAAGTCCGTTGCCAGGCGATTGCTGGCTCTTGCACTCTTAACAGGTGAGCGGTAAGGAAAAAGGTGCCGCCTCCGAGCAGGCCCCCGACGGACAGGTAGGCAGCGAGGGCGATGATGCCGCCGCCACTCAGCGCGGATTCAGCCATCAGAATCCAAAGGCCGAGGATGGCCGCCGTCGCCAATGCGGCCAGGAGCATCTTGCCGGAAAACGGCGCGAGATCGACGAGTCGAAAAGCAGGGACGCGCCGGCTAAAGAGGATCAACAACGCCAGTACCTTGACCGCCTTGGCCAAAGCCGCGGCCAGTGCGATGCCACCCAAGCCGACGGTGGGCAGCAACAGCGGGATGAGGGCCACGTTGAGAGCAAAGGAAGCCACATCGGCCAGCACGGGCGTGAGTGTGTCCTGCCGCGCAAAAAAGAACTGGATGACAATGACCTCGAGGCTAAAGGGCACGAGGGCCAGGGCATAGTAAAAGAGCGGGCCGGCTGTGAGCTCGGTGGAGGCCGCGGTAAAGGCTCCTCGCTCCAGCAGCAGTCGCACGAACGGCTCACGGAGCGCCATTAGCCCCACGGTCACTGGCAGAAAGAGCAGGACCAGGCTGCGCACGGCACCGCCCAGCATGCGGGCGAGGCCTTCCGAGTCGTGGCGGGCGGCCATCTCGGCGGAGAAGGGCAGTAACACCAATCCCAGGGTGTAGGGCAAGATGGTGGTCAGTGTTTCGACAATCTTGCGCGAATAGGCAAGCGCCGCCACGCCACCCACTCCTACTTTGCTGGCAAAGGCGTTCTCCACCAGGGGGCCGACAAAGAGGGAGAGAAACAGGGCACCCAACAGCGGCGCCGCCAGCCGCCCGACGGTGCGCACGGGTTCAAAGGCCAGGTCGAGGCTGGGCCGCAGATGGGCCAGGTGCCGGCGCAGCCCCCAGGCCTCGACCCCTACCTTGCTGAGCGCGCCAATCATCACCCCCAACGCCGTTCCCACGACGCCACCCGTGGCCAACAGGAAGAGGATCGGCAGTGCCCGAAAGCTCGCCTCGCCGATGGCAGGCAGCGCAAAGCGCTTGTTGGCGTGGAGCGCGGCGGTCGTCAGTGACGAGGCGCCGAGAAGCAGCAGGGCAGGCATGACCAGGCGCAGCAGGCTGGCAGCCAGGTCGCGCTGCTGCCCGGCAAAGCCCGGTGCCGCAAGCGCTGTGAGGGGCTGCGCAAGCAAGAGCCCGGCCGCGGTGAGCACGCCCAACAGCAGTACCAGCAGTGTGCCTGCCACGCCAAAGAGGCGCCAGTCACGTCCCTCGGCCTCACGGCGGCTCTGAAGAAAAGTGGGCAGGAAGGCTGGCTTGACGACTTCGCGCAGAACGATGTAGGCGCTAAAGGGGATGCTGTACGCCACCAGGTAGGCATC